>CAYTTF010000438.1:0-3468 GCA_964440665.1 uncultured Myxococcales bacterium | reverse complement strand
GCCCCCATGAAAAATGCGAACATCATCCGTGAATCGATTCTGTTGGCCGCCCTCGCTGGTTGGTTGGCCGCGCTCGCTGGTTGCGCGTCCGCCGGTCCGCCCTCATCGTTGGCGAGCGGGCCACCCGGTGCCCAAGACACGGCGGCGTTGTCCTGCTCCGACGCAGATCGAAACATCAATCTGTGTGCCGCCGACGAGATTGTGAGTATCGAGCGGATGCCCGTTGACAGCCGTGGGGGTGAGGTGCTCACCGGCGCTCGGATGGTCTATCGGGGACCACCGGACCGGACGGCGGCGTCGCTCCAACATGTGATTGACTGCCAGATCGCCGGCAATTCCGTGGGCGAGGCCAGGCAACCGTACCCTCTGACGTCGTACTGCCCGCTGGCCATCGCGGGCGTGACCGCACGCGTTCGCGAGGTGGCGGGCGGTTTCGCGGTGGAGGTCCAGACGACCGACGCGGCGGTTTCGCACCGGATCGCGCACGCCGTCGCCCACGGGCGTCTGGCCATGGCGCTTAAGGCTTTCGAATCCGCCGAGTGCCACGGCATCGAGCCCAAAGCCAGGGCGGCGTGTCCCCTGCTCGGACCGGTGACGGCAATCAACGACGCGCCACAGGGCGTGCGTGTCGAGTTCGTCGCTTCGGTCTCGGTGGACACGGTTCTCGCGGGCATGCGCTGCCACTATTCGTTCGCGCAGGCGCGCGGGTTCTCTGAAGACGCTGCCGCCTGTCCCCTCTACGTGCGCGGCCTCCGTTTGGAACGCTCGACGGACGAACGAGCCATCGACATCACCGTGGGCTCGGCCGCGATGGTGAACGAGATTCGCAAGAGGGTCCGAGAGGAGGCGGTGTTCGCCAGCAAGGCAGGCGGCCAAAAATGAGGCCCGGAGGGCGGGCGCAACGCGCGCCGTGAAAACGGGCATCTTGGGCAGGTCGAGGAGCGCGGTCAGTGGACGGAACAGGTTCTATAGCGGCCATTTGACGCGAACGGATTTTGGGCCTTATCCTCCCTGCTCTCCGGACGAGATCCGCTCAAAGGTCTCACCGTGTCGCGGACGGCGCGCAACGCCAAGCTCTCCCGCACGGTGGCGGGCGTCGCCGCTCGGGCCACGGTGCTCGCGCTCGGGCGCATGTTCGTGGACCGGGCCCATGGCTCCTTCGGTCGTGGCGGAGATCTTCATTCGAGAGCTGGGGGCGAGCCCGCGCCGGCTATTCGCCGAGTGGTCGCCGGAGCCGTTCGCGGCCGCCAGCATCGGGCAGGTGCATCGGGCCCGCCTCAAGTCCGGCGAGCTGGTGGCCGTGAAGGTGCAATACCCGCGTATCGTCGAGGCGATCGAGGCCGACTCGAAGAATTCCCTTCTGGCCGACTACGGCGACGGTCACGCAGGGTGAGCCCGGCGATCGGGAACAACCTCGTCATCGACGCTGGTGGGAACCTGTGGTCGCGGCCGCCGCGCAAGGGGGAGCCTCGGGAATGCTGATCGAGGCCCCTGGGCTGGCTCGGGGCCCGCAGTACTTTCCCTACGCTGGGCCGCAGTTTCCATACTGAACGCTCGCCTCTGCACCCGGCGGGAGGGACGACCACCCCGCACAATGCGAAGAACACGCACAACCCGGTCTCCATTTCGCTGTCGCCGAAGAAGACGACACTCCTATTATTTCAGTCGGGTCGCCCCCAACTGTCTCGAAGGTGATACGCGAGTCGCGGGAGCACCTCCGAGGCCGGGGCAGAGACCTTCGCCTGCACCAGATCATCCGCACGCGTCGGGCCGATGTTGATGACCGCGATCGGAAGGTCGATCTCGCGGGCGCGTCGCACGAACCGGAAGCCGGATAAGACGGTCAGGGACGACCCGACCACGAAGAGCGCCTCGGCCCGGTCGAACAGCTCCCAGGCGGCGGCCAACGTCTGCTCCGGCACGGTGCCGCCGAAGAAGACCACGTCGGGCTTCAGCTCGCCCCCGCACGAACCGCACCCGACCACGCTGAAGCCCGCCACGACTTCAGCAGGAATATCAGAGTCGCCGTCCGGCAGAAGGTCAGCGGCGATCTCCAGCCAGCCGGGATTCGCCTCCAGGAGCTGCTCCTGCAAGCTCTCCCGGTCTTCGTGGCGGCCACATCGAAGACAGGTGACCTCCGATAACGCACCGTGGAGCTCGACCACCCTACGGCTCCCGGCGCGGTGGTGCAGCCGATCTACGTTCTGCGTGATCACCCCGGCCAGCACTCCTGCCTCCTCAAGCGCGGCCAGCGCATGGTGGGCGGCGTTAGGTTCCGCCGTCCGGAACCTCGCCCAGCCGACAGTTGCGCGCGCCCAGTAGCGGCGTCGAACATTCTCGCGGCGCAAGAATTCGTCGTGATGGATCGGGTTCCGCGTCCGACCGCTGCCCCGGTAGTCAGGGATTCCGGACTCGGTGCTGCAGCCTGCGCCGGTCAGCGCCACGATGCGCCGCCCCGTCAGCAGGGTAAGCAGGGGCGCGACGAGGTCATCGGGACCCTCTCCCGAATCCTCTGCGATCGTGGCGCTCATCCTGCACCGAGGATGCCACAACTAAACACGGCAACCCGCGAATACCTGCTCGTGCTTGATGCACCGGTGACCGTGGCCCAGAATCCCACGCGTGAAAACAACCTCGCCTCGATCCAGCATTGCGTGGGTGCTCGTCCTTGGTCTCGTGGTGGCGGCCTTCGCCGGCGCCGCGCGCGCCGAAGAGAAGCGCGCCAGCCCGCACGATCGCGCGTCGGCGACGGTCGGCGGCACCAAGGTCACGATCGAATACGGGCGGCCTTACAAGAAGGGGCGCGCCATCTTCGGTGGGCTGGTGCCCTACGGTCAGATCTGGCGCACGGGCGCCGACGAGGCCACCACCCTGACCACCGACGGCGACCTGACGATCGGCGCGCTGCGCGTCCCCAAGGGCACCTACGCGCTGTTCACGCTGCCCAACAAGAACGAGTGGACGCTGGTCGTCAACAAGACCGCCAAGGAGTGGGGTGCCTTCTCCTACAACGCGAAGGACGACCTGGGCCGCGTGCCGATGAAGGTTGGCGCAGCCGCGCCGCCCGTCGAGCAGTTCACCATCGAGGTGAAGCCCGCGGGTGATCGCAAGGCGACGCTGAAACTGTCGTGGGACACACTGGTGGCCAGCGTTCCGCTCGCCTCACCGTAACCCGGCGTAACCTCGACCCGCCGCGCGAGTCCCGATTGTCGACGGAAGGTCGAAACGATATTGTGAGGGCCGCCCTTGGCCGGCAGCGGCGTCAGCTCTGTGAGGAGGCCTTTCAAGCTGCTGCTCTCGGCGCGTTATTGGCCGAGATAACTCCTTCCGACAACACCTCTCCCCCGATCTCCGGGGTGTGGGGCGCAAAAACTCCGTCCGCGGCTCACGCTGCCCGCATTTCCTCCGACGGTGGGGCTCGCGCAGGCACCGCGAAGCCGTAGCGATGATGCAGACCACCGAGGATCG
>CAYTTF010000437.1:0-3489 GCA_964440665.1 uncultured Myxococcales bacterium | reverse complement strand
TCCATGAACTCGTCCATGTCCAGCTCGCCGCGGTCGGCCAGCCAGTGGTCGACCGCGGCCTCGCCCGCGTTGTAGCCCGCGATGGCCAGCGGCGCGGCGGCGTCGAAGTGCTTCCAGAGAAAGCCCAGGAACCGGGCGCCGAGCTCGAGGTTCTTGGCCGGATCGAGCAGCACTTCGCGGGTGACCGGCGCGCCGTCCGAAAAGCGTTTGGCGGTCTTGACCAGCATCTGCGTGAGGCCGATCGCGTTGGCGAACGATTCCGTCTTCGGCGCAAAGGCGCTCTCCTCACGCATGATCGCCAGCTCCAGCGCCTCGGGGAGCTGATTGGCGCGGGTGTTCTTGGTGACCAGCGCAGGGAAGGCGCGCGGGTAGGCCAGCTTCCATTTCGCCTCGCCGATCCCCTTCGGGTACTCGAGCCGATAGGTGTTCACGCCGTAGCGGGGCAGCGAATGCGACGCGCTCCAGACGCCGCCGCGATCGAGCAAGATCGCGGTGATCCAGAGGAGGTCCTGGTCCTCGGCGCGGGCGGCCGATGTCGCATGCTTGTCGACGGAGGTCGCCAGCCCCAGCTTGGCCAACTCGCGCCGGGCATCGCCGCCTTGTCCCATGCGGGCCAGCTCCACCGCCCGCAGAAAACCAGGGTCCGCATAGAGCGCGCGGGGCGGGAACTTCCAGGCCGGGACGTCGTGGATCTTTTTTCGCAGCGCCGCCACCAGCGACCTTTCGGTCGCCGGCGCCGACGTCCGCAACCGCGATAACGCCAAGAGCGCGTAGACCGAGAGCGGATATTCGCGCACCGCCCGCTCGTACCAGGTGCGCGCCTCGTCGGCGTGCCCCTCCTTGTCGAAGACCCGGCCCTTCCAGTATTGAACCCGCCCCTCGGCGTACCAGATCTCCTCGTGCGGGACGAGGCGCAGGTTTTCGTCGAGCCACTTGAGCGACTCGTCGAGCCGGCCGCCCCGCCAGGCAGCGAACGCCAGCCGCCAGAGGGCCTCGTTCAAGAGATCGCCGGTCGGATAGCGGGACGGCACCTCGGCCAGGATCTTGGCCGCGCCCGCCTCGTCGCCCGCATCGGTCGCGAGCTCCGCCATCCGCACCCGAGCGTCGTCGGCATAACTGTGGTCGGCGTGCTCCGTCTCGACCCGCGCGTAGCGCGCCAGCGCCGCCTCCCGGTTGCCCATCGTGGCGTACGCCCGCGCACCCTGGTAGAGCGCCTTGGCGTGCAGGTCGCGGTTGCCGGCGCGCGCGCAGGCGCCGTCCGCTTCGTCGAAGAGGGGCGCTGCCCGAGGGCGCTGCCGTTCCTTCCAGACCGACTGCGCGCGGAAGAAGCGCGCCTTGCACTCGAGATCCGCGTCCAGCCCCGGCGCGACCAGCGCCGCCGCGAAGGTGGCCTCCGATTCCTGATTTCGATTGCGATCGAAGAAGATGTTGCCGCGCGAGCAGAGCTCGCCCGCGGTGCGTGCGTGGATCACGGCCGCCTCGCCGACTGGCAGCGCGGCAGCGATCTGTCCGAGCCGCTCGCTCGCCCGGTCGCCCCAGGCGTCGAGGGGCGCTTCCGACCAGACCCGGCGGTAAATGGCGGTGACGTCGGGGCTGGCGGGGCGCGCGTCGGCGGCGCCGTGGGTCTGCACCTTCTCCAGCGCTTCGGCCTTCTTGAAGAGCGCCTCGGCGTGGCGCGGTCCGCCCGGGAACCGCGCCAGGTAGCCATCGATGGCGCCGAGCGCGTCGTCCCAGCGTGACAGCGACCGCAGCGCATCGATGCGGACCAGCTCCGTCTCCGCCTCCGGCACGCTCCCCTTGGCCACCTTGGCGGCCCATTCGAGGGCCCCGACGTTGTCGCCGCGCCGCAGGCGACAGCGGGCCGCATTGTAGGCGTGGTAGGGCGCCAATCTGGGATAGCTCTCGTAGAGATCTTCAAACAGCTCCCCGGCCTCCGACCAGCTCGACTCGTTCGCGCGCGTGAGCGCGAGTAGATAGGTCGCGGCCGAGTGCTCTTCGCTTCGCCGCGGCAGCGCGCGCAGCGCGCGCGAAAATCCGGCTTCGGCGGCCATCCAGTCGTCCGCCCGATATTTCTCCACCGCCTGCTTGGCGGGTCCGGTCTTGAAGAACGGCTCCAGCCATTCGCGCTCGAACGGCACCGGTTTGCCCGCCGCGCGCGCCGGCGGCGCCGCGGGCCCTTCGATCACAGCGGTGTCGCCGTCGTCCTGGGCGCCCGCCGGAGATGTCGCCAGGGCGAGGGCCAGCGCGAGTGTCGCGGGACCGAAACGGGGGCGGAGCGGGGCCGACACCCCTTGAGACTACGAACCGTTCGCGCCGCCCGCAAAAAAAGGCGGAAATCAGCTGTCGCCGGGCGGGTGCCGGGCGCGCCTTCGATCGCCGGCGCCGGCGCTTGCACCCGGCTTGGGCTCCCCCGCGCGGCCGGGGGCTGGCGCACAGACGAACCGGAGGATGGCGAGATCGTCGTCGACCTCGTGGCAGTGCATCCGGACGCCGGCCCCAATTTCGACCGCCGCGGCGCCGAGCGCCGGTCTCTTCGATCGTTGGGAGAGCCGATGGGGGCTTGGCATCCTGTATCCTTCGCGTGGCGCGCCGCGAGATCCCCCAATCCCGCCAGCGCCCCCATGGTGGCAACTCCTCGGCTGAGCGTCAAGATGCGGGTGCGGCCAATCCGGGCCGCGCTCGCGGCCGGCCTTTAGGCGCGCCCGCGGCGGCCAGCGGCCTCGCCTGGGCAGGCGCCGCCGGGAATTCCGCGGGACTTCTCGCAGAGGCCGAACAGCTCGTGGCGGTGACGCAATACATTAAACCCGAGGCGCTTGGCGGCGGTGTCCTGCAGCTTCTCGATCTCGTTGCTCTCGAACTCGATGATGAAGCCGCAGGCCTCGCAGATCAGGTGGTCGTGGTGGGCGCGTCCCTCGGAGATCTCATAGAGCGTCTGCCCCGGGCCGAAATGGCGCGCGACCGCGATGCCCGCCTCTTCGAGCAGCTTGACCGTGCGGTAGACGGTGGCGAGCCCGACCCGCGGATACTTCCGCCGCGCGGACGAAAGCAAATCTTCGAGCCCCACGTGGCCCGAGATGCGCAGGAAGGCGTCGACGATCGCCTCGCGCTGCTGCGTGGTCTTGAGCCCCTTGCGCGCCAGATAGCTGCGCCAGTGCCCCTTGGGATCGCCCCGCGATGCGCCCCGCGTGGAGGCCGCGTTCTTGGTCACGCCGCCTGCTGTCGCCATTTGATCGAGCACCCCATCGAGGGCCGCTGCACCTTGGTGGGCGTCTTGCCGGCCACCAGCGCCTCGATGGCCTCCGCCAGCTCGTGGCGGGTGACCTTGGTTTCGTCCTTCCAGGCGTCGTCGATCCGACCCCGGTACGCGAGCTTGCGGTCGCTGCCGTAGACGAAGATGTCGGGCGTGCAGACGGCGTCGAACGCGCGCGCGACGGCCTGCGTTTCGTCGTGCAGATAGGGGAAGCCGTAGCCCTTGGCGCGCCAGCGATC
>CAYTTF010000436.1:0-3540 GCA_964440665.1 uncultured Myxococcales bacterium | reverse complement strand
CAACGTGTGGCGATCCACGTAGTGCCGCGCGGTCACCGCGAAGCTCGTGTGCCCGCGCGGCGGCGACAGCATGGCTGGTCGCGCCGAACCCGGATGCGAGCGTCGCGTGTAGCCCACGAAGCGAGTGGGGCAGGACCTCCGGCACCTTGGCTTCGTCCACGCAGAGATGGCGAAGGCGACGGAGTAGGGCGTCGGTTCGGATCCACGAGCTCGTCGATGGCACCCTGGCCGTCAACCATCAGGCGCGTTTCCTGGTGCGATTCACCCGCCGCGGAGATCCCTCCCCAATTCCCAACCCAAACGTCTGGCCGCATAGCCAGGCACCACGAGCGGACATCTTCAAAAGCTCATGAGGCGGACTTGTCAAAAGCTCCGGACACGCGAACGCCGAGTCGGCGGCAGAAGAACGAATCTTCGCAGCCGGCGGGTTCCATAGGCGACCGCGAATGGGATCAGCAACAGGCAGAAAAGGTCCGTCCAATCGGAGGTGAGCTGAAAACGGCGCGTGATCCCGAGCCGGGGCCCGATCGCCTCGAGGATCGCGAGGGCGAGCCGAGTGAAGGGGGGCACGATCTCCTGTGCCGTGTACACCGCAGTGGCGATGAGCGCCCCCGCCAGTAGGCGCGCGCGCGGCGCCATTCCGAACAGGAGGCCGAACAGCTCGGAGATGAACAGCGGCAGGACGAAACAGACCGCGACGTCCGAGAGCTTCCCGGTCAGCGCCGAGTGGAACGCGGGCTTGAGCCAGACGTCGTTCACGACCAGGAGCGCGAGCGCGACCAGGGGGAGCGGGGCGAAGAACTCGCCGGAGCGCGGGACGGCCGGTCGATGCCCGACGGCGCCAACCGCGTTCACGGCGCCGCCTGGGTGATGCCCGTGACCGGGAACGTGTCCGCGCACTTGAGCGGTCCGGTCGTGGCGAACGCGCCGCCACAGAGCTCCGCCCGATCGAGGTCGATCTCCCGGAGGAGAGTCCACCGCGACGCCATTCCGGCGTCGAGCGGTGAGACCGGAGCGCCCGGGTCCGGCTTCGTAGTCGGGGCAAGGAAGGCGCGCCAGCTCCCCTGGCAACCAGAGCTCTGCATCGAGGAGAACGTTCCCGCTGCCTCGGTGATCGCGTAGGACGAGTTGACCTGCTCGACCGGTATCAGCGTCACACCGGACGCGCCGTCCATCGACACGGTCTGATACCAGTCGCATTCTCCCTGCGTCTGGAGGTTCGCGAGGCTAAAGGTCAGCGACCCGTTCGGCAACAGCCCGTCGATCTCCTGGCAGCCCTCTGGTCCCGCGTCGTACACCGGTGGCGTCCCAAGGGTCACTTGCAGCGTCACGGGGTCGGGAATGCCCGTGTAGCAAACGACGGGACCGCCCGCGCTGCTCGTCGCGACCAGCCAGAAGGCACAGAAGACGAGCGCCGCGGCGTGAACGAGCGTTCGGGCGAGTCTGAACGGTTTGCTCATCGGGAGATGTGTAGCAAGTCTGGTCGATCGCGCCAGGCAAGCTCCCATACCAGTAATAGAGATCGCCAAACCTGCGAAGCGCTCCGCTTCGCACCTGAATCAGATTTCCGTCCAGGTCGTACCAGAAGAAGTCGTTATGGATTGTCACCCAGCCCGTGGTTGCGGTTCCGCCAGTGGTAATGGTTCCCCCGGTCCCCGCGGTTCCGCCAGCAGCGGTGGTTCGCCAGCAGCGGTGGTGCCGCCAGCGTTGGTACCCGCACCTCCCGCGGGAACGCCGCCCGATGAAATGGAGCCGCCACCTGCTGCTCCGGCTGGCGAGCCGCCGGCAGCGCTCTGTCCGGCTGCGCCGGTGGTGCCAGCGACGCCAGTGGCGCCTGAAGCATCAGCTCCCCCGGTTGAATGCTCGCGTCGTGGTGGACGGCTGGCGAGGCGCCTCCCGAGCAACCAACGGCCAATCCCACCAGGAGCACCGGGATCGCGGAATGAATCTTCGCAATGACGTTCATGCTTCTCCTCAGAAGTGCCAGACATCTGTTGGCCGATAGTCGGCACTCTTTCGTCGACCTGCGCCTCCCGTCTCCCGGGCCCTGCCGGGTAGACGAGGCTGGCTGCCTGGCGATGTCGGCGCGCCCGCGCCCGACGGTTCTCCCAGGAGACGACCCGGATGGTGACGGAATAGACGAAGCTCCCCAGCGCGCCGAGCTCGCGCAGAACCGCAACCCGGTCAAAGACCCGAAGGAAGACGTCTTGCTTCAGATCGTCGAAGTCGTGCGCCGGGCCGAGGGCCGGCGCAGAACGCCTTGCACCATCGAC
This sequence comes from uncultured Myxococcales bacterium, assembly GCA_964440665.1. Lineage (GTDB taxonomy): Bacteria > Myxococcota_A > Polyangia > Fen-1088 > Fen-1088 > JADGRB01. Next base: position 1,267 of record CAYTTF010000436.1, on the reverse strand, counting down.
CCGAACTGTTCCCGCCTTCGCGCCTGCGCCCAAGGCCTCGCCGGCCACGACGGCTCGGGCGAGCGCAACGTCAGGCGTTTCTGGCCGCGCCTCATCCGTTGCCGTTGTCGTCGCCCGGTAAGCCCTGACGGTCCCACCATCGGTCATGGCAAATTCCAGGGCAATTTCTAGGAAGTCGAGGAAGTTACCCGGTGAAGCGCCAGCTGAGCTCGCGGACCACACGATCCCGCAGTGACGCCCGCGCCCGAAAAAGCTCAAACCGGCGCAAAAAATTATCTTAGTTGCCGCGTAGGTCGGTTCCATCGACAAAGGGGAGGTCGGGTCGACGGAGGGGATCGACAGATCGCCCGGGGCATGATCTTCTGGGGTCATGCGAGGCGACGACACGGAGCAGGGGACGATGTTGAGTCTGGTCACGCCGGAGACACTTCTGATCGGCGATATTCCTGGGCGGAAGCGGCCTTTGAAGGCACTCGGGGCAAGCGCTAAACATCGAGCGATGCCGAAGATTCGTCTGCTTCTGGTGCTTGGCCCGTCCCTCGTTGTCGCAGCCTGCGGGGCCGGTTCCAACAATCGCACGATCGGAAGTGGGGGAACCACACCCGAGACGGACGCCGGTGGTTCGAGCGGGAGCGATGGGGGCGTCGGCTCGGGCGGCTTCGCGGGGAGTGCCGGCGCGGATACGGGCGGCGCCGGCGGCTCGGCCAGTTGTACGCTGGGGGTTTCACGATGCGCGAGCTCGTTGGCCTTGCAGACCTGCGGGACGAACGGACAGTGGGAACCCCCCTGGCCGTGCGCGACTGGCGAATGCAGCGGCGGTGCGTGCGCCGGGTTGACAGCCGCTGGCACAAGTTGTCTGGCGACGGGCAGCGGCCTCACGCGATGCGGTGGGAACGCCGAGAGCTGTTGTACGAGCTTCGAGGTGCCCGGAGGAGTGTACGACCGAACGTTCACGAACGACGGGACAGGAGCCACGAATCTCGGGGATTCGGCCACCGTGAGCGGGTTTCGACTCGACAAGTATCTCGTGACGGTTGGGCGGTTCCGTCGATTCGTGGCAGCCTGGAACGGGGGAGCCGGCTATAGCCCGCGAGCGGGATCCGGCAAGCACGCCCATTTGAACGGGGGTAGCGGCCTGAACGCCACGGCAGGGGGGGGCGAGCCAGGCTGGGTGACGTCCGACAATGACAACATCGCCCCGACCGACAACAACCTCGCCTGCGACCCCGCCGCGACCTGGACGTCGCCTGTCAGCACGCAGGAAGAC
>CAYTTF010000435.1:0-3550 GCA_964440665.1 uncultured Myxococcales bacterium | reverse complement strand
TGCAGCGTCTCGGGCCGCTGCTTGCGAGCTGGGAGACCATCGGTGGGTGCGGTGCGGGCGGTGCCACCGGCACGGGCGTTAAGTGGATCGGTCGAAACACGACGGGTGGGCTGTTCCAGGCTATCTTCATGAACAACTTCGTCGTCATTCCGACGAGCCTAAAGCCCGGCCAGGGCGCGGGCGGATACAACGAGATCGCCAACCTTCAGCTCGGTAAGGACTTCATTTTCGATCCGTGGAACGGGTCCTGGAATTTCAGCCTTTCCGTCCCGTACCTCTACAAGCACTACAACGACTTCTTTGGCAACGGCCCGCTGTCGAACGGCGGGATCGGTGACGTCAACCTCTTTCTGTCTCGTAAGCTCGGGACGGACAACTCGACGACGGTCACGGTCATCAGCGGGATACCAACGGGCACGTACACGGCGCAGTACAAGGGCACTTATCTGACCCCCGACGAACAGCTGGGCTTTGGGCGCCTCACTGGCACGCTGCAGGTCGAGCACACGTTCGATCAGGACTGGGGTTTGGCCGTCGTGGGCGGGACGGCCGGCTATCGAGGCGGCAAGCAGACCGACAAGCTTCTGTGGGCGATCGACAAGCCTTCGCAGCACAACTATCGCGCGCCGAGCGCCTCGATCTACGGATACGCCGGATACTTTTGGGGACCGCTCGTGCCCGCGTTGGGGCTAAACCTCACCGGATACAGCGAGCAGGACACGCGGGGCGACTTTGGTGAGACGCTCGACGCCCCGGTTGCGACGGGTGCGCTGCACGCTTCGATCGAGTGGTCAAATCCCTACGTCGCCGTCCTCGGCGGTGTGTTCATTCCCATCGCGCTCCGCGGGATGGATTGGCACACGTCGGCTACCGCAAACGGCGACCGGTACTTGCAGCCATGGACGGTGGCGGTGGGGATCTCGACTTCGCCGTTTTAGGTCATGCGACCTCAGAGGCGATCAGGCGCTGAGAGCTGGTATTGGTCGCTGGCCTTGGCGGCAGGTGCGTTCGTCATCGGGCTGGCCCCGCTTGCCGACGGCGATCTGTGGTGGCACCTCGCGGCGGGGCGCGAGCTCGTTCGTACGCGCGCCTTCTTGATGACCGATCCGTTTTCGAGCGGCGCCGCCGGGAGGCCCTGGAGCGACGTGCACTGGTTGTTCCAGCTGGTTGCTTACGAAATCCACGTCCTCGGAGGCTTGAGAGCCCTCGTGTTCGGGAAGTCCGCGCTCGTCGCCGCGGGCAGTCTCGTGATTTTGGCGGGGGTGGCGCGCGCTGCGGGGTCGAAAGCGCGCGGCGTCTTCGTTCCCGTGTTTCTGATTGCCCTTTTTACAACCCGAAGTCTCCTGCTTCTCCGACCAATCATTCCAACACTCATGTTCGTCTCGCTGTTCTTTCTTCTTTTGGAATGTTTTCGGCGGGAGGGGCGCCTGGCGCTGCTCGTGCCATTGCCACTCTTACAGATCGCCTGGGCGAATGTGCAAGCGCTCTCGATGCTGGGACCCGCGCTCGTCTCGATGTACGCGTTCGCGATGGCGACCTGGGCGTTCTTCGGAGGAGCTCGTTGGTTCCCGTTTACCGAGGAATGCAGCGCGAGCGTGGACGCCCGTCGGGCCACGCGCGGGCTCGTGGCGATCCTGGCTCTCTGCCTCGCGGCATGCTTCGTGACGCCGTATGGCGCGCGCGCCATCGCGCTTCCATTTTCCCTCCTCCAGCGCCTACTTCCTACCGCGGGCAACCCTTACTCAGCCAACATCGCGGAAAATGTTCCTCCCTTCAGCCTGGAACGGACCGGCCCAGGGTACTTCGGCCATGTGAGCGTGTATCTGGGCTTGCTTGGATTCTGTCTGGCTACGTCGCGCCGCCTGTTGCTCAGTCACGTCGTCGTCGTCGTCGCGCTCGTATCATTGGCGCTTGCCGGAAACCGGAATGTCTTGCTGCTCTATTGGCTCGGTACTCCCATCGCCATCATCTCGGTCATGCCGACCCTCCGCCGTCTGCGCGTCGCCATCTTTCGCCGCCGGGCGAGGTTCGTGCCTCGCTGGTTGGGGCGCGCCACTCTCGCTTGCGTGATGATCGCAGCCACAACCGCCGCCGCGCGAGAGACGAGCTTCGCTGAAGCGGCTTCTTGGCGCGCGCCCGTCGAGAGCGCGCGGGTGATCCGGGCGCGCGGAGGCGAGGGGTCTATTTTCGCCGCCGACCAATTCGGCGGTTACCTGATTTGGACACTCGGTCCGCGCTTTCGGCCGTACATGGACACGCGCCTGGTGCTGCGGTCCGCACAGGAATTTGGGGAGTATCTCGCCGTCGTCGACAACCCTGCGCTGTTTGACGAATGGGAACGAGACAAGGGTTTCGAATATGTCGTCTTGCCGGTTTTGTATCCCGACCGCTACCTGCCCCTGATCGCACACCTTTATGCAAGCGATCGCTGGGCTTTGATTTATACGGACGGCTCCGAGACGCTTTTTGCGCGAAAAGAACATTCCACCGGATACGGTGGAACCGAAACATGGAGCCTGGGATCAGTGGAGGTCACCGATCGCATCCTCGCGAGCCTCGCGCGGAGGTTCGCGGACGCTCCGCAATTGCTCGAGGTTGCCCGCGTTCAGCTCGCGACACTGGAGATGACCGTAGGCGAGGCGTCCGGCGCCGAACGAGCGCTTGCGGATTTATCGACGCCGGCGGCCGAGGCTCTGCGTGCGCGATGCCGTCTGGCGGTCGGTGACCTGGATGGTGCTGCTACAATTGCCGAGCTCGCGCTTGCGCAGGATGCGTCCGACATTCGCAGTCTCGACGTCATGGCCGTCATTGCTGCGCGGCATGGTGATTCGATGAAGGCACTGGACTTTTTGCATCGCGCTCTCGACGTCGATCCATTCGACGGTGAGGCCGGGCAGTTGCTGGCTAGATTGGAGGACCATGGAAACTCGCAATGACGTGTCCAAAGGGAGCTGGGGTCGACTTTGCGCGTACGCGACGTGGCTCGCGACAGCGACCGTCTTCGGCTGCGGCGTGTCGGGCGGGTCGACGGGATCGCCGAGCGGCACAGCTGGCGTGTCGGGTGCCGCTGGGGAACCCGCAAGCGGTGGAAGCAGCGGAAATGGGCCGGGAGCTGCTGGAACAACCGGCGCCGGCGGCAATACGACGGGAGTGGCCGGAACAACCGGCGCGGCTGGTGGTACCTCGAGGGGTGGAACAACCGGCTCCGCAGGAGTGACCGGCGCTGCAGGAGTGACCGGCACCGGTGGCGCGATCGGCGCAGCCGGAGTGTCGGGCGGAACCGGTGGCACGCCACTGTCGGGCATCACGGTGAACATCGGCGGCACGAACGTCCCCAAGGAGAACGCCATCGCGTTCCTCCACTTCGGGCACTCCAATATGGCGGGACGAGGCGTCGACCTACCTGCGACGCGGCCATACTTCTTCGGCCCGACAGACCCGCACGCGTGGATGTATCACAGCGGCGCGGGGTTTCAGCCCGCCGTGGAGCCCACGACCGCCGGCGACAGCGGCAACATGGTCAACGGCATGGTCTCGGGTGGGCCTGGAA
>CAYTTF010000434.1:0-3557 GCA_964440665.1 uncultured Myxococcales bacterium | reverse complement strand
ATTCAGGGTTAGCTATTTCATTCTTCGAGACGCGCCATCGGCCACGCGATCTAAAAACTAACCCTCTGGTTGCTCGTTGACTTGGGCTCCTGGGCACAGCTTCTCCCGCCCACGATGTGCTGGTGCCGAGCGCGTCCAGCGCGCGCTCGACGCTGGCGAGCCCGTACTGCTCGCGCTGCGACCGTCGGAGAATTCCGTGTGAGGAGGCCGGTCGTGGCAACGGCGTGGCAACACTCGTGACCACGTTATCGAGCGCGGTCTCCGACCTCGACCAGCTTTTCGCCTACCGACAGCAGTTGAACGACCGTCGGCCAGGCGTCCGCCAAGACCTCTTGGAGCCGCGCGTTTGAGGTATCGCCACAGGTGATCCAGATGATCTGCCGAGGCGGCCCGTGGCGAAGTACCAGTTCGGCGAAATCCTTGTCTTTCGACATCACGGCGGCGCCGTTCTCCCGCGCGGCGAAGAAGATACGCGAGTCTTCCGCGTCTCGTAGTCCGAGATCGCGCAGAGCGACGGCCTCGACGCCCTGGGTCGCCTCCAGCCATCCGGCGATAGCGGGCGACAGTTGGGCGTCAACCCAGATCTTCACGCTGCGAGGATGGGGTGATCGAGGCGACCGCTTGCAAACCGCAGACACGCCGCGACGTCTTCGGCTTCGAGATCATGAAGCTCTTCCAGAACCTGCTGCTGCGTTAGTCCTGCCGCCAGGAGGTCGAGGACGTCGACGACACGGATGCGCATTCCGCGGATGCACGGACGTCCCCCGCACTGAGCGGCGTTCACGGTGATACGGTCCTGTAAGGCCCGCATGATCTACGGCTAAACTTTAGCGCGACGAAGCCGTGCGAGAAAGGGCAACGTTCGAGAGGGAAATCGGCGGCCTTGAGGCAGGAATCTTGGCAGGCCCCACACCCCGATGATGCTCTGGTGGAGCACTCGAACAATCAGTAGCTCGGTGCCCGCCCGTTCGAAAAATACGACGTGGCTGCCTTCCTGAACGCGCCGCAGGCCAGGCCGAACGTCATCGCACGCACGGCCCAGCGCGGGGTTCTCCGCCAGCGCTGCGAACCGTTCGTACAGCCGCCCGATGTAGATCTCCTCCTGCCGTCCCCCCAGCGATCGGCGGTGTAGACCGCGATGCCGACGAGATCGGCGTGCGCTTCTTCGCTGAGGTAGTAGCCGGCCACCTATTTGCGCTGCGCCCGCGCCTTCGCGAGGACGCTTTCCATGCTCGAATCCTTCGCCCGTCCGCTGGCGATGCCTTTCTCGATCGCCGCGCGCAGCGCCTCGAGCTTGGCCTCGTCCTCCTGCTCCTGGCGCTCGAGCAGGCGCAGGCCCGCGCGGACGACCTCGCTCGCCGAGCCGAACGTTCCCGTCGTAATCTTCGCGTTCACGAACCGCTCGAAGTGATCGCCGAGCGTCACGCTGGTGTGCTTTGCCATGCCGAATCCTCTGATACGCAATAATACGCGATTTGCGTGTCGCTTGGCAAGCCTGACGCACGCGGCGCATGCCCATGTCCGCCGGGCTGAACCGCAGGAGATTGCGCCGACCGACGAACCCTCCCCGCTGATCGTCCTCGGGGCGGGGGCGTCGTTCCGCTCGGGCGTCCCGACGGCCGCGGAGGCCGTCAAGCGGATCGCTCGCCAGGTCTTCGCGGAACGTGAGCTGAAGAACGCCCGGCCGCCGGAGCGGGTGAAGCCCTCCAAATACGAATCCTGGCTGTAGGGGTTCGACTGGTTCCTCAGTCCAATCCGCCGTCCGAGACAGTAGCGGGACAGCTGGTCGCGCCCAGTGGCTGACAGCTCCCCGCGACACAAACGAGCGGCTCCGCGCATGGGCGGGTGACGTTGCAAGTTGCTCCGCCAGCGCCGGGTAGCACGCATGTTCCCGTCGCTGCCAAACAGGTCGCAGGAGAAAGGCAAGGTGGTAAAGAGGTGGTCGTCGGATCGCCACACAGTTGGCCCGCGGTTGCCTTTGCCGCACAGGCCACACCACCGTCGACGGCCTTGCAGTAGGAATCTGAATCACAGGGTGCTCCGAGTCCGCACGCCCCTTCCACTTCGCACGTGCCACCCGTGATATCCGAACAGACCGTTCCCGAAGCACAGATGTTCGCGCTCGAACCCGCCGTAGCGCAGGAGTGTCCCGCGCCAGGGGCCGCCATGCAGGTACCCGCGCTGCTGCTGATCGACGTGGGTTGGCAGATGAGATCGCCAACGCAGCCGACAACCGGGGTGCTACCGAGGTCGCAGGACTGACCTTCGCTTGCATATTTGATCGTGCTCGCGTCGGTACAGATCCCAGCGTGGCAGAAGCTTCCACTCCGGCAGCCATTGCCTGGGCCACAGCCTGCTCCGATTGGATTTCCCCCGGTGCCGCAGGTGCGGCAGGTCATGCTCGAACCGCAGACACCGCTTTGGCACTGACTGGGGTATGCGCATCCCGCACCGGCGGGACGACTCCCTTGCACGAAACAGGACGGGAAGACGCCGAGGACGAGATCAGTGCAGGTTCGTGCGGCCAGCGCCCCGAGACAGCTCGTTACCTGAGCTATGGTCCTCGTCGAGTCGGCGCTGAAGTAGTAGCTGGGACAAAGGCTTGCAAAACTGAGACAGGAGTTCAGAACATCCCCTTCGCAAACGACGCGCCGTTCGCATTGAACTTGAATTGCGCTCGTACAGGCTTCTGTGGTGGTCATCGTAGCTTCGTCACTGGCCGCATCGCCGCTTGTCCCGGTTCTGTCGCCCTTGTCAGCGGCCGCTGCGTCACGATGCCCTCCGTCAAGACTGCTCGCCCCGCCCGAATGACAGGCCGGAAGAAGGAAGAGCACGCCTGAGAGACAGAGAATGTACTTCATCGAGTGGTTCTCTCCAGTACTCCGGTCAACGTCTCGGCACGCGGGCCACTCCAGCCGCGGTGATCTTATTTGTCAAGGTCGCGATTGCATCAGGCGGAATGTCCACTCGTGCCACGAGTGGGGTCGGATCGTCGAGAGCGCGAGGCGGGAGGGGAGTGGGCTGTTGGTGGCGACGCTGCTCACGGGCGATGCGGGTCTGCGGTTGGGGGAGGCGCTCGGTCTTCGGTGGGAAGATCTGGATCTCGTCGCCGGACGGATCACGATCGCTCGGCAGATCAGGAAGGGCGTGGAGGGATCTCCGAAAGGGGGACGACGAAGAAGCGTCCCTCTCACGGGGGCGCTCGCGGCGGCGCTCAAGGCACTGCCGCAGGTGCGGGTAGGGCGGCTGATCTGCGGGCCGGAGGGATCGCCGGTCGCCGAGGCGGTGCTGAAGCACGGCATCTATAAGGTCTGCCGCCGTGCTGGACTTCCGGAGCGGAGCTGGCATGCCCTGCGCCACACGTTCGCTACGCATGCGGCGCGCTTCGGGGTGAACCCGTGGCGCCTGCAGGCGTGGCTCGGCCACTCCACCATCACCATGACCATGCGCTACGTCCACCACGTCGAGGAGCACCACCGCCCGATCCCGGAGGAGATCCTCTCGGCAGGCGCGGCGATCCTCGATCCGGACCAGCGCGTGATCGCCATGCTGGGCGC
>CAYTTF010000433.1:0-3570 GCA_964440665.1 uncultured Myxococcales bacterium | reverse complement strand
TGGCGTTCATCTACTACGACATGAACATGCTCGAGATGGCCAAGCTGGTCGGCAACCAGGCGATCAACAAGGCCGACGAGATCGCGACCGGCAAGTTCGCCGAGGAAAAGGTCGAAGAGGCCGCCGAGGGCAAGGCCGGCAAGGGCGGCGGGAAGAAAGCCAAGAAGGAGAAGAAGGACAGCGGCGGCGACGACGAAGGCGGCAAGCTCGCCAAAGAGGTCAACGTCAAGGAGGAGGGGACCGGCGTCACGGCCGCGATGAAGAAACAGCTGGCCGTCGTCTACAACACGCTGGGCCTCGTCGAGCTGAAGAAGAAAAACATCAGCCCCGCGATCGGCCAGTTCAAGAAGGCCGTGGCGATGAACCCGAGCCTGGCGGAGGCCCGTCTCAACCTGGCGGTGCTGTCGCTCAACAACCGCGACTACAACACCGCCGAGGAAAACTTCCGCTCGGTGCTCGAGATGCAGCCGAAGAACTTCGAGGCCGCCATCGGTCTCGGGGTGGCGCTGCGTGGCAACAAGAAGATCGACGAGGCGGAGACGCAGTACAACTCCGCGCAGAAGCTGGATCCGTCCAGCCCCTGGAGCTACTTCAACCTGGGCCTCATCTACCAGGACTACAAGGACGGTCAGAAACCGTCCCTCCACAAGGCGCAGGACTACTATCGCCAGTTCCTGGGGCACGCCAACGACAAGACCTCCGAACCGCTCAAGCGGGAGGCGGAGAAGCGGATCAAGGACATCGACGAGATTTACGTTGCGCTCGACGAGGCCGCGAAGATGCAGGCCGAAGCCGAGGAGATGCAGCGCAAGGCCGAGATTCAGCAGAAGCAGATGGAAGAGCAGATGAAGAAGCAGGAGGCCGACGAGGCCGCTGCGGCCGCTGCCGCGAAGGGCAAAGAGGGTGCCGACAAGGGTGGAGCTGCCAAAGGCGCGGCCCAGGGAGCGCCCACCGCACCAGGCGCCCCCCCGCCCGCCGGGGCCGACGCCAATCCCGCCGCGGCGGGTGCCGAGTCGCCGCCCGCCGACGACCAGGGCGCCGGCAAGAAGAAGAAAAAGAAGAAGTAGGTCGGCAGGGTCCGACCGGCCTGGCACCGTAAATGGAAGCGAAAAAAGTAAGGCAGATCGCATTACATCTGCGTCTGGGTAACCTTTTACGGTTCCGAGTAAGATGTTTGGGAACTAGGGGAGCTTTGGGTTGTCTGATTCCCAGCAGCCGGGCTCTCGCGAGATGAAGGAGAAACGAAATATGAAAAATCTCATCATCCGTCTGGCCCTCTTTGGGGCGGTTGCAGGCGTTGGGACTCTGGTTGCGTCCGGCAGGGCGCTCGCCGCAGATCCTGCACCCGAAGCCGCCCCGGCAGCCGCCGCGCCGGCCGGTGGCGGCGACGACACCAACACGACCTACAAGGCCAAGACCGTTTACGACTTCGAGGACGACACGGTCGAAGGCGATCTTCAGCGGCCCGACGGTGAGCTCGTCAGCGCGCAGAAGAAGGCCGAGCATTCGAGCCTCATCGAGATTCGCAAGGATTTCATTCCAGAGATGTTGAAGACCCTCGAGGACATCTAGTCTCCGATCGTCCGTCGGACCTAGAGCGCCTCGCAGACCCCACCAGGAGAGCAGCCATGGCCGACGTGAACGTCCCCATTCGATTCGAGATCTACAAAGGGGACAATTTGGTCCGCGAGGAGGTCCTCGCGCAGGACGTCATCAAGATCGGGAAGCTCGCCTCTTCCCATCTTCGACTCGACGACGAGACGGTGTCGCGTATGCACGCCGTCATCGAGACGACCGGCCCGAACGAGATTCACGTGGTGGATCTCGGTTCGACCCGAGGGACCACCGTCAACGGGGAGCGGATCACCAAGGCACGGCTCCAGACCGGCGACGAGATCATGTTCGGTGACTGTCGGGTGGTCGTCACCTTCATGGAAGGCGCTCCGGCGCAGGAGACCCCCGCGCCGCAGGCCGCCTGGGGCGGCCGTCCGGGCGGATTCGCGCCGCCGCAACAGACCTTCGCGCCCCCGCCCGGATTTGCGCAGCAACCCGGTGGTTACCAGGCCGAACCGGCCGCTGGGTATCAAGCGCCACCGCAGCAGGCCTATGCGCCCCCGCCGTCTTTCGCGGGCGCCCCGGGCGCCGGCGCCGAGGTGGAAGTTCACGACGGCTCGCGCGCCATGGAGGTGCAGACCGTCTTCCGCGGCGTGGTCACCGGGACGCGGCACCTCTTCAATCCCGAAGGAAAGTCGACCCACAGCCAGGGAACGTCGATGCTCTACGCGGGCGCGGCGATTCTCGCGGTGGCGGTGGGGGCGTTCATCGTCACCGCGATCGACGTCGGCGCCGAGAAGGTCCGCTACGACGACTGGCAGACCGCCGGGAAAGACTCGAAGGCCTTCCCGTGGCAGAGCCGCTCGCCGGTTCTGCCGGTGGTCGTCTTCGGCGGCATCGTCGGTGGTCTCGCGCTGGCCTACATGGGCATGAAGCGGCGGGGACGAACCAGCCCGAACTTCATCATCGGCTCGGACGGTGACGTCGATGCGCCGGTCTCGCCCGATTACGTCCCCGCCTCGTCGCACCCGCTGGTGGCCGCGACCGGGTCCGATTATGTCATCAACGTCACGCCGCGCATGGGCGGCGAGGTCTACGTCGATGGCCAGAGCTATTCGCTGCAGCAGTTCATCCAGCAACGCGGTTCGAGCTTTTCCTTGCCGCCGGGCGGATCGGTCCGGCTCGACTGTGGCGAGACGAACTTCGTCATCACGTCGACCCCGCGGCCGCGCACGCTCGAGGTCCCTTTCTTCAACTGGCGCTGGGACGAGCAGATCTACTCGGTTGGAACTACGGTGGCGCTCGCCCTGTTCCTGCTGATGATCTTCTCGGTTCCGCCGGATCCGAAGTCGCTGTCGCTCGATCTCTTCAACAGCGACAACCGGTTCGTGAAGTTCCTCATCAAGCCGCCGGAGGAGAAGGAAGAGGACATCCCCGAGTTCCTCAAGAAGAAGGACGACTCGCAGCAGGGCGGCAAGGGGAAGCGCCACAAGGGCGAGGAAGGCAAGATGGGCAAGAAGACCTCCAAGAACAAGGAGGGTCTCTACGGCCTAAAGGGCCCCAAGGACAACCCGGATCCGCACCTGGCCAAGAAGCTCGCCGAAGAGCAGGCCAAGAACGCCGGCATCTTGGGCGTCCTCAAGCAGACCGAGGGCTCGCACATCGCTTCGATCTTCGGCCGTGACTCGGCACTGGGCAATGATGCGTCGGACGTCCTGGGCGGTCTCGTCGGCAACCAGATCGGCGAGGCCTACGGCGTCGGTGGTCTCGGCCTGGTCGGCACCGGCTCGGGCGGCGGCGGCACCGGCGAGGGCACCATCGGCCTCGGCAACCTCGGGACAATCGGAAAAGGCGGCGGCGGCGGCAACGGGTCCGGTTACGGCCGCGGCGCCGGCGGTCTCGGTGGCCGTCGTGCGCACGCGCCGGACGTCATCCCCGGCCAAGCGAACGTTCGCGGGTCTCTCGACAAGGAGATCATCCGCCGCATCATCCGGCGCCACATCAACGAGGTGAAGT
>CAYTTF010000432.1:0-3583 GCA_964440665.1 uncultured Myxococcales bacterium | reverse complement strand
CCCCGTTCCGCGGGCTGGTGACGCCGCTGCTGAACCCGAACCTCGAGGACGGCGTGTGGTACCTGCACGACACCCGGGTGATGAAGCCCTTCATCGTCCAGGAGGAGACCCCTCCTTCGGGACTGATGTCGATGACGGACCTGACGAACACGGCCGTCTTTATGAACCGCGAGTTCTACTTCGCGGCCGAGGCTCGCGCGGGCGCTGGCGTCACGCTGCCGCACCTGTCGAGCCGGGTCGAAGAGTAGCAGCACCGCGCCGCTTCCTCGGTGGATTGAACGCCGAGGGGGCCGGCGCGTTGCCAGTTCCCATCTGACCGCCTGATCGAAAGGACCACATGTTCGTCACCGTGAGAGCCTCGAACCCCAATCACGCCGGGCGCTGGCGCGCGGGTCGATTCTTCTCGAATAAGGAGTCCCGACGGATCGAGGTCGTCGACGACGAGAAGGATCCGACCGGGCCCGACGGACGTCCTCACCCGGACAAGATGAACCGGGCGGCGTACGAGTTGATGATGAAGGACGACCGCCTGTCGGTGAAGCCGGAGGGCGCAGATAACGCCGCTTCGAAGGCCGAGATCGAAGCGCTGCAGGCCACGATCGGTTCGCAGGCCGCCGACCTGGCGGACGCCAAGGCGGAACTTGCACTGGTCACCGACGAGAACACCAAGCTGGTCGCGGCCAACACCGAGTTGCGCGCCAAGATGGACGAGCTGCTGGCGCGGATCGCCGCGTCCGTCCCGGCCGGCGACCTCGCGGACGCCAAGGCGGAGCCGAAGGTCAAGACCGAGGCCAAGGACGCCAAGGCCGACGGCAAGCCGGCGAAGGGGTAGCACCGCGTGGCCGGCCAGGCCCCATTCTGCACGCGCTCCGACGTCAGCACGTTCGGGGCGCGCGCAGACGCGATCGAATCGGCGGCGGCTGAGGTGGTGCGCGACACCATCCAAGCGCGAACGGACTGGATCTGCTCGTTCCTGTCGCAGCGGCAGCCGGGCCCCTTCACCGCGTGGGACATGTCCGTGCGGCAGGCCTGCGCGATCGCCGTTGCCTGGGACATCGTCAGCGCTCCCGTGGGGCGCAACCCCGAGGATGACATCACCCAGGACCCGCTCTATCTGCGGTTCAAGGGGATCCAGGACTGGCTGAAGCAGATCACCGCCGGCGGCCCTATGCCGGCTGTCACCGGAACGCCTGGACCGATTCCAGCGGCGCCTCCCGGCGCGGCCGGCGCCGCCACGAACACCTCGCGCGGATGGCAATCAGGGCAGCCGTTCCGCGCGGGCGCATTCTCCGGCGAGCGGGACGAACGCTGATGGGCGTCAGCGGGAACTTCGCTGGCCTCGCCCGGATGCAGGCGCTGGTCAGCCAGCAGCGGATTTCCGCTCAGGTCATGCCGCGCATCGCCCAGCGCGTGGCGGCCACGACGGTCGCGCTGGTGGGCACCGATTCGACCAGAGCCACGATCCGTACGGCGCGCCCTGGCAGCCCCTGAAGTACCGCAAGGGTAAGCCACTGCAGGACACGACTCGGATGCAGCGCTCGAGGACGGCCCAGGCCGACGGCTCGACCGTTCGGATCACCATCACCGCCGGTTACGCGAAGTACCACCAGGACGGCACGAAGCCCCACGCGCGCGCCGGCGGGGCCATCCCGCAGAGCAAGCGCGGGCGGTTTATCTCGAAGAGGCGCGCGGCGGCATCGAAGGCGCGCGCGCAGAAGGTCGCGGTCTTCGGGGGGTACCAGAACGGCGGCATCCCGCGCCGGCAGATGTTGCCCGAGGTGGAGACTGGCGGCCTGCCGGTGAGCTGGCGGGCGGCCATCGCAAAGGACGCCACGGATGTGCTCCGTTCGGCGTTCGGTGGGTGATGCCGACGGGCGGTTTCGGCGACGACGATTTCGGGGATAGCGACTTCGGCGGCACGACCTCCGACGATGTGGAGGATCCGTTGCCCGATCCAGAACCCGGGCCCGAGCCGCCTGGTAGCGGTCCCGCCGAGATGGTTGTCGGGCCGTTCAACGCCTGGTGGCAGCGCATCCAGGCGCGCCTGGGGAAGAACTTCGCGGGCGACGAGGTGAAGTACTTCGGCGACCACGAGGGCGGGCCCTTCAAGAACAGCCGGCCGCCGGCCATCCGGTTCGAGCTCGGCGACGACACCTACGGGACGGACGGCATGGGATCGCGCCGCGGGCCGGCCAGCACGCTTCCGGACACCCTGCTCCTGTCCGAGACCACGATCATTTTCCACGTGTGGGGGAAGCACCCCGACCACACGCACGCGCTGCGGCGCGCGCTCATCGCTGCGATCCATGTCGTGGCCACCGGTGGCGGAAGTTACCGCCTGCGCGGCGGGACATGGAAAACGGATGAGGTGAAGGCGAACGGCTCGGCGTACTTGCTGGCGGCGGCCCTGAAGATCCCGATCACCCGGGACCCGGAGACGCGCGTCTCGCCGAACTACCTGCTCGACGACTACGGCTTCAAGCACCCGGGAGACGACACCCCATGAACGGACTGAACGAAGACGAGATCGACGAGACTCCGGCGCCGACCGCGCCGAAGAAGACCGTCGAGGAGTGGGCCACGGCGAAGAAGTTCCTGCCGGCGACGATGCCGAAGGGGCGTCCCGGCCCGGTCCGCGCCGGCTCTCAAGGGATCCTGGTTGCCGGCAACGGCGTCGTCCACAACCCCGAGCACTGGAAGTTCGCGGCGGCCAAGGCCGGCGAGGGTTGGGTGGTCGGCTTCGAGATCACCGAGGCCGACTTCGACAAGGCCATCAAGACCCACACGGACCTCCCTCACGGCGGGTAGTCGGAGACCACCATGGCGAACCCACAGGTAAATCAGTCCATCACCGACGGCGCCCTCGGCATCGTCGGGCCCAGCTCGGCGCGGACGCAGGCCCTCATCGGCGTGTGCTCTGCCGGCACCCCGAACAGCGTGAACGGCTTCGGCGGCACGAAGGCGCTGCAGGCCGGGTGTGGCCTCGGGTCGCTGGTCGAGGCCGCGGCGATCGCGCTGAAGGCGGGGCCGGTGATCGTGGTGCCGGCGCTGCCATCGGTCGCGAGCACGATAGGATCCACCTCCCTGGTGGGCAGCGGCGCGGGCACGGTAACGCTGGGCAAGGCGCTCGACCGGGTCATCAACGTCAAGATCGGGACCGGCGGCGCGCTGGGTACGGCCACCTTCCAGATCTCGATCGCCGGCGCGGCCTACGGTCCCCTGGTGACGACGGGAGCCTCGGGCCCGTTCCAGTACCGCGTGCCGGGCGCGCCGCTGGTGGTGCTGGCCTTCGCCACCGGCACCTACGTGGCGGGAGATGTCTACTCGATCGCCCTCGACGGCACGATCACCCGGACGGGCTCCGGCACGGCGACGCTGCTCAACGGCACGACCTTCGAGGCGCTGGACAGCTTCGACGTGCGCGTGCTCATCACCACCGCAGGCGCCGCGGGCGCGGGGGTCTTCCAGTATTCGCTGGACGGCGGGATCGACTGGTCGCCCGGGATCCTCATCCCGTCGGGCGGCGTGTACGTCATCCCGAACTCTGGGACCAAGCTGACGTTCTCGGGCACCTTCACCGCGA
>CAYTTF010000431.1:0-3586 GCA_964440665.1 uncultured Myxococcales bacterium | reverse complement strand
GGGTACGAGCCCGAGATCGAGATCGAGGTCGAGTCGGAGAAATGATCGCGCTCCTCCTCGCCCTACTCCTCCAGCAGGTGGACGCCGACGTCGACGCCGCCCCCAAGACGGCGCCGAGCGGCGATCCCATGGCGCGCTATTTGTCCGATCTGGAGAAGGCCGGGGTGCTGGGCGCCGACAAACAACCCGCCACCCTGGATCGGTTGCGCACCGAGCTGGCGGCCGCCGAGGACGACCTGGTCACCGGCAACGCCGAGATCGCGAGCGTCCGGCTCTACCGCATCGTCGAATCGTCGCGCTACACGCAGTTCGAATACGCGCCCGACTACGCCACCGCCGAGCTGACGCTGGCGCGGGCCCTGATTCGCGCGGGCGGCACCAAATCGGCGGAACGCTACCTGCTGCGCGTCCTCGGGCGCGGCACCAAGTCGCCGCTCTTCGCGCCGGCCTATCGGGCGATGGTCGACGTGGCGCTCGAAACCAAGGAAGAAGCCGAGATTCTGTCGGTCCTCGATCACTACGACGCCAAACGCGAGGAAGCCCTCCCCCACGACAGCGCCGCCGAGCACGCTTATTTGGCCGGGAAGGACGCCAACGCGGCCGGCGACGGGGCGCGCGCCGAATCGCTGTTCTCCACGGTCGATCGCCAGTCGCGCTTCTATGCCGCCGCGCTCTACTTCCGCGGCCTCATCCACGCCCGCCACGGGCACTTCGCGGCGGCCCGACACGCGCTGTGCGAGATCGTCGAACAGGTCGATCAGGATCGCTTCACCTTCTTCATCGACGGCCGCTACTTCGCGGTCAAGGATCTGGCCTACCTGGCGCTCGGCCAGATCGCGCACGAGCAGGGGAAGTACGACGACGCGTACTACTTCTACTTCCGCGTCCCCGAGGACTCGGATCGCCTCCCCGACGCGCTCTTCGAGGCCTCCTGGTCGATGTTCCAGAAGGGGGAGTTCGAGGCGGCCAGCGCCTTCCTGGAGGAGTTCGACCGCACCTTCCCGAAGTCGCCGCTCGCGCCCGACGTGATGCTCCTGCACGCGATGATCGACCTCAAGTCCTGCCGGTTCGATCAGGTGCGCGCCACACTCGACACCTTCGTGAAGACCTACGCGCCGATCGAGGCCCAGGTGGCGACGCTGCTGAAGGATCCGGCCAAGCGCGGCGCGCTCTACCGGCGCCTGCTCAGCAAGGCGTCGATCGCGACACCGCACGATCCCATCGCCGAGCTGCTCAAAGTCGACCCCCGCTTCTACAAGTTCACCGGCGACATTCGGGCGCTCGATCGCGAGACGGGAATGATCCCGAACGAGGTCGCGGTCTGGGACGAGCTGACCGCGCACGAAAAGGGCGCCACCGACAATGCTGACGCCACCGAGGCGGTGCGCCTGGTCCAGGACGTCGAAGGCCTGCGCCCGCTCGCGGCCGGCGATCCGGAGATGGAGGAACGTGTGGGCCAGCTGGCCGACGAGGCCCATCGCGCCGCGCGGCTCAAGAACGTCGCCCGGGGCCCGTTCGCCAAGGAGGCCGAGACGACGATGGCGCTGGGGATCGAGGCGCGCAAGCTGCGGGCGAATCTGGTCGCCGCGACCGGCGTCATCGCGACGGCCGCGCTGGCCGACCTCGACAAGCGCCTGCGCGAGCTGCTCCGCGAGGCGCGCCTCACCCACATCGACGCGGTCATCGGCAAGAAGAAGAAGCTCGAGATCGAGATCGAGAACCTGCGGGAGGGGCGCTACCCCGCCGAGATGTTCGCCACCCTTCAACTGGAAGGCCTCATGGGCGACGACGAGGAGTACTGGCCCTTCGAAGGTGAGTACTGGTCCGATGAGTACGAGAACTTCAAATAGATCGCCGCGCGGACCGCGCAGCTTGGCCGCGCTCTTTGCGATCACGGCGATGCTGGCGTTGCCGGCCGTCGCGCACGGGGCGAAGTCCGGCTCCCGATCCGCGGCCGGCAAGACCCACGAGGCGGGCGCGGATTCAGATGATGCCGATGCCGACGCCGACGAGCCGGAAAGCAAGCTGCCGCCGGTCTTGCGCCAGGCGCTCCTCGAAAAGGAGGCGGAGGTGACCGCCGCCAGGCGCGAGGCGATCAAGCTGATCGAGAGCTACCTGCACGACAGCCCCCATTCCAAAGAGCAGGCCGAGGCGATGTACAAGCTGGCCGAGCTCTACTGGGAAGAATCGAAGGCGGTGTACCTCGAGAAGATGGGCCGCTATCAGGCGGCGGTCTCGGCCTGTCACACCGACCGCGCCGAGTGCCCCAAGGTGCCGCGCCGCCCGCCCACCGTCGACCTCGAGCAGGCGCAGGCGGTCTACTTGAAGCTCATCGACCAGTACCCGAAGTTCCGCAAGATCGACACGGTCATCTACCTCTATTCGTTCTCGCTGCGTGACCAGGGGAAGATCGGCGAATCGATCAAATACTTCCAGATCATCCTCGATCGATTCCCGCGCTCGCGCTACATCGCCGACGCCTGGATGGCCATCGCGGAGTTCCGATTCTACGAGCAGCAGAACTACAAGAGCTCGCTCGAGGCCTACGAGAAGGTCCTGCAGCACCCGAAGTCGACGCTCTACGACCTGGCGCTGTTCAAGACCGCCTGGTGCTACTGGAAGCTGGGCGACACCAACAAGAGCGCGCAGCGGTTCAAGGACGTCCTCGACCTGGCCAAGAAAAAAGCCGGCCGGACCGAGGATCAACAGAAGCGGGCCGAGGAGCTGCAGGGACAGGCGCTCGACTACCTGGTCGAGCTCTTCACCGAGGACGATACCAAGAGCGCCCACGACGCCTTCGAGTTCCTGGCCCAGATCGGCGGCAAGCAGTACTCGCGCAAGGTGCTCAAGCAGCTGGCCGACACGGTCTTCGATCAGACCCGCTATGAACGTGCGGTCGAGGCCTACCGGCTGCTCATCGAGCTCGACCCCAACAGCTCCGACGCGCCCGACTACGCCGGCAAGATCGTCGAGGGTTACCAGCTGATGGGAGACATCAAGACCGCCGTCGCCGAGATGCGCAAGCTGGCCAGCGCCTACGGCGGCCGCAGCGCCTGGGCCGCCGCCAACAAGGACCGGCCCAAGACCGTCGAGCACGCGCGCGCGATGGCCGAGGAGCTGATCCGCACGCTGGCCAAGACCATGCACGCCGAGGCGCAGCAAACCGAGAAGACGACCAAGGTCGTCGACAGGGATCGATACGCCCGCGCCGCGGAAGCCTACCAGTTCTACCTGGCCAACTTCCCCGAGGCACCTGACACCGTGGAGCTGCGCTACCTGCGCGCCGACATCCTCTATTTCAAGCTCGGCAAGTACGAAGACGCCGGACGCGAATACCTGGCGGTGGGCAAGACCCAGCCGGTCGGCAAGTACCACAAGGACGCGCTGCTGCAGGCGATGGGCTCCTTCGAGAAGGTGCGCAAGCCCATCTCGTCGAACGGCTCGGGCAGCGGCAAGCGCGAGATCACCGATAGCGATCGCCTGTTCGCCGAGGCGGCCGATCTCTACGCGACGCTGTTCCCGAAAGACAAAGAGATCGTCACCGTCATCTACAAGAACGGGCAGTTCTTCTTCGACTACGGCGACT
>CAYTTF010000430.1:0-3587 GCA_964440665.1 uncultured Myxococcales bacterium | reverse complement strand
CTATCCGCGCCCTTCGCGAGCCCCGTCCATGAGCGCGACGGATCAAGATACGCCTCGTCGCCAATTCCTAGCTGATCGCGAGTGCATCGAGGCCATTGAGGATATTCTGCCTACTGAGCTTGTGAGCTACGGAGCCCTAGCGGGAGTTCGGCAATTGCTTGCCCGCGTCGAAACCGCAGAACACCAGCGAGATGAAGCTGTTGAGGCGCTGAAAGAAGCCGAAGCCGCTATGTCGATAGTCGAGCCGCGCAACACCAAGGCCAAATATCTGGCCGCGCTCGCTACGGTTCGCGCCGTTCTTCGGGGGTCAGACGAATGACTGCCCTCCTCGCCCCCAAGGCGGCCGCGGCGCAGCTCGGGATCTCGGTCGATCAGCTCGGCAAGTTGACGGACGCGGGAAAGCTGCCTTACGTCGACGTCGG
Organism: uncultured Myxococcales bacterium; assembly: GCA_964440665.1. Classification (GTDB taxonomy): domain Bacteria; phylum Myxococcota_A; class Polyangia; order Fen-1088; family Fen-1088; genus JADGRB01. The sequence goes on along the minus strand of CAYTTF010000430.1, from coordinate 3,165 downwards.
GATGGGCGAGAAGCGTCCGGCCCGCCGCTATGATCCGTCCGACATCGAAGCTTTCAAGTCAGCGCGGAGGAAGACCGAATGTCCGTCTACAAGCGTCCCGGCGCGGAAACCTTCTCGTTCGATTTCGAAGTCGCAGGTTCTCGATTTAGCGGCGATACGGGCAAGACTTCAAAACGAGAAGCACTCCGCGTCCAAGACCTAAAGCGAGCCGACGCCAAGGCCGACGCCAAGGCCGGCCGCACCGGACCAAGCGCCCAGATGACCTTCGGCGAGGCCGCGGCGCTCTACATGCTGCAGGTCGGCCTCTTCCACGTGAACAAGCTGACCACGCAAGCCGACCTCGAGCGCCTCGAGCGGCGCATCGGCAAGACCAAACGGCTCATCGACATCACCGACGCCGATGTCGCCCAACTCGTCGCCGATCGCCGAAACGATGTTCGCGCAATCGGCTTGCCGGAGAATCGCACCCGTCGGGTCGGGCCGTCGACCGTCAACCGCTCGACCACCGAGCCGCTGCGCAAGGTGATGACCCGGGCTCGAAAAGTCTGGAAGCTGCCGGTCCACGACATTGATTGGTCGCAGCATATGCTGCGAGAGCCCCAGGAGCGCGTCAGGGAGGCCACCCAGGCCGAGGAGTACCGGATCACCGGCGAGCTGTCGCGAGGCTATGAGGAGGCCCTGGAATTCGATTTCATCAATGGTCTGCGCGTTATGGAGCTGGTCGGCTTGACCTGGGCGCGCGTCGACCTCTTCGGCCGGCGCTTCACCGTGATCGGCAAGGGCGGCAAATCGCGGACCATCCCGATGACGCAGCGGTCATTCGAGATCCTCCGGGCCCAGCTCGGCCGCCACCCTGAGTTCGTCTTCACCTATGCGGCCAAGCGCACCGATCGCCGCAAGAAGCTGATCCGCACGCACCGCTACCCAATCACCAACAGCGGCTTCCGCATCGCGCAGCAGCGCGCGATCAAGCGCGCCGGCGTCACCAACTTCCACCCGCACGACGTCCGCCACACGACAGCCACCAGGGTGCTTCGCCAGTCGAACCTCAAGGCGGTCAAAAACCTGCTCGGCCACCAGGACATCTCGACCACCGATCGCTACGCCCACGCGCTGGAGAACGACATCCTTGATGCGCTCGAGGCGGTCGCCGCGGCCCCCTTGGCTTCGATCTCAGCCGCCCCAAAACGGAGCGATGGGACCGGCCGCGGGGAAGACGCGGTGGGATTAGGCGCGACGGGAAGAGCAGCCGCGCCATAGTCTGACGCGCGACTTAAGGAGCTATGCACATTCACTTTCGCGACATGCGCGGATCGCCCTTATTCTCCGCGCGTTTGGGGACTATGTAGCTTGACAGTCACCAATCCCGGTGACCCTACTGCGCCGACCCGTTAACCGAACGTTAGCGAGTTGGCGGCAACGTCCGCCAGGGAGGTTAGCCGAATGTCAGACACTTCGACGCTTGACCGCGAGCTGGAGACGTATGCGTCTCACCTTCCCGAGCTTGTTAAAGAAACTGGCAAGTTCGTCCTCATCCACGATGGTGAAGTGGAGGGAACCTTTGACACGTACGAAGACGCGTTAAAGGTGGGGTACGCGAAATTCAAGCTCGTTCCATTTCTGGTGAAGCAGATAGCTCCCGCTGAACGCATTCTGTCGTTTTCGCGGGAACTGAACTTTGCCAGCAATAACACTTAGCCTTTCGCCCGAAGGGCCAATCGTCACAGCGATGGTTATGATAAGTGGTCCGCGCCTGCTGGCAATGCAGGGCGCGGGCCAAGCTATTCCGACACCTGTAGCGGGCCAGTTCCTTCTGGACACCGGAGCGTCCGGAACGGTGATCGACCACGATCTGGTTGCAGCGTTGAACCTGCCTGTGATCAGTCAGGTCGGGATAACCACCCCATCAACTACGGCCGGGGCCTCGGAGATGCGCAACCAATACGACATCGGCTTATTCATCCCGAGCGGTAACTCGTCTGATCAGGGATTTCACATTGCAGCAATGCCGGTGATTGCGACAGCCATGAGACATCAGGGCATTGACGGCCTAATCGGCCGCGACGTTCTAAACCGTTGCACGCTCACCTACATTGGCTCCGCCGCCGTCTTTTCATTGAGCTACTAGAGCACCAATCCGGTCCCGGCTAGGTGGCGTGCGAACTTAGATCGAGGCACCTTCAGAACAGCTAGCCCCACGAGATTTCGTGCCGACGCTGTCACCGTCGCCGTAAGGCCCTGGCGCGCCTAATTCATTAGTCCGGGAGCAAAATTTTCCCCCAGACAAATGCGCTACAAGGCTGCGCTACACCCCGACACGGCGAAACCCCTACAGAACCGGGCCTTTGGCTGCAAGTGGCGATTTTGGGGCAATGAGAACAAAGCCGAAATAACCGCTGCGGTGGGATAGATGGCGACGCAAAGTCCCACGCGAATTCCCACGGGTGTTCTGTTTTTGCCCCAAGGGCGTCCCCGGCGTGACAGGCCCACGGCATAGGATCGCCGCTGCGCCGTTACCGAACGCCGGTCGGAACAAGTTTAGCTCTAAATTGCCGACCGGACTTCAATCGGATGGCAGCTCGCCGCTGCACTCTCTGACCAGCCATTTTTATTTGACGATTTTCAGCGTGCCCGTTCAGCATACCCGGCGCCGGCCAGAGACCGGCCTTTACCAGTACATCAGGCGCGTACCCGCAGAGGTGTCGCGACTGGACACTCGCCGGTTCGTCAAGGAAGCCCTGAACACCACCGACGTGGCCGTCGCTGCCACCAAAGCTCGCGCGATAGACGCGGCGCTCGAGGAGTATTGGGACGCGCTGATGTCAGGCGACGACCAGACCGACGCATGGGCGCGTCAGGCCGCGGCGATCAGGATCGCGGCAGCTATGGGCTTCGATTACCGCCCGGCCGCTGAAATCCTCGGCGGTGACCCGGACGACACAGTGGATCGCCTTCTCGCGCTGCTCGGGCGCGAAGAGCAGCGCCAGGTGGCAGATGCCTTGCTCGGTACCGCTCCGACCCCGCAGGCGATGATTTCCGGGCTGTTCCGGCTCTACATGACCCACAAAGCCAGTGATCTGGAGGGATATTCCCCCTCGCAACTCAGGAAACATAAGAGCCCCAAGATTCGAGCCGCGAAATATCTGGTCGAGGTGATCGGCGACC
>CAYTTF010000429.1:0-3604 GCA_964440665.1 uncultured Myxococcales bacterium | reverse complement strand
GATCGGCACCGCGCGCGGCAGCACGCACGGATCGTGGCGACCACGCGACTTGATGGTGGTGTCGTGGCCGTCCTCGTCGACCGTCTCCTGCTCGCGCAGGATGGTCGCGGTCGGTTTGAACGCCACCCGGATGACGATGTCCTCGCCGTTCGAGATGCCGCCCTGAACGCCGCCCGAACGGTTGCCGCGCGTTCGCACCCGCCCGCCGCCGTCGTAGAACGGATCGTTGTGCTGGCTGCCGCGCAGGCGGGTGCCGGCGAAACCGCTCCCGATCTCGAAGCCCTTGGCGGCCGGCAGCGAGAGCATGGCCTTGGCCAGGTCGGCGTCCAGCTTGTCGAACACCGGCTCGCCCAGGCCGACGGGGACGCCGCGCGCGACCGCCTCGACCACGCCGCCCAGCGAGTCGCCCGCCTTGCGGGCCTCGTCGATGAGCGCGATCATGCGCGTCGCCGCCGCCGCGTCCGGGCAGCGGACGATGTTCGATTCGACGGCCGCGCGCGAGACGCTGGCCGGATCGACTTCGACCTCCAGGTCTTGGACCCGCTGCACCCAGGCGACGAGGTCGATGGCGCCCGCGGCCGCCAGCGCCTTGCGCGCCAGCACCCCGGCCGCCACGCGCCCGACCGTCTCGCGGGCGCTGGCGCGGCCGCCCCCCTGCCAGGCGCGGATGCCGTACTTGGCCTTGGTGGTGAAATCGGCGTGCGAGGGGCGGAACTTGGTCCGCATCTCTTCGTAGTCGCCCCCGCGCGTGTCGCTGTTGCGGACCAGCATCGCGATCGGCGTTCCCAGCGTCAGCCCCTCGTGTATGCCCGACAGGATCTCGACCTCGTCGAGCTCGCGCCGCTGGGTGGTGATCGTGCTTTGACCCGGCCGCCGGCGATCCAGCTCCAGCTGGATCTCGGCGGTCGTGATGGGCAGCCGCGGCGGACAGCCGTCGACCACCACGCCTACACCCGGTCCATGCGACTCCCCGAAGGTCGTCACCCGAAACATCGTTCCGAACGTGTTGCCGCCCATGTCGTCAGCGTCCCGGTAGGTGGTCGATCATGCCACGGTGCACGGATTGTCCCGCCAGCATGAACAGCTGGCCGTTTTCTTCCTCGATCTGGAGGATCTGATCGCCGGCGGTGCGGTAGCGCCAAAGCTGCGCCCTGCCGGCGGTGCGCTCCGGCACGGTGCCCTTGATCTCGAGCGCGGCGCGCCCCGCCAGACGGAGCACGTAGGGCAGGCCGTGGTAGCTGATGCTCTCCGGCGGCGGTGGGGAGAGATCTAGGTCCCTGATCTGGTGGAACACCAGCGCAGTGTCATTGTCTGAGGGCGATTCGATCCAGAGCACATCCGCCCCGTCGACGGCGCGCGCCACCACCGTGGTCTTGCCGGCGACCTGGACCGAGACGAGCCCCTCCACCACGTAGTCGCGCCCGGAGAGGCTCAAGACGTCGCGGATCTGGATCTTCATTGGGTGGGGCTGGGCGGGGGGCTTCTTGACTGGCGAGATTCGGGCGATTATACGGCCTGCGGTCGACCTTGAAGCTGGAAGTCACACGAGTCATCGACGACGAGGGGCGCGTCGTCCATCCCGAGCGGGAGCCGGCGCTGTCCGCCGACGAGCTGCGGCGTCTGTACCGGACCATGCTGCTGGTCCGGATCCTCGACGAACGGATGCTGCTCCTGCAGCGCCAGGGGCGAATGGGTTTCTATCTCACTTCGCTGGGGGAGGAGGCGACCCACATCGGCGCGGCGCACGCGCTGCGCGACGCCGACTGGATCTACCCCGCCTACCGCGAGATCGGGGCGGCCCTCTTCCGCGGCTATCCGCTACGCACCTTCATGTGCCAGCTCTTCGGCAACTCCGAAGATCCGGTCAAGGGGCGCCAGATGCCGGTGCACCATTCTGTCAAGAGGCTCAACTTCGTCTCGGTCAGCTCGCCGGTCGGCTCGCACATCCCGCATGCGGTCGGGACGGCCTGGGCCGCCAAGCTGCAGAAGACCGAGGACGTGGCGCTGGCCTTCTTCGGCGAGGGCGCCAGCTCGACGCCGATCTTCCACGTCAGCGCCAACTTCGCCGCTCTCTACAGGGTCCCCGCGATCCTGCTTTGCCGAAACAACGGTTGGGCGATCTCCGTGCCGAGCTCCGATCAGACCGCGACGCCGACCTTCGCGCAGAAAGCCATCGCCTACGGGATGCCGGGCGTGCTGGTCGACGGCAACGACATCCTGGCGATGATCCACGTGGTCCGGGAGGCGGCGGAACGCGGGCGGCGTGGCGAAGGGCCGACGCTGATCGAGGCTCGAACCTACCGGCGCGGTGCCCACAGCTCGTCCGACGATCCCTCGAAGTATCGCGATCAGGCCGAGCCGAAGGAATGGGAGCGCCGCGATCCGATCGATCGCTTTCTCAAGTACGGGACGGCGCGCGGCGTATTCGATGCCGAGTTCGTCGCGCACACCCGCGAGGAGATCAAGCGGGAGATCGGAGAGGCGCTGGCCTACGCGGAGCACCGGCCGCCCAAACCGCCGCTGCAGTCGCTCTTCGAGGATGTGTACGCCGAAATTCCCTGGCACCTGCGCGAGCAGGCGGCCGAGCTGGACGCCGAGATCGCCAAGCACGGCGAAAAGATCCCGCCCCACCGCTGACCCTCGGAATTGACAAAACCGGCCGGTCCTGGAAGATTTGCCGCGACGGTCAAGGGGGGACGGTCGGAAGAAAGGGCAGGTCCTTGACGCAACGAAAGAAGCCGGTCGCGACCTCGGGTGAGCCGCCCGCCTCGGCAGACGACGCGGCCGCCGATGCAGCTGCCTTGGCGATGGGATCGATGGTGCACGATCTCAAGAACGTGCTCTCGGCGATCCGAGGGTTCGCCACCGTGATCGGCGAAGACCTGCGCCCCGGCGATCAGGCGCGGGACGACGTCGAGCAGATCCTGACCGCCGTCGATCGCGGCGCTCAGCTGGCGCAGCGGATGCTCGCCTGGCGCAGTGCCGCGCCCACACCGTCGGCGGGCGTCCCGGTCGAGATCACGCTGGAGCGATCGTTAGGCTGGACGATGCAACAGCCCAAGCGCTCGGCGACCATCTTGGTCGTCGAGGACGACGACCTCGTCCGCACCATGACCGTGCGGGTGCTGCAGCGAAACGGCTACGCCACGCTGGAGGCCGCCAGCGCAGCCGAGGCCGAGGGTCGGGCGCGCAGCCACGTCGTGGGCGTCGATCTGTTGCTGGTGGACATCGGTCTGCCCGTGACGAACGGGCTCGAGCTCGTCGAACGGCTCAAAGAGCACTGGCCGGCCGCGAAGATTCTGTTCATGAGCGCCTTTGCCCGGACGGCCTTGGCGGAGCAGGGGATCCTGCCCGGCGCCGGCTTCCTGGAGAAACCGTTCGCGCCGGTCACGCTCATCGAGCGGATCGAGACCATGCTGGCGCCCGGCAGCTCGTGACGGATCAGTGCCCGGTATGGACGCCGGTGCCGGCTCCGGCGCCCGGGCTCCCGCCCGCGGTCACTTCGAGCTCCGCGATGATCTGCGCGATGCGTCCCTCGACCAGCGCTTGAATTTCGGCCAGCCGCTTGGGGCTGTCGGCTTCGAAGCGCAAGACCAGCACCGGC
>CAYTTF010000428.1:0-3605 GCA_964440665.1 uncultured Myxococcales bacterium | reverse complement strand
GGCATCCGCTGCGTCGCCAAGGTGCTCTACGAATCCGACCCGGAGATGCGCAAGCAGGTCCTACGTATCGAAACCGGCGCCGGCCTGCTCGAGTGCGGGCTCTCGGTGACCGCGGGCGTGGTGAGCGGCATCGAGGTCGAGATGGGACGCCCGCGCCTTTCGCGCGACGAGATCCCTCTGGCGCCCGGCGGGTCGTCGCGTGCCCTGCGGGAGGCCATCACGGCGCGCGATCGCGAATTCCAGTTCACGGCCGTGTCGATGGGCAACCCGCACGCGGTGATCTTCGTGGACGATACTGGCGATCTCCGCGCGCTCGCCGAGACCTACGGGCCGACGCTGGAGGTAGCGGATCGCTTCCCGCACCGGACCAATGTCGAATTTGCCCGCGTGCGCGGCGGCGAGATCGACCTGGTGGTGTGGGAGCGTGGCAGCGGTCTCACCCTCGCCTGCGGCACCGGCGCCTGCGCGACGGTCGTTGCCGCCGTACTGGAAGATCGCTTGTCGGCTGGCGTCGAGACGCCGGTTCACCTGCTCGGCGGTACGCTGGCGGTAACGGTCGGCAAAGACTACGACAGCGTGCGTATGCGCGGACCGGCGCGCATCGTCTTCGAAGCGACGATCGACGTCGCGCGACTGCTCGACCACCGGACGCGCTAAAACAGCGTCCCCTGCGGCCGGCTCGGGACCGGCAGGCCGAGGTGGTCGTAGGCGCGGCGGGTGATCTGGCGACCGCGCGGGGTGCGCAGCAGGAAGCCCTCTTGAATGAGGTACGGCTCGTAGACGAACTCGAGCGTGTCGCGATCCTCCGCCAGCGACGCCGCCAGCGAATCGATGCCGACCGGACCGCCGTCGAAACGGTTGACGATGGTGGTCAGGATCTTGCGATCGCCGGCGTCGAGGCCGGCCGCGTCGACTTCGAGCCGCCCCAGCGCGTACTCGGCCAGATCCTTGGTGACGCGACCGTCGCCGCGCACGTCGGCGAAGTCGCGGATCCGACGCAGCAGGCGGTTCGCGATGCGCGGCGTTCCGCGCGCGCGGCGGCCGATCTCCTCGGCGCCCGCGTCTTCGATCGGGATGCCCAGCAAGCGCGCCGAGCGCTTGACGATGGTGGTCAGGTCGGCGGGCGAATAGAACTCGAACGTCTCGACGATGCCGAATCGCGATAGCAGCGGAGAGCCGAGCTGCCCCGTGCGGGTGGTGGCGCCCACCAGCGTGAAGCGCTCGATCGGCAGCGGAATGGCGCGCGCGCCGGCACCGGCGCCCGTGACGAGCTCGATCCGGAAGTCCTCCATGGCCGGGTAGAGGCTCTCCTCGATCACCGGCTGCAGGCGGTGAATCTCGTCGATGAAGAGAACGTCCCCGCGGCCGAGCGAGGTGAGGATCCCCACCAGATCGCCTTTGCGCTCCAGCACCGGGCCCGAGGTGATGCGCACCTCCGACCCCATCTCGCGCGCCAGCAAGAAGGCCAGTGTGGTCTTGCCCAGGCCGGGTGGCCCGGAGAGCAGCACGTGGTCGAGGGCATCGCCGCGCTGGCGCGCCGCCTGGACGTAGACCGCCAGGTTCTCCGCCACCTTCCGCTGCCCGACGAACTCCGCGAAGCTGTGCGGCCGCAACGCCGCGTCTTCGTCGCGATCGCGCGAGAGGGCGCCGGCGCCGGCGGCCGCAGATACGACCCGCTCGCCGGTCTCGGTCGACAGGTCTTCGGCCGACTGGTCCTCGTGCTTCTTGCGCGCCATCGTCTACGATCTCCGCAGGGCGCCCAACGCCTCGCGCACCAGATCGGCGACCGGGCGCGCCGGATCGAGCCGATCGAGAAGCGGCTCGATCTCCGCCGGCTTGTAGCCGAGCTGTACCAGAGCCCCGTAAACATCGCCCAGAGGGCCGCGCGGCAGATCGTGCCGCGGCGCCTCCGCGGGCGCGGGCAGACCCTTCCCCGCCGGCAAGGTCAGGATCTTCTCGCGCAGCTCCAGTGCCAGCCGCTCGGCGGTCTTGCGCCCCACCCCTTTGACCTGCGTCAGGCGCTGGATGTCCCCGGTCGCGATCGCCCGAACGACGTCGCCGGCTTCCATGCCGGCCAGGATCGCGAGCGCCACGCGCGGCCCGACCCCCTGGACGCTGATCAGCGTCTGGAACAGGCGCCGCTCACCGAGATCGGTGAAGCCGTACAAACGCAGTGGTTCGTCCTTGACGAAGTGCGTGTGAACGAAGAGGTGCGTCTCGGCACCCGACGTCGACATCGACATCGACAGCGTCGCCGCCGTCTGCGCGCTCACCAGCACCTGATAGCCGACGCCGGCCACGTCGACCACCGCCGCATCGCCGTCGGCCTCCATCACGCGACCTCGCAGAAACGAGATCATCTTTTTCGGAACCCTGGGAGGGTTCCGCTCCTCCCGCGAAGGGGGAGCCTCGGCAGAGCCGAGTCTGCCCCACGCGATTTTTCGGGTCTATCCTGGCAGCGGGCGTGGCAGATGGCGATCGCGAGCGCGTCGGCGGCGTCGGGCTCCGGCGTGCGGCGAAGGGACAGCAGCGCGCGCACCAGGTAGCCGACCTGTCCTTTGGTGGCGCGCCCGTGGCCCACCACCGTCTTCTTGACCGTCGCCGGCGGGTAGCCGCTCACCAAGAGGCCATACTCCGAGGCGATGAACAGCGCGACGCCGCGCGCCTCGCCGAGCGCCAGCGTCGACTGAACGTTGACGCCGAAGAACGCCTCCTCCATCGCCACCACGTCGGGCCGGACCTCCTCGATCAGATCACGCAGCCCGCGCCCGATCTCACCGAGACGCACCGAGCGCGCATCCCGCGGCGACGCCGAGATGACGCCGCACTCGACGTAGGCGACCGTCGAGGCGCCCGCGCCGACACATTCGATGACGCCGTAGCCGAGGCGCAACGATCCCGGATCGATCCCCAGAATCCGCAGCGACGTCCGTGACGAAGTCCGCGTCGAAATCCGGGTCGGAAGCCGCAACGATGTCCCCGCCGACGCCCGTCTTGCCACCGGTGACGTCGGGCGCGGCATCGACCCCGCCGTCAGCCGACGCTCTCCAGGACGGATTCGTCGACGTCCATGTTCGAATAGACGTTCTGCACGTCGTCGTTGTCCTCGAGAGCGTTTACCAGCTTGACCGCGCCCTCCGCCTCCTTGCCGACCAGCTTGACGACGTTTTGCGGAACCATCGTCACCTCGGCCGAGTGTGGGTCGGGCAGACCGGCCTTTTTCAGGCCGTCGCGGATGGTCTCGAATTCTTTGGGCTCGGTCACCACCACCAGCGACTCACCCTCGGCGCGAATGTCGTCGGCACCCAGCTCGATCGCCAGCTCGGTGACCTTGTCCTCGTCGACGACCGCCTTCTCGAACACGATGAGGCCCTGCTTCTTGAACATCCAGCCGACCGATCCGGAGGCGCCCAGGTTGCCGCCGTGCCGGGTGATCACGCTTCGGATGTCGCTGGCGGTGCGGTTGCGGTTGTCGGTCATGATCTCGACCAGCACGGCCGCGCCGCCCGGGCCGAAGACCTCGTAGTTGAACTCTTCGTAGTTGACCCCTTCGAGATCGCCAGTGCCCTTCTTGATGGCGCGATCGATGGTGTCGTTCGGCATGT
>CAYTTF010000427.1:0-3614 GCA_964440665.1 uncultured Myxococcales bacterium | reverse complement strand
TCGCCGTGGCTGCTGTTGATCTCGACGTCGCCTTGCACGTCGCCCACCTCGTAGTCGCCCGCGCCGCCGCGCGATTCCACCGCCATGCCTCGGGGCACGGTCACTTCCAGATCGTCGGCAACGCGCTGATTGCTCCTCACCCGATCCTGATTGGTGCGGACTAACACGCGGTCGCCCTGCTGGACGATCTCCAACGGGGTCTCCCCGTTGGCGCGGTCGGCATCCTCGCGGCGGTAGGCGTTGATCAGCTTGCGCCCGGTTACCGTCACGTCATTCGAATCGCCGCCCGTCACTTTAATGTTGCCGCGCGGGTTCTCGAAGACGATGCGCTTCATGCCGGCCGCTCTCGCCGTGGCCGACACCGGGAATTCGTACTCCTGACCCCAGAAATCCAGGCCGCTGCGCATGAAGTGCACACCGTGCTCGCGCGCCTGCCAGATGCCGCTGCCCGCGATGCAGATCAGGATAACCAGGAAGATTTCGCCGCCCGAGAAACTGCCGCGCACGCCTTCGCGATACCAGATCAGCCCTTCCACCAGCCGCATCAGGCCCCAGGCAATCAACAGGAACGGCCAGTACTGCGCCAGCAGGTCGAACACCGGAGCCTCGGGGTGCAGGTTCCGCCACAGGAAGAACGCGCCGATGCCCAGCAGCAATAATGGTCCGGAAAATGAGCGTCTCATACCTTGTCTCCTGGCGGGGGAGGCGGCGTCTGCCCCGCATCGCCCGTCCGCGGCGCGCTGGCGCCGAAGCCGCCCTTGGCGGGCGGCGGTTGCGTATACGTGCTCTGTGCGTAGCTCCCCTGCGCCGGAGGATACGCGTACACCGGCGGCGGATACGGTTGCACCGGCGGAGGCAGCGGAACTACCGGCTCCAGGCCGCGCCGCAGCAGGCTCAACAGGCCGAACACAATCAACAGCACCGGCCAGGTCTTGTCGAAGCTGTACGGCGTGAAATTGTTCAGCGCGAACAGCACACCCACGGTGATCAGCGTGATGGGACCGCGGATGGCGCGCAGCATGGATGGCTCACCGCGCCGCATCTTGCGGCGTATGTCTTTGTCCACCTGGTCGCGAATGTCGCTCGCCAGAAACCCGCCGCTGTCATTGCCGCTCATTGCGCGCCTCCCCAGCCGCCACTTCGCGGCCCGCGAATCGCCCGTAGAGCAGGTATACCCCGGCCACGATCAACAGCGCCGGCCAGAAGCGCACCACGCGGTCGAAATTCAACAGATCGAGCGTGTGCAGGAGCAGCAGAATGCCCAGAATGATCAGCACCACCGCGGCCACCGGAATCTGGTCGCTGCGTCCGCTCAGGTTCACCAGGCTGGAATACTCGTCCACGGCTTCGCCCATGCGACGCTTGCGCGCGGTGTGATACGCCTCGAAGGCCATGTAGGCCATCCAGGCCACCACCGTCATGACAAACACCGGCTCCAGTCCGTGCGCCGCCTCGGAGTTGGCGATGCTCATCAGCACGCCCCAGATTATGGCGTGCACCATGCCCTTGGCGTACTGCCCGTTGTAGATTGCGCCCACGCCCGGGATCATGCCGAGGAACAGCGCGAGGCCCGGCGAAACATCGGCGTACACATAGCCCGTGACCGGAGGGGCGGCCACGGGAGGTGGGCCCGCAAACGGCGGGGGAGCGGCGAACGGCGGCGGCGGCGGTGCGCTGAAGCCCGAAGGCTCCGCGGTGCGCGCGGCCGGAGCCGGAGCGTGCTCTTCGCAGTATACGGTGCCGAAGGCGTCGCGACGGCACTGCTCGCATACCGGTTTGCCGCAACTGCGGCAATATGCCGTGGCCGGCACTTCTGGATGATTTTGGCAGTTCATTTTAGTCCCTCAACGTGCTCACTTCAATGCGATTCAATGCGATACCCGGTGTGCTCAATGTGATGCTCAATGTGGCGCCCCGGGCGCCCCCGATGACGACGGCGGCGATGCCGCCCCTGCATCGGGGTTCAATGCCTTGACGGGCAACTTCCGATCGTCCGCCTTCTGCTCGGAAGGTTTGGTCGCCTTCTGGTCTTCCGCCTGTTGCTGCCAGTCCCTCAGCAGCGTTTGGATCTGGTAAACCACTTTCAGGTTTTCGTAATACTTCACGCTGCGCGCCCAGGCGCGGTGCGCCCGGTCGTCCAGCGAGGCCCACACTTCGCTCGGCCGCAGATCCGCCGACCTCAACTGCTGCATGGGCACGAAGCGCGAGAGAATCGAGAACGAAAGAATCGTCATCGCCATCCCCATGGCGAATCGCGGCTGAACCAGCGGCGCGAACAGCTTGGCCAACCAGCCCCGATCTTTCGCCGGCGTTTTCCGGGTCCACGGAGCGTCGAACAGGATGCGGGTGATCAGCTCCGGCGGCGGTTCCACATCGGCGGCCCGCTCCATGAATGCCACTGCGGCAGCGGAGTCCCGCGCCAGCTCGGCGCACGCCGGGCAGGCTTCCAGATGGCGCTCCACCTCGGCCTTGCGAGCGGCTGTAAGCGTGCCGTCCGCGTAATCGCAGATCAGTTCTTCCAGTTCTGCGCAGTTCATACCACCAACTTCTGCTTTCGCAACAGACTAGCCAGTTCCGCCCGTCCGCGATTGATCCTGCTTTTCACCGTGCCTTCGGGGATGTCGAGTACTTCCGCAATCTCCCGGTATTCCATTTCCTGCAAATCCCGCAAAATTACCGCTTCACGCAAATCCGGCGAGAGCTTCTGCAGGGTCGCCTGCAGGATCTCGCGCGCCTCGCGCCCCGCCAGGACCTGGTCCGGACGCGCCGCCGCCGTCCCACCCGCTTCTTCCAGCATCGGCAGCTGTTCCTCGATCGAATCCGTCACCCGCTCCTGGCGGGTGCGCCGGTAATGGTCGATCAGAAGGTTCCGCGTCACCCGCGCCAGCCAGGTGTGAAAGCTGCCTTCCGCGCTGCGGAAGGTCTTAATCGTCTTGAAAACCCGCAGGAACACATCCTGCGTCAGATCCTGTGCTTCCTGCGCGCTGTTCGTAAAACGGAAGCAGAGTCCGTATACCTGCCGCGTGTGCTGCCGGACAAGGTCCTCCCAGGCGGTTTCATCGCCGCCCAGGCATCGGGAAACGAGGGGTTGGTCCAGGCTGTCGATCAGCTTTCGGCCTCCGGAAATAGTGACTACCCGGCTGGCAACCCCACCGCTCGAGGTGTTTCCTCCAAATTGCTCCCAAGCTAGCGTCGCGGTTGCCATGGCTCTCGTCTTCCATAACAAGAAACGAGGCATTCCCATGATAGGTTCAATTTTTCCGGTATGCTAGCCCAGTAGGGGTGGGGTTAATCCCCTCCCACCCCCGGAAAGCGGAGAAATCTCGATTCAACGCCCAATTTGGACTCATCGGACGAGGTGGAAATGGATTGCCGCCCTTCTGCTCATCGCCGCGCTGGCCGTCTGGCTGCTCCGCACCCGGCAGTTCGGCGCTCCCGTCTTCGATTGGAAACTGGCCGCCTCCACCTTCGCCCATGTCCACTGGTTGTGGGTGGCGGTCTCGCTCATCCCGATCCTCGGCTCCTACTGGGGGCGAGCCCTGCGCTGGGCCGTCTTTCTCAAACCGCTGAAGCCCATTCCCTCCATGCGCAACCTGCTCTCCGCCACCGTGATC
>CAYTTF010000426.1:806-3616 GCA_964440665.1 uncultured Myxococcales bacterium | reverse complement strand
GGCCGTTCGTGCGCACGCGGTTGCCGCTGCAGCTCTACTTCGTCGCCGACCCGGCGTGCATCGAGGAGATCCTGGTCAAGAAGGCCGACCGCTTCCGCAAGGATCGAACCAGCCGGTTGCTCTCGCGCGTGGTCGGCAATGGTCTGCTGGTCAACGACGGCGAGTCCTGGCGGCGACAGCGTCGGCTGTTGCAGCCCGCGTTCCACCAGCGGCAGTTGCAGTCATACGCCGCCGCGATGGTCGGCGCGATCGAACGGGCCGCCGCCACCTGGCAAACCGGGCAGGTGCGCAACGTGCACGAGGACATGATGGCCGTCACCTTGAACATCGTAGCCGCGGCGCTGTTCGGCGCCGACGTGTCCGCCGATGCCGGTCACATGGGGTCCATCATCTCGGAGCTGATGGAGGAGTTCGGGCGCATCCTGGGGCTGGCCGCGCGCTTCCAGCCGCCCGCGTGGGTGCCGACGCCCGCGAACCGACGGTTCCAGGGCTCCGCGCGCAAGGTCGACCGGGTGATCCTCGGTATCATCGACGCGCGCAGGCGGAAACCGAGCGGACCCGCGCAGGACGATCTGTTGTCGCTGCTGATCGCCGCGCGCGATGAAAACGGCGGCACCATGACGGACGCCCAGGTGCGCGACGAGGCGGTGACGCTTTTTCTGGCCGGGCACGAGACCACCGCGCTGGCGCTGACCTATTCGCTCTATCTGCTGGCGACCCGTCCGGAATGCCAGGCCCGTCTCGCCGACGAGCTCGATCGGGTTCTCGGTGGGCGGGCGCCCGCGCTCGGCGATCTGGAGTTACTCAAATTCACCGACGCCGTCTTGCTGGAATCGATGCGCCTCTATCCGCCCGCGTGGGTGATGGCCCGCCAGGCGCTGACCGACGTCGAGATCGGCGGCTTTCATTTCCCCAAAGGCGCGGAGTTCGTGATGACGCCCTGGGTGGTGCACCGCGATCCGAAGAGCTTCGACGATCCGGAGGCCTTCAAGCCCGAGCGGTGGGAGAGCGATCTGGCGCAGCGCCTGCCGCGGTTCGCCTATTTTCCCTTCGGGGGCGGCCCGCGCGTCTGCATCGGCAATCGCTTCGCGATGATGGAGGCGAAGCTGGTCCTGGCCGTCGCGATCCAGCGGTTTCGCTTCGAGGTCACGCCGCAGACCGACCTCACCTTGCTGCCCAGCGTGACCCTGCGCCCGCGGCACGGCGTCCGGTTGCGGCTCACCGCCCGCGCGTAGCCTGACCAGCTCCGAGCGAGGCTCACTCCTGGGACAGGGTCAGGATCTCGGCGGCGGTCAGCGCGTGGTCGAAGACCCGCACCTGATCGATCGGCCCGACCCACGACTCGGAGGTGTTCCAGCGGGTCCCGATCGACATCTGACCATTGAGATTCAACGCACCGCCCATGGTGAACTTCTGAACGCCATCGAAGTAGACGACGACGGTCCCGCTTCCGACGGTGACCGCGACGTGGTGGAAGCCGGCGCCGAAGCTGGTCCCGGTGGGCTGCCAGCCGATCGTCGGCACGTAGACCGCCAGGTTGTTTCCCGCGCCGGCGTCCGCCAGCTCGAGCCCGTCGTTGGCCCAGCTCAGGATTCGCGGATAGCCGCCCCCGGGACCGTCTCGACGCACCCACAGCGACACCGTGACCGCGTTGGTCACCGGTACGGTGGCGTTGGTTCGGAACGAGCCCAGGAACGCGCTGCCCGTATGCCCGGGCGTCCACGAGCCGGAGAGCACCGTCGCGTTCCGGGCATTGCCCGAGGTGTCGCCGATGACGGTGCCCGTGTTCTCATCGAGCGGATAGGTGATGATCGTCTGGCCGGCGACCGTCAGCTCGCGCGTCCAGATGGAGAGGTTCTGGATGAGAGCGTGGCCGGTGCTGGCGCCCGAGTCGTAGCAACGGTGGGTTGTATCGCCGGTCACGTAGCAGTTGATCGGGGCGCTGTAGTCGGTGAAGTACCGGTCCTGATTGTTGAGGCCCCCGATCGATGACGGGGTCCAATCGTTGGAGTCGATGGTCGGGCGACCGCCCGGCGTCGTCACCGTGACGTAGGTGCAGTTGGTGAGGGCCTCGCAGGCGGAGCCGGTTCCGGTGAGGATGAGACCCTCGCCACGGGCCGTGTCGTCCCAGGTCGCGCTCGCCTTCATGAAGAGCTTCAACGTCGAGGTGCCGCCCTGGATCCGGTACTCGCGGGTCGTGGAGAGGGCGCTCAGGCTGTTGACGTTCGCGTCGGACAGCTTGGCCATGGCGGCCGTGCCGGCGATCGCGATGTTCCCGACCGCCGCGGCCGTCGGCGTGTACGCGGCATTGTTGTACTGGAGGATCTTCATCCAGCCGCCGCCGTCGGCGGTCATGTCGCAATAGGCGAGGAAGGGGGCGCCCGCGCCGGCGCCGTCGGGATCCAGCTGGTACACGCCGTCGGTCATGGCCGGGTTCGCGACGTGAATCGCGCGGCAGCTCGCCCCCATGAAGACACAGACCGTGCCGTTCATGGCATAGCCGGACGAACAGGTGGTGCAAAGGCCCGGCCCGGTGCAGGCGTCGCAGTTCGCGTCGCACGCGCCGCAGACGGTGTCGGCGCTGCCCCCGCAAGCCGTCATCACGTATTTGCCGGTCGGGCAGCTGCCGCAGGTGCCGCAGGTGGTGTTGGTCGTGGCGCCGCAGGCCGCCGTCTGATACTGACCCGCCCCGCACGTCGCGCACGAAGCGCACGTCGTGTTGGTCGTCGCGCCGCAGGCCGCCGTCTGGTACTGGCCCGCCCCGCACGTCGCGCACGAAGCGCACGTCGTGTTGGTCGTCGCGCCGCAGG
>CAYTTF010000426.1:0-706 GCA_964440665.1 uncultured Myxococcales bacterium | reverse complement strand
CCGCCGTCTGGTACTGGCCCGCGCCGCAGGTCGCGCACGAAGTGCACGCGGTGTCGCTGGTCGCGCCGCACATCGCCGTCTGGTACTGACCCGCGCCGCAGGTCGTGCACGACGCACAAGCCGTATTGCTGGTCCCGCCGCAGGCCGCGCTCTGGTACTGGCTGGCGCCGCAGGTCGCGCAGGTGGAGCAGGCGCGATTGCTGCTGGCCGTGCAAGCCCCCGTCTCATATTGACCGGCGGCGCAGGTCGCGCAGGCCGAGCAAACACGATTGTTGGTGCCGCCGCAGGTCGCCGTCTCGTACGTTCCCGCGCCGCAGGTGGAGCAACTGGTACAGGTCGTGTCCGAGGTCGCGGCGCAGGAGGCCGTCTGGTACTGACCGCCCCCGCACGACGAGCACATGATGCACATCGTGTCCTGCGTCGCGGTGCACGCGGCCGCTTGGTATTGCCCCGCCGCGCAGGTCGAACAGGTCACGCAGACGCCGCCGCTCAGATAGTGCCCGGGCGCGCAGGTGGTGCAGGCCCCGACGCCGGTGCAGGCGTTGCAGTCGACGTCGCAGCCCGCGCAGGTCGCGTTGTTGGTGGTCCCGCAGGCGGCCGTCTGGTACTCGGCGGCTCCGCAGACGGTGCAGGCGCCGCAGGTGGTATTGGTCGATCCGCCGCAGGCGGCGGTCTGGTACTGACCGCCGCCGCAGGTGGCGCAGGC
>CAYTTF010000425.1:0-3628 GCA_964440665.1 uncultured Myxococcales bacterium | reverse complement strand
GGACGACATCATGGACATGGTGGAAGCCGCCGCCGATCGCCTGGCGCTCTACGACCTCCCCAAGATGACCCCCGAGGTCGCCGACCTGGCGCGCTGCCTGGTGTCGAGCGCCGAGCACGTGCTGAGCGCGGTCTCCGGCATCCGCCACATCGGCAAGCCGGACGGGATCCTCCAGCACTGCATCGAGATCAACCGGCTCGAGAACGTGGCCGATTCGATCCTGCGCGGGGCGCTGGTGCGCCTGTTCCGTGAAGAAAAAGATCCCATCGCGATCATCAAGTGGAAAGAGATCTACGAGACGCTGGAGTCGGCGACCGATCGTTGCGAGGACGTCGCCAACATCATCGAGGGCGTAGTCCTCGAGAATAGCTGACGGCCCCCATGGTCATGATCGTCGCGATCGTCGTGATCGCGCTCTCCTTCGACTACATCAACGGCTTTCACGACGCCGCCAACTCGATCGCCACCATCGTCTCGACGCGGGTCCTGACCCCGCGCGTGGCGGTGGTGTGGGCCGGCTTCTTCAACTTCATCGCCTTCGTGATCTTTCCGCTGCACGTCGCGCACACCATCGGCAAGGGGATCATCGATCCCAAGATCATCGACGACGCGGTCCTGCTGAGCGCGCTGGGCGGCGCCATCACCTGGAATCTCATCACCTGGTGGTACGGCCTGCCCTCGAGCTCGTCGCACGCGCTGGTGGGCGGCCTGCTCGGCGCCGGGATCAGCAAGGGGGGCTTCGCGGTGGTGCAGCAGAGCGGCGTCGCCAAGACGGCGCTCTTCATCGTCGTGTCGCCGGTTCTGGGGATGATCCTGGGCGGCGGGATGATGGTTCTCGTGGCCTGGGTGTTCCGCCGCAAGCAGCCGGGACGCATCGACCGCTGGTTCAAGCGACTGCAGCTGGTCTCGTCGGCGATGTTCAGCCTGGGGCACGGCGCGAACGACGCGCAGAAGACCATGGGCATCATCCTGGCGATGCTGATCGCCAAGGGCCGGCTGGGCGCCCACGCCGAGCTGCCGATCTGGGTGATTCTCTCCTGCCAGGCCGCGATGGGCCTGGGCACGCTGACGGGCGGGTGGCGCATCGTGCGGACGATGGGGATGCGCCTGACCAAGCTGAAACCTTCCGGTGGCTTCTGCGCCGAGACCGGCGCCGCCGCCATGCTGTTCCTGGCCAGCGCGCTCGGCATTCCGGTTTCGACCACCCATACCATCACCGGCGGCATCGTCGGCGTCGGCTGGGTGAACAATCCCGCCGGGGTCCGCTGGGGCGTCGCGCTGCGAATCGTCTGGGCCTGGCTCTTCACCATCCAGTCGGCCGCGATCGTGGCCGCGGTGCTGTACTTCGGGCTGCGCGCCCTCGGGATCTAACCCGCGACGCGCTAGGAACGAACGACCCGCAACGGGGCGGGCGTCGCCGGGAGCTCGGCCGCGGCGGGCGGTTCGGATTCCCTGATCCCGTCGACGGCGAAGCGGAGCTTACGGTGGAAGAGCGCCTCGAAGAGATCGCCCTTTCGCCGCGCGGCCCACAGCTCGAGCTCCGGATCGCCATCGGCGTCGACCCGGACCTCCACGGTGCGCGCCGAGACCGAGCAGCGCACCGCGCGGACCAGCCGGGCGTGCGTTCGATCGAGCGCGTCGGCGATGCGCAGGACCGCCGCCAGCACCCGCACCCGATGGCAATCGGTCTTCGAAAGCGACTTCATCACGCCGCGCCCGCGCCGCGGCTCGGCCTTGCGGTGGTGGCGCGCCGTGAGCGCGATGATCTCCACCTCCGAGCGGGAGAACCCCGTCATGGCGTGGCTCTCGATGAGGTACGCGCTGTGCCGGTGGTGGCGGTGCGGCGAAATGTAGAACCCGATGTCGTGCAGCAGCGCCGCGTATTCCAGCAGCTCCGCGTCGCTCTCCGCCAGCTTGTGCAGCCGCCGCGTCTGGTTGAAGATCGACAGCGCCAGCCGCGCCACGTGCGAGGCGTGGTCCTCGCGAAACTGGCAGCGACGGGCCAGCTCCATGACGCTGCGCCGCCGCAGGTCGGGGAACTCCTCGACCAGCAGGATGCCCGGTCGGTTCGAGGCGACGTAGTCGGCGACGATTCCTTCGCGCAGCGCGGTCTCACAGAGCGTCGCCTCTTCCGCGCCGCACAGCTCGAGCGCCGTGCGAAACACGACGGCGCCGGCGTAGATCGTGTCGGTGCGCCGCGCGTCGAGCCCAGGCAGGCGCCCCCGCCCCGCCACGGTCATCGTTCCGAGCCGCTGCTCGAGCGCGGCCAGATCGGGCAGCGCGATGGTCGATTTTCCCCCGCCCCCGTCGGCACGCACCAACCCCGCCAGCGCCGACGCCGTGCCCGACGTGAAGGCGACGTTGTCGAATCCCATCGCGCGCAGCCGCGAGATCACCGGATCGAGCATGGTGCGAACCCGTTCGGTCAGGTGCGATCGCTCGCGCGGGCTGGGCGGGTCGGAGCAGGGACAGCTCTCGGCCAGGCGGATGACCCCCAGCTTGAGCGAGGCCGTGAAATACAGCTCTTGCGCGTCGGCCAGCACGATCTCCAGCGATCCGCCGCCCAGATCGAAGAGCGCCACCCGCCGCTTGCCGAGGTCCAGCGATCCCCGCGCGCCGAGGTAGATGAGGCGCGCCTCTTCGTCGCCGCGGATGACGCGGATGTCGATGCCGGCCTCGTCGCGCGCCGCCCGCACGAACTCGCCGCCGTTCTGCGCCTCGCGCACCGCGCTGGTCGCCACCGCCACCAGCGCGTCGACCTTGTACCGGTCGGCGATCCGCCGCAGGGCGCGGAGCGCATCGAGCCCCCGCCGGAACACCTCCGGCGCGATCACGCCCTTGTGTAGGGTCGAGTCGCCGAGCCGCACCATCTCCTTGGCGCGGTCGAGCACACGAATGCGCCCCCCCGTCTCTACCTCGGCCACGATGAGGTGGAAGGAATTCGACCCGACGTCGAGGGCAGCGATACGCATCCCCCTCCACGGTAAACCCTCCCGCGCCCGACCGCGAGCAACAACTATGCGAAGATCGCGCGTCTATCCTGCTTAGCCGGCTTGGCCGGCCCGGCCGGCCCGGCCGGCCTAGCCGGCGTCTCTGACTTTTTCGAGGCGCTTGCGCTCGTTGTGGTCGAGGAAACGCTTGCGCAGCCGCAGCGCCGCCGGGGTCACCTCGCACAGCTCGTCCGGGTTGATGAACTCGAGCGCGGCCTCCAGCGAGAACACCCGCGGCGGCGTCAGGAACAGTTTTTCGTCGGCCGCGGTGGTGCGGATGTTGGTCAGCTTTTTGGCCTTGGAGGGGTTCACGATGAGATCGTTGTCGCGCGAGTGCAGGCCGATGATCTGCCCGCCGTAGACCTTGATGCCGGGGCCCAGGAACAGCTGCCCGCGCTCCTGTAGATAAAAGAGGCCGTAGGTGTTGGTCTCGCCGTCGTCCTGCGAGATCAGCACGCCGTTGGCCCGCGAGCGCAGGGGCCCGGCGTAGGGGCCGTAGTTCTTGAAGTTGTGGTGCATGAGCCCCGTGCCGCGCGTGTCGGTCAGGAACTGCGACCGGTAGCCGATGAGACCGCGCGCCGGGCAAAGATATTCGAGGCGCATCCGCCCGTCGCCTGCCGGTCCCATCTCCTGCATGC
>CAYTTF010000424.1:0-3628 GCA_964440665.1 uncultured Myxococcales bacterium | reverse complement strand
ACTTGATGTAGTTGATGGCGTCCCCGACGGTCTTGATCTTCTCGGTGTCCTCGTCGGGAATCTCGATCTTGAAATTCTCTTCCAGCGCCAGCACCAGCTCGACGACTGCCAGCGAGTCGGCCTTGAGGTCTTCGGCGAACGAGGCTTCGGGCTTCACCTTGTCGGGCGACACCTCGAGCTGCTCGATGATGATCTTCTTGACCCTGTCTTCAAAATCTTCGGCCATGGTCTGTCTGTCCTCTCGCTGACTTGTGTTTCGACGTGTGTTTTGGGCGTACGAGCGGCGTACCTTACATTAAAAGTCCGCCGTTGACGCGCAAGACTTGCCCGGTCACGTAGGCGGCGCCGGGACCGGAAAGATACGCGACCGCCGCCGCGACATCATCCGGATTTCCGACGCGGCCCAGCGGAATCGTTTTCAGGAGGTCCGCGCGGCGCGCCTCCGGCAGGTCGTGCGCCGTCATGTCGGTGTCGATGTAGCCAGGCGATACGGCGTTGACGGTGACGCCCCGCGAAGCATACTCGCGCGCCAGCGTCTTGGTGAGGCCGATGATCCCCGCCTTGGCGGCCACGTAGGGCGCCTGTCCCGCCGAGCCGGTCTCGGCGGTGATGGAGGTGATGTTGACGATGCGGCCGGACCCGCGGGCCTTCATGAGCGCGCGCAGGGCGGCCCGGCAGCAATAGAACGTCCCGTTCAGATTGACGTCGATCGACCGCTTCCAGTCCGCGTCCTTGCCACCCAGGACCAGGCCGTTGACGGCGACGCCGGCGTTGTTGACGAGGATGTGCAATCCCCCCTCGGCGCCGATCACCTCCTTGAAGGCGGCTTCGACCGCGGCGGCATCGGCCACGTCGAAACGCTTGGTGACCGCCACGCCGCCCGCCGCGCCGACCGCGGCGGCGGCCTCGTTGGCGGCGGTCTCGTTGGCGGTGTAGTTCAGCACCACCTTGGCGCCCAGGCGCCCGAGCGCGATTCCGATGGCGCGTCCGATGCCGCGCGATCCGCCGGTGACCAGCGCGACCTTGCCCTCGAGCTCACGCATGGCGTTGCTCTTTCGGCTCGAGCGCGTCGCCGCGGCCGACCAGCGCCGAGATGGATTCGGCGTCGCCCGCCGCGTGAACCTGCAGGGCCGGCGCGATCCGGCGCACCAGGCCCGCCAGCACATTCCCGAAACCGACCTCGACGGCGCTGGTCACGCCCATCGAGGTCAGCCGCTGCACCGACTCTTCCCATCGAACCGGCGCGGTCACCTGGCGCATCAGCAGCTCGCGCACACGCCCGGGATCCCGATTGGGCTCCGCCTCGACGTTGGTGACGACAGACCAGGCCGGCGCCGCGATCTCGACCCGCTCGAGCTCGCGCGCGAGCCGATCGGCGGCGGGCTGCATGAGCGCGCAATGGAAGGGGGCGCTCACGGCCAGCGGAATGGCGCGCTTGGCGCCGCGGGCCTTGGCCGCCACGCAGGCGCGCGCGACGGCCGCCGTGTGACCCGCGATCACCACCTGCCCGCCGCCGTTCAGGTTGGCGGGACTGACCACCTCGTCGCCGGCGACCTCGCGGCAAACGGCGTCGACCTCTTGCGCGCCGAGGCCCAGGATCGCCGCCATCGCGCCCGCGCCGGGCGGCACCGCCTCCTGCATGAACTTACCGCGCAGGTGGACCAGACGAACGGCGTCGTCGAAACGAAGGGCCCCCGCCGCCACCAGCGCGCTGTACTCACCGAGCGAGTGTCCGGCCACCGCCAGCGGCTGCACCGGCGATCGCGCGGCGAGCACGCGCAGGGCCGCGATGCTGGTGGTCAGGATCGCGGGCTGGGCGTTCGCGGTGAGCGTCAGCTCCGACTCCGGACCCTCGAAGCAGATCTTCGAAAGAGAGAAGCCGAGAGCCGCGTCCGCTTCGGCGAATACCGCGCGCGCCTCCGCGTGCGCATCGCAGAGATCCCGGCCCATTCCCACCTTCTGTGAGCTCTGGCCAGGGAAGAGAAAGGCGATCGCGCCCGCCGGCGTCACGCTTACCACCTCACCGCCGCCGAGGCCCAAGTGAGACCGCCGCCCAGCGCCGCGAACAGCAGCAGATCGCCCGCCTTGATCTTGCCCATCTCGATGGCCTCGTCGAGGGCGGTGGGGACCGACGCCGACGAAGTGTTCCCGTACCGATCGACGTTAGTGAAGAAACGGGACATCGGAATGCCGACCCTATCCGAGACGCCCTCCAGGATCCGGATGTTCGCCTGATGGGCGACCACCCAGGCAACGTCGTCGGCCTTGAGGCCATTGACCTCCAGCGCCGTTCGCGCGCCGGCCGCCATGTTGCGAACGGCGTGCTTGTAGACCTCACGGCCGTTCATCTGAATGAAATGCCGCTTGGTGGCCAAATTCTCCGGCGTGGCCGGCTCGCGGCTCCCGCCGATCGGCTGGAGCAGGATGTCGGTGAGGCCTCCGTCGGCGAACAGATGCGTCGAGAGCACGCCGCGCGAAATGCCGTCCCCCTCGTCGCTCGCGGTCATGAGCACGGCGCCGGCCCCGTCACCGAACAGGATGCAGGTTCCGCGATCGGTCCAGTCGGTGATGCGCGAGAGCACCTCGACGCCGATCACCAGCACGTGCTTGAATTGCCCGACGCGCAGGAACGCATCGGCGATCGACATCCCGTAGAGAAACCCGGCGCAGGCCGCCGAGAGATCGAACGCGCCCCCCCCCGGCCGGGCCCCCAGCTTCTTCTGGACGAAGGTCGCGGTCGAGGGAAAGGGGCAGTCCCCGGTGACCGTCCCGACGATGATGCAGTCGACCAACGCCGGGTCGACGCCGGCCTTGGCGCAGGCCTTCCGACCGGCCTCGGTCGCGAGATCGCTGGCCGCCAGCGACGGCTCCAGGATGTGGCGCTCTCGGATGCCGGTGCGCTCGACGATCCAGGCGTCGGAGGTGTCGACCATCCGCATCAGATCGGCGTTGGTCAGAACCTTCGTCGGGACCGCGCGACCGGTCCCGGCGATGCGACTTCGAATCACGAGATTGCCTCTGCGCCCGATGCGCCGGGGGGCGCCCCTTCCCACAGGAAAAGGTTGCGCGCGACGGCGGCGGACAACTCCTTGCCGAGCCCGATCTGGGCGAAGCGATCGGCGACGTAGACCGCGTTCTTGATCGCCGGGACGGTCGATCCGCCGTGACAAATGAGCGCGATCCCGTCGACGCCCAGCAGCGGTGCGCCCCCGTGCTCGGCGTAGTCGGTCCGCTTGCGAAGGCGCCGCAGCGCGCCGGTCATCAGCGCCGCACCAACCTTGGCCAGGATCCCCGAGCGCGAGACTTCCTCGCGCACCATCCCCAGCATGGTCTCGGCCGCGCCTTCCACGCACTTGAGCACGACGTTGCCGGTGAATCCGTCGGTGACGACCACGTCGACCTCGCCCTTGAATATGTCGCGCCCCTCGACGTAGCCGACGTAGCTGAAGTCGGTGTTGGCCGCCGAGTCGGCGCGCGCCAGGATCTGATGCGCCTCGCGCGTGAGCGGCGTCCCCTTGTGCTCTTCGGAACCGTTCGACAGGAGTCCCACCTTGGGTCGGGTCTTCCCGTGCAGCAGGCGCGCGTACACGGCGCCGAGCACGCCGAACTGCGCGAGCACCGCCGGCTT
>CAYTTF010000423.1:0-3644 GCA_964440665.1 uncultured Myxococcales bacterium | reverse complement strand
CCATCATCTTGCGCGCCGAACCGATGGGACGGGTCGCCAAGCTGCTGGCGCTCTTGCCTCGGCGGCGGAGCGGGGGGGCCTGCCTTCTCATCTGTCGCAGCCCTTCTGAGCTCGCCTCGCTCACGCAGATCGACGACTGGCGCCAAAAGTACGGTCGCGTGATCGCGTGGGTCTTCGACTCGTTCTGGGTCGAGCACATACCCCGTTTCGCCCGTCTGGCCCGGCACTTCGATCACGTCTTCGTGACCGAACGGGAGGATCTCGCTAGCTGGCGCCGGAGCTTGCGCGCGCCGGTAGATTGGCTCCCATGGGGAAGCGACGTCCTGGGGCTGGGATCATTCAGTCCGGCGCGAAACCTCGATCTGGTGCGGGTTGGGCGCCAGCCGCCGGAATGGGAAGACGATGCCGTGAGCGCACGTGCCTGTCAGAGCCGCGGCCTGGTCTTTGGCGGGCGGCCCGAAAAGCGGGACGATGCCGGCGACAACGAGCGGCTGCTCATGAGCCGTTTCGCCGAGACCAAGTTTACCCTGAGCTTCTCGAATGCGGCGAGCCCGGCCGCCTACACGCATCACGCCCGCGAGTACATTACCGCTCGCTGGACGGACGCGCTGGCCTCGGGAGCGATCGTGGCGGGGATCGCGCCAAAGTCCGAGACCGCCCGCGCGCTGCTTTGGCCCGAAGCGACGCTCGAGCTTGGCAGCGTTGCCCGCGAAGCCGGGCTCGACGTCCTGGAGCGCGCCGCCCGGGACTGGACACCGGCGCGCGCGCGGCTCAACTGGTCGATGGCGCGCGAGCGCCTGGACTGGCGCTGGCGATTCGAGAGGCTGAAGGACGCGCTCGGCGTAGAGGCGCCGGCTCTCGGGGCCGAGCTCGCGACCTTGCGCCAGCGGCAGGAGGGGCACCAGGGGCACGAGCACCAGGGGCACCAAGAGATCGGCGGCCACTCGCCCGCAGGCCCCAAGCCCGGCGGCTGACAATTTGTCGCCCGGCCCCGCGATGCTAGCCTGCCGCCGGTGAGCCCCAACCCGAGCTTGCTCGCCGCCGCGGACTACGCGCCGTTCAGAGCGCGCAAGTATTTCGCTTCGCTCGATGGCCTGCGTTGTTTGAGCATCCTGGCGGTAATCTGGCACCACACCCGGCCTGCGGCCCTGACCTATCCCGCGATACTCCAGCACGGGTACCTCGGTGTAGACCTGTTCTTCGTCATCAGCGGATTCCTGATCACGACGCTGCTTCTGCGAGAACGAGAGGACCTGGGGGGCATTTCGCTCAAACGCTTTTACATCCGCCGCACGTTGAGGATCTTTCCCCTCTACTACAGCGTGCTCTTGATCTACGTCGTGATGGTCGTGCTATTTGACCGCCACAGCCCGGCCGGGCGGGCATTTTTTACGAACCTTCCCTACTTCGCCACGTACAGCTCGAACTGGTTCGTCACGCTCAGCAACGATCGGGTGATCCTCTATTTTGTCTGGTCATTGGCCGCCGAGGAGCAGTTCTACCTGCTATGGCCCACGGTCGAAAAGCGCCTCGGCTCTACCGGTGCCGTGCTCTTCATGGTGGCTCTGCTGGCGCTGGTCACAGCGGCGCTGGCGGGCGCGACCGACGGGGCGCTGCACCCGGGCTCACTGGCCCATACGATCGTCACCCGGTTTCCGGTGCCGATCGGGCTCGGGGTGCTGCTCGCACATCTTCTGAATGCTCCCAGAGGATACCAATGGACGTCGCTGGTGTTCGGGCGTCGGATGAGCGCGCCGCTGGCGATGATCCTGCTGGGGGTGACCATCGGGCAGGCCAGCCCCGCGCCCTGGGCGATTTACCTCGCGATGACGGCTCTGGTCGCGACCGCCGTGATGCGCGAGGATCACCTGCTTGCCCCGCTGCTGCGCTGGCGGCCTATCGTCCACGTCGGGGTGGTGAGCTACGGGATGTACCTCCTGCACATGCTCTCGTATAACGTCGCGCACCGGGTTCTGAATCGCCTGGGGATCACTCGGCCGTTGATGCCGTTTTTCGCGACGGTCGCCGTCGCGATAGCGGCCGCCACACTGAGCTACCGCTATTATGAAAGCTTCTTCTTGCGCCTGAAGAAACGCTTCGCGCCCGATAGGGCGGCGCCGCCCGTCAGGACCGTGTGAGCGTGGCCGATGTCGACAAGAGCGCACCGGACAGGAAGTACGGGTAGTTCGAGTACAGGCTGTTGGGGAGCAGGTCTAGCGCAGTCACCGCGACGACGATCGAGGTCGCCGTGACCAGCTGCCGCTCGTAATCATCGCGTGTGAAACGGAGCCGTCGCCCGGCCAGGAACACCGGGATCACCAGCAGCCCGAACCGAGAAAGGAATCCCGTGAAGCCCGAGATTCCGAGCGCGATGATCCATTCGCCGTCGGTGGTGGTCATGGGTCTTCCGCCGTCGTCGAAGACCTCGTTTCGATCGTACTCACCCCAGCCGAACCAGGGACGCTGCCGGGCCTTCTTCAAAAGCAGGTCCTCGTTTTGGAAGCGGAACGCGACCGAGTCCTCGCGTTCCTGACCCGCCAGTCCGGCCAGCGAGAGAACGGCGCTGGTCGGAAACAGGTCCGACTCCCGCATGGAGGGGTAGATCAGCACGACGATGGCCAGTGCGGTCGCCATGCGCTGCTGCATCCTCACCGACCCCACCAGCAGCAGGGGCCCGCAGAGTGCGGCATAGACGAACGCACCGGTGCTCTTGCAGAGGATCAGGATGACCCCAAGCACCAGCGCCGACATTCGGGCACTCAGCCCAAAGGCACCCGGGACGCGCAAGCGGGCCAGCGCGGTTCCCAGCAGCACGCACACCGCGAAGAATTCTCCCAGAGCCAGGCCGTGCGCCATGAACACCATCGGGCGGTACCCGCCGAATCGAATGGTCTGCGCGAAGTCGTGCTGGTGAAAGCCGTAGATCCAGTTGTGGAACTGCGGGCTCAGGCGAATCTCGAGAAGGGCGAAGAGCGTGTAGATCAGGCCGGCCTTCACCACGAACCGGAAGAGGTTTTCGAGGTCCTGCGCCTCCCGGATGATCACGGATCCCAAGAAGAACGGGATCGCCTCGCGGAAGACGCTGCTCATCGCCACGTACATTCCGTCCTTGATCGTGAGCCCGGGCAGATTGGTCTTGCGCCAGACGCCGTAGGTCAGCCAGTCGGTGTTGGTGAGCGCGATGCCGACGCCGTTGGCAACGATGGCGAGGGTGATGAGGAGGACCCAACGCTCGCGCGGAAGACGCCAGACCCGCATCGGGCTCCGGAGCGTCAATCCTAATATGCAGGCAAGGTAAGGGATCTCTTGCTTGGTGAGGGGCGGCAACAGCGGCATCTTGAAGAACACCAATTCGGGCAAGAAAAGCAGGCCGCCGAAAATGGTGATCAGCGCCGCCCGTTCCGGCCGCATGACGAAGAAGAGCGTGATCGCGAGCGGTATCCAGAGCAGCAGGACCGCTTGTGCGAAGGGGCCGCCGGGGTTCACCTGGCTCACGGCGTACGATCCTTCGGCGAGGCTGCGCGGCGACGCGCAGGCGCGCCCGGTGGGGCGGGTTCCAGCAGCCACCAATGGGTCGCGAGCATGCGGGGGAGCGCGAACAGCTGACCCACACGATCGGGCCGAGCCGGTACGGGCTCGAAGCC
>CAYTTF010000422.1:0-3720 GCA_964440665.1 uncultured Myxococcales bacterium | reverse complement strand
CTGGGTCGAACTCGACCCGCAGGTCCGCGCCGCGCATGTCCTGTGGCTCAGGCGCACTTCACCGCGATAGAGTCCGACCGTGGACCGCGATGAGGACAACGATCTCGAGCTGACGGTCGACGAGCCAACGGTGCGCGCCGAGCAATCGCGACTGCCCATTGCGCCAGCGGACGTCGAATTCGGCAAGCCACTCGACCAGCCCCGCCGGAAATCGCCCGCGAGCTCCGCTGACGCACGTACCACGCCAGCCAACGAGGACCGAGTTGGCGATTACCGCCACGAGGATGTAACCCGGACTAACATTCCGGAAACCGGCCTCGCCACGCAGGACAAGGTCCCGATCGAGCCGCGCACTTACAGCTACGACCCGCACCTGGATCCCCAATTGGTCTGGGCCGGCAAAGCCGAGCACACCTCGTTCGACGTGGACACGGTCAGCCTGCACATTCACGAGCGGGTGTCCACTGCCGCCATCTTGAGGGCAGTGCGCCGGGAGGACGTCCAGAGGACGCTGTTCTCTGACCCCGCGTTCTCAGTCGAACAGGAGCTGGACTTCTATCAGCACGAGATGGACTGGGCCAACCGTCTGATCCTGGGCGACTCGCTGCTGGTCATGAACTCCCTGCTGCACCGAGAGAACATGGCCGGCAAGGTCCAGTGCATATACATCGACCCGCCGTACGGGGTGAACTACAACTCGAATTTCCAGCCGCGAACCGACCAGCGCGACGTGCGCGACGACGACAAGTCACTTACCCGCGAGCCCGAGCAGATCCGCGCCTACCGCGACACCTGGCAGCTAGGCATCCACTCATACCTGACTTACCTGCGCGACCGGCTACTTCTCGCGCGTGATCTCTTGACGGACTCAGGCTCCGTCTTCGTCCAGATCAGCGACGACAACGCCCATTACGTGCGCTCACTGATGGAAGAGGTGTTTGGCCGTAATAACTTCCTAGGCGAGATCAGCTTCGCGAAAACGAGCGGTGCCACAACGGTGACGGTCCCGCGAATCGCTGACTATTTGATCTGGTATGCACGAGATGCCTCGCAGCTTAAGTTTCATAAGTTGTATGTCCGGACGTCGCCCGGAGCGGCTGGTGCCATTGAGTACAAACGTGTCGAGCTGAGCGATGGCTCGTTGGTACCGATCAGCAGGTTTCGCAGTGATGATGGTGGGATACACCTCCCAGAGGGTGCGCGCGTCTTCGCAACTGACAGCATCGTCTCAAAAGGGGGGAATGATCCCGACATCGATCTGGAATGGGAGGGGAAGCAATACCTGCTGTCATGCAGACCCAACCGGCACTGGAAGGCAGGGGTTGCCGGCACTCGCCGCTTGTGGGACGTCGGCAGACTGCTTCGACAGTCAGGTCTCAGGATTTACAAGCGCTACTTCGAGGACTTCCCGTATCGCGAGCTTGTAAGCCAATGGACTGACACTCGGGGCGAGGACGACCCTTCATATGTCGTTCAGACAGACACAAAGGTCATTGAGCGATGCATTTTGATGACGACCGATCCGGGTGACGTCGTGCTCGACCCAACATGTGGCTCGGGGACCAGTGCGCATGTTGCCGAGCAGTGGGGACGACGCTGGATCACCTGTGACACGAGTCGGGTCGCCATGGCGCTCGCGCGACAGCGGCTGATGACCGCCTCGTACGACTACTACCAACTTGCCGACGCGAGCCGCGGCGTGGATCGCGGCTTCAACTACAAGACGGTGCCGCACGTGACGTTGGAGAGCATTGCTCGCGACGAGCCACCTAAGACGGAGACTCTCTACGACCAACCGCTCCCGGACACCAAGCGGACCCGCGTGGCCGGTCCGTTCACCGTCGAGCAGATCCCCAGTTACGGAATAGACCTTGACGATCCTGATGCCTACGACCCCGGCGCGCTGGCGGAGGACGATCGGCCGGACGACATTCGCCATCGGGGGAGCTCCGAGACCAATCCGGTCAGCTCGATCGGTGAACTGGTCGACCTACTGCGCATCGATGGGGTCCGCCTGCCTGGTGGTCGGAAGCTCGACTTCCTGAACCTCGCCGCGACCGCAGACGGCGGCGAGATCCACGCCGACGGCGAATTCGAGGAGGCTGGTGAGAAGCGGCGGATAGGCGTCAGCTTTGGTCCGCTGCATGGACCGATCGGCGCGCGCCAGGTTGAGGACGTCCTGCGCGAGGCTGTCTTCGCGCCTTACCACGCCATCCTGTTTGCAGGTTTCGCGATCGACGGCGCGGCCCAGCAGTTCATCCAGAACTATCGGACGCCCAAGAACCTGACGCTGCTGATGGCCAACATCGCGGCCGATGTTCTGGTTCCCGACCTGCTCAAGAGCAGACGCGGCCAGCAGCTCTTCGCCGTCTTCGGCGAACCGGATGTCGAGCTCAAGAACGTGGGCGCGGGCGAGCTCCAAGTTCACGTTCACGGGATCGACGTCTACGACCCGACAACGGGAGAGGTGACCTCCGACTCAACCGAGGGTATCGCCGCGTGGTTCCTCGACCAGGATTACGACCGCCGATCCTTCCTCATCAGCCAGGCATTCTTTCCCGGCGCCCGGACCGCCGACCCATGGGAACGCTTGTCTAGGAACCTGCGCGGCTGGGTCGACCCGGACGCCTTCGAGATGCTGCGCGGGACGACGTCGCTGCCGTTCAAGCCCGGGCCGGAGAACCGCGTCGCGGTCAAGGTCATCGACTTCCGCGGCAACGAGGCGATCCGCATCCTGGACCTGCCCACTCCTTGACCGACCCGGCGCGTCGCCCACTGCCTTTCGATCGCCTGCCCGATGGCGGACGGGCGCTCCTCGGCAGGCCAACACAGGGCGATGTGACCGCCAGGCATGGCTACGGACCACCAGTCTTCAGAGTTCTGGGCTATCGCTGCGCCTACTGTGGAGCCGACCTTTCGGGTTACCGCGATTGGCTTTCGATCTCCGTCGATCATGTCGTTCCGAGGCAGTCGGGTTGGGACCTGGGGTGGATCGAGGATTTGTCCAACCTGGTTCCCTGCTGCAGGTCCTGTAACGAATTCACCAACGCTTACGCCATCGTGGAATCGCCGCCGACCGACCTTGAAGGATTCTTCGACGCACGCGATCGCCACTTTCTCGCAAAGCTGGCGCTGACGACCGCCGCACACTCGCGCGAGCGTGAATTTCACTCCGGTCACGTAGCGTCCGAGGCGACGGTTCCGGAGCTCATGGCCCGCTACGTCGAGCTGCTGGACGCACTCAAAGAACGCGGGGTCATTCGGACGACGAAGGTGGTCGCCGACTACACCGAGGCGGTCGTGATCCGAGCCCTGGGGCTGTCTCCAGCTGAGGAAGGCACGCGCGGCTACGACGCAGTCGACCCGGCAACAGAAGCGCGCGTCCAGATCAAGGCACGACAAGTGGGTCCGAAGGTCTACAACGTGATGGTCGGCCCGTTCCGCGATCTCGAGGCCGACCTGTTCGATGAGTTGATCGGGGTGGTCCTCGATCCCAGCTTCGCCATTCGTCGTGCTGTGCGTGTGCCACGTGACGTTGTGCGCGCTAAAGCTATATGGGTCGAATACGACCGAGGATGGAGGCTGCAACTCGGCCCGGAGCTGGCAGCGGATCCTGCTGTCGTGGACGTCACTGAGCGCTTGCGTGCGCTGGCATCGTCGTGGTGACGGAGATCGACGTACCGTGCCCGCCGATCGTGCTCGTGCCGCCTGTGGCGGTGC
>CAYTTF010000421.1:0-3743 GCA_964440665.1 uncultured Myxococcales bacterium | reverse complement strand
CCGACTCCAGGGCGTCAAGATCAACGACAAGCACATCGAGACCATCGTGCGGCAGATGCTGCGCCGCATCCGGGTCAACGACGTGGGCGACACCGGCTTCCTCATCGACGAGCACGTGGAGAAGTACGTGTTCGAAGAGGAGAACGAGCGCGTGATCTCGAAGGGCGGCAAGCCCGGCAACGGCGAGCCGTTGCTGCTCGGAATCACCAAGGCGTCGCTCTCGACAGAGAGCTTCATCTCGGCCTCGTCTTTCCAAGAGACCACCAAGGTGCTCACCGAAGCCGCCGTATGCGGCAAGGTCGACTACCTGCGCGGCCTGAAGGAAAACGTCATCATGGGCCGTCTCATCCCGGCCGGCA
The DNA here is from genome assembly GCA_964440665.1 of uncultured Myxococcales bacterium. Lineage (GTDB taxonomy): Bacteria > Myxococcota_A > Polyangia > Fen-1088 > Fen-1088 > JADGRB01. Next base: position 3,384 of record CAYTTF010000421.1, on the reverse strand, counting down.
CGGGTCTTGGCGCCTACAAGCGCCTCTCGATCCAGGTCGAGGACCCCGCCTCCGAGGAGATCTCGCCCCCGCCCACCATGGCCGCCGCCGCCCAAGCCGCCGCCGCCACGGCCGCTCTCCTCGAAGAGTAGCCCCAGAAGGATGCGTCGACCGCGTCGAGCGAAGGTGGGCTCTGCCACCGGAGCTCATCGCGGGAGGTCTGGAACCCTTTCAGGGTTCCAGATTAAATAAAAACGCGGCGCCGCGGACACCGCTGGCGTCGCCGTGTGCGGCGCCTACGACGGTCGTGCGTAGATCCTGGGCGACGGTATAGCGCTCCAGCAGCTTGGGGACGCCCGCGAAGATGCGCGGGTTGTTCGACACGCCGCCGCCCAGCACGATGACGCGCGGATCGACGAGGTTGATCACCGACGCCAGCGCACGCGAGAGTCGATCCTCGTAGAGCTCGAAGGTGCGCCGGGCGATTTCTTCACCGGCCGCTTCCCGCCGCGCGATCTCCGCACCCAACGATCCGTCGCCGCCCAGAGCGCGATAGGTCCCCTCGAGCCCGCGGCCCGAGATGAACGATTCGATGCAGCTCGGGTGGTGGCAGACGCAGGGGTAGGGCGAGCGCTCGTCGGGATTCAGGAAGGGGAGGGTGGTGTGGCTCCACTCGGTGGCGGCACCGTTCTCGCCGGTCAGCACGCGCCCGTCGATCACGATCCCCCCGCCGACGCCCGTGCCGAGCGTGGCCCCGAACACGACGTCCGGCCGTGAGCGATCCAATTCAGCCGGCGGCGCCGCGGCGCCGTCGATGGCTTCCGAGAGCACGAAGCACTTGGCGTCGTTGGCCAACCGAACCGGGCGCCGCAGGGCTGCCACCATGTCCCGATCGAGCGGCCGGTCATTGAGGCACAGCAGATTCGAGTTCCAGATGACGCCGCGCCCGGGTTGCAGGAAACCAGGCGTCCCCACCCCCACGGTGGCTCGACCGGGCGCGCCCGCCCCCCGCTCCAGCTCCGTCACCAGCTTCGAGATGGCCTGCAGGACATCGTCATAGGCCGAGGGGGTGGGGACCCGGTGGCGGGCCACCTCGCGGCCGTCGTCCCCCAGCAGGAGCCCTTCGATCTTCGTGCCGCCGACATCGATGCCAATTCGCACGGCGTCAAGATCGCACCGCCCACCCACGCTTGCAAATGAACGCGCGGGGCGCTTGCGCATCCGGGTGCGGCGAGGCCAAAATGACTCTCTCTTGCGGTTGTTTCGCTTAGCGTTCGGGTTCGGATTGCCCGTGGTCCTGGCCTCGGCCCTGGTCTCGGCGCCCGCGCGTGCCCAGCAGTGCATGACCTTGAGCTACACCTTCCAGCCAGACTGCTACCGGCCGGACCCGAGCTCGGCGTGCGTGCAGACCGTGGCTCGGCTCGACCTCGGCCCCCAGATCGCGGTCTGGGTCCAGAGCGCGGACGGCACGCAGTTCGTCGACACCTTGATGGTCACCAACCTCACCGCGGTGCGCGGCATCGGCAACCGCCCGGGGCGCTGGGATTTCTTGTCGGCCCCCCTCTTCCCGTATGGCAAGCGGCAGATGGCGCTGCCGATCTGGGCGCACACGCGCGGGGTTCTCTACGACACGGTCATGATGACCGAGGCGATCTGCGCCGTCGGCGGCCCCACGTTCCCCGGCGAGAGCTGCCTGGGCTGGCACGAGCCCTACTCGACTGCGGAGCTCTATTTCTGCCGCCCGCTCATGGCGGGGGAGGTCGACGTCGACGCCATCACCTGCGCGTCGGCCTTCCACAGCGAGAAGGGAAAGTTCGATACCACCATCAAGTCTTACTATCCGCCGCGCGGCGATCTCACGACCTTCACCGGCACCGACGGCGCCGACCCGCCGACCTACGCCGCCATCAACGATCTGGACGCGGTGGCTGCGGCTACACCGGCGTATGGCGCCCCCTACACCGGCAGTTGGAACGTGCCGGTGGAGCTGGCCGACGGCGACTACGTCGTGATGGTGGAGGTCAACAAAGAGTTCGACTCGAACGCGGCCAACATGCACCCCGATTACGACGATCCCAATCTGCCGGGCTACGGGATGGACGGCAACTTCGGACAGCCGTCGGTGGTCTACCGCGTGCCGATCCATATCGACCTCACCAACGGCACGCCGGCGCAAGCCGCAGTTTCGCAGATCGCCGGCTACGGCGACTGGAGCGGCGCGACCGGCACCATCACCCCGCAGGACGGCAGCATCTCGACGACCGACTTGGGCTCGGGCGAGGAGCGGCTGCTGCAGACCGACGGATCGGGTGGGTCGGGTCGCGTCCACGTCGGCCTCGTGCCCTGCCTTGGTTGCAATCCGCTTCCCCCCTTGCCGGGCACCGTCACCGATCTGGCCCCCACCGACGGTGGTCTCACGGCTGCCGCGGCGACCTTGGGCTTCTCGAACGCGCAGGCCAACGGTGGCCCGGTGTCGAGCTACGAGATCCGGTATCGGCCTGGAACCTCGATGACGGACGCGGACTTTTCGCAGGCGATCATCGAACAGCAGGTGCCGCCGGGCAGCCCGGGCTCTCCTACCTCCTTCAAGATCTCCCCCTTGATGTCGAACACGCAGTATGTGGTGGGCGTGCGGGCGATCGATGGTTGCGGGCAGCGTTCGCCCATCGCCCAGACCAACTTCAAGACGCCGGCCGTGACGTTCACCCAGCTTTCGGGCTGTTTCGTGGCCACCGCCGCCTGGGGATCGGCGCTGGGGCCGGAGGTCCGTGCGCTGCGTCGGGTGCGCGACAGGTTGCGGCCGGCCAGCATCCTGTTCGCCGCGGCGACCGACCTTTACTACCGGAGCGGCCAGGCCGCGGCCGAGGTCCTGGGGCGCAGCGAGACGGCCCGTGCCATCGTCCGCCGGTTCCTCGGTCCGGTCGGGGCGGCGGCGGAAGCGGCCACGGTCGACCTTCCCGGCGACCGTCGGTGAAGAACCTGGTGCGGCCCGCAGGTCTACGTTGACAAGCCGCAGCCGATCCCTATAATCCCTGCCTTCCTGACGCCCGGAGTCTCGGCGAGCGGGTTTTGTTCGGCCGCCGGCGTTTTTCGTTTCCGCATAAATCACGAGGTTTTCGCTCCCCATGCCCACCATCAACCAGCTGGTCAAATTCGGCCGCAAGGCGCAGCGACGCAAGACCGCGTCGCCGGCCCTGATGGCCTGCCCGCAGCGGCGTGGCGTCTGCGTGCGCGTCTACACGACGACGCCGAAGAAGCCGAACTCGGCGCTGCGCAAGGTCGCCCGCGTTCGGTTGACCAATGGAATGGAAGTGACGACCTATATCCCGGGCGAGGGGCACAACCTGCAAGAGCACTCGGTGGTGATGATCCGTGGCGGCCGCGTCAAGGATCTCCCGGGCGTTC
>CAYTTF010000420.1:0-3751 GCA_964440665.1 uncultured Myxococcales bacterium | reverse complement strand
CTCTGGTTCTCGGCCCGCTCGAAGGCGGCCAGCACCGCCTTGCTGGCCATGCTGTGGGGCAGCTGGATGGCCGGGCTGATGTCCAGCGCCTTGGCGAAATAGCGGACGCCGGCATCGGCATCTTTGAAGCCGGCGACCTCGAGCACCCCGAACAGGAGGTAGGTCTGCGCGACGATCTTGTTGCTCGCGACGCCGTTCTCCGTGCTGAGCGCGATCGCCTGCTGCAGCTGCACCTTGGTCTTGTCGAAGTCGCCGTCGTCGTAGGCGGCGACCGCCGCCTGGTAGTGGGCCTTGATCTTCTCGACGACCGCCTTCTGGTCGCCCGCCTCGCTTCTGCCCGCAGCGAGCGGCAGGAGCAGCAGGGAGCAGGCGAATGAGGCGATCTGGACCCGACGATGCATGAAGAGCTCCCGAACTTGAACGAACACCCGCATGCTACGACGAGCCGGGCGCCGACCAGAGAAGAAGTGCACGCCCGTCCAAAAGAGGGCTCAGCTGACGCGGCAATCGGGCTGCTTGCGCCCGATCTTGGTCAGAACGAGATGGTAAAGCTGCCCGTCGCGCGCGCGAGAGGCGCCGGCGGCGGCCAGCAGATAGAACTTCCACATCCGGTAGAACCGCTGGTCGTACTTGTGTTTGAGCTCCGGGTAGGCGCGGTCGAAGTTCTCCCACCAGGCCACCAGCGTGCGGTCGTAGTCGGGACCGATGTTCTGGAGATCCTCCAGCACGAACAGCCCCTCGATCGCCTTACCAATCTGGGCCAGCGAGGGCGCGACCGCGTTCGGGAAGATGTACTTCTCGACGAACGGGGTGCCGTGGCGGCGGCTGCGGTTGTTGGCGATGGTGTGGATCATCGCGATGCCATCCTTGACCAATGTCCTGTTCACCACCTCCATCATCTGGCGATGATTCCGGGGCCCGACGTGCTCCATCATGCCGATCGAGGCCACGCGATCGAAGGTGCCGGTGACGTCGCGGTAGTCGCAGAGCCGCAGATCGACGTCCAGGTGTTTCCACATCTGTTGGCCGAGGGCGTGCTGATCCTTCGACAAGGTGACGCCGACCACCGAGCAGCCGTACTTCTCGGCCGCGAAGGCGGCGAACCCGCCCCAGCCGCAGCCGAGATCGAGCACCCGCATTCCCGGCCGCAGGCCCAGCTTGCGGCAGACCAGATCCAGCTTGGCGTCCTGGGCCTCGGCCAGCGTGGTGGCGTTCTTCCAGTACGCGCAGGTGTAGACCATGCGCGGGTCGAGCATCCGGGTGTAGAGATCGTTGCCGATGTCGTAGTGCGCCTCGACCGACCGGCTGGAGCGCGCCTTCGATTGCAGGTTCATGACGATCGCCTTGGCGGTCAGCAGCCGCAGCCGCAGGCTTCCGGTCACCTTTTGGCGGAGGCCGGCACGCATGATCTTCTCGAGCATGACGTCGAGCGCGTCGGTGTCCCACCAGCCGTCCATGTACGATTCGCCCACGCCGATCGACGCGTCCTTCAGCAGGCGTTCGTAAAAGCGCGGATCGTGGACCTGGATATCGCCGGGACCCGGTCCGCCAATTCGGATTCCCGCCAGGTCGAAGAGCTCGCGGACCAACGTCTCGGCGCTGCCAGCGCGCTTGCGCGGAGGCGCTGCCTGGGGCGTCGGCGAGGCTTGCCCGCCCAGCGGCGGCGGTGGTGGGGCGGATGGGCGCTCGGACGAGGTGGCGGTGGCCATGCGTTCGTGTCCCACAGACACAGGCGCCGGGCAAGCCCCCACGGGGCCAGCGGCCGGGCGACTCGCGGAATTTCCCACAATCATTGGTTAATCTTGCTGCCAAGGCGATCGCGCTCAGGTGGCGCGCATGAACACCTGGTTGCCGGTCGCCGCGTAGGCGGCGTCGCGGATTTTTTCGCGCACGCCGCGCGGATCGACCACCCCGATCAGGCCGACGGTCTGGCCGGGCCTGCGCAGGCCCGGCGCCGTCGGCAGGGCGGGGGACGACGAGACGAGGGAGATCTGGCCGATGCCCAGCAGGCGCTCGGCGAAGCTCTGGTGAAACGACACCTCCTCGACGGTGCGGATGTCGATCTCGGTGACGGTCTTCGACAGAACGCCGCTTTCGAGCACCAGCCGCTGGTTCGAGAGGCGGTAGCGGTGGCCACGCAGCGCCAGCGCGCGCCAGATGAGTCCGCCCACGCGGCGCCCAATCAGGACCAGCACGAAGGCCAGCGCGGCCAACCGAAATCCCGGCTGGTAGGTTGCGACGGCGTCGGCGGCCTGCCGCGAGAGGCCGGCCAGAAAACGCAGCGCCGGCTGGAAGCCGAGGTAGACCACCAGCGACAAGGCCAACGAGAAGAGCGCGGTCGACGCAAGGTCGAGGGCCAGCATCTTCATGGCGGGCGATCCCTCCCAGAGCGTCTCTTCGGCCGGCATCGGGCGATCCTAACACGCGTCCGCGCGAGACCCGCCGCGCCGGATCGGCTAAAAGATAGCCCTGGAATGAGACGCCATCCCTTGACGGTCCGACGTGCTGTCTCCGACGATCCGGATCTCGTAATCGGCGCCCGGCTCGTCCCGACCAACCCCACGCCGGATTTTCCGTACCCGTAGATGTGGGACGCGATCCTCTTCGACAACGACGGCGTCCTGGTCGACACCGAGGGCCTCTACTTTCGCGCCAACCGGGAGGTGCTTGCCGGCGTGGGCGTGGACTTGGACGAGGCCGCTTATGTCGAGCTGTTCCTGCGCGAGGGGCTTGGCGCCTGGCACCTCGCCGAGGCGCGCGGCCACTCGCCGGCGAGCATCGAGGCCCTGCGCGCCGCGCGCGATCGCCGCTACTTCGAGTTGGTGGATGAAGGGGAGATCCTGATCCCCGGCGTGACCGATCTCCTGCCGCGTCTCGCGAGCCGCTATCGGCTCGCGATCGTGACCAGCTCCGAGCCCGGCCCTTTCGCGCGGACCCACGCGCGCACCGGCTTGCTGCCGCACTTCGAGCTGGTGCTCACCCGCGCCGACTATCGGCAGAGCAAGCCCGATCCGGAGCCTTATCTGACCGCCGTCGCGCGCTTGGGCGCCGTGCCCGCGCGGTGCCTGGTGATCGAGGACTCGGAGCGCGGCCTGCGCGCCGCCAAGGCCGCCGGCCTCTGTTGCTGGGTCGTCCCCTCCCAGCTCACGGCGGGCAGCTGCTTCGATGCCGCCGACGCTGTCTTCCCCGATCTCGCGGCGGTCGGCGCGCGACTCCTGGAAGGACGGCGCCCGGTCGTCACAGAAAAGTAACGGGGCATTCGCGAGCACGCCACCGGTCGCCGCTAACGTGTGCGGCCATGACGACCTCAGGCGTGGCGCTCGACCGACCGAAATCTCGCCTCGACGACAAGCTCGCCGCCGGCGGCCCCGGCAAGATCGGCATGGCCATCTTCGGCATCGCGCTGATCGTCGGGATCGGCTACGCGGCCACCCAGCTGCTCTCCGACCTGGCGGAGGTCCACCCGACCTCTTGGATGCCGTTCATCCTGCTCGGCATCGCGCTGTTCGTCGCGCTGGGGTTCGAGTTCGTCAACGGCTTTCACGACACCGCCAACGCCGTGGCGACCGTCATCTATACCCATACTCTGGAGCCCCACGTCGCGGTGGTCTGGTCGGGCATCTGGAACTTCGTCGGGGTTTTGGTCTCGACGGGCGGCGTCGCCTTCGGGATCATCTCGCTCCTGCCGGTCGAGCTGATCCTGCAGGTCGGCGGGGGGGCCGGCTTCGCGATGGTGTTCGCGCTCCTGACC
>CAYTTF010000419.1:0-3767 GCA_964440665.1 uncultured Myxococcales bacterium | reverse complement strand
CGAACATCAGCGGCACCAGCACCACCAGCGGGCTCTTGAGCGGGATGTGCCCGGTAAACTGTTCGAGATATCGAATGCCGTGCTCCTTGAAGCCTAGGACGTGGGTGGCCAGGAACACCAGCACCGCGAGGCCGATGTTGGTCTTGAGCGTGTCGGTCGGTGCCCGGAAGCCGGGCACCAGCGAGATGAGATTGGAGCAGAGAACGAAGAGGAAGAACGAGCCCAGAAAGGGGAGGTATTTGCGGGCGTTCTTCTCACCCATGACGCCGTCGAGAAGCCCGAACACCATGTCCGCCAGGCTCTCGAAGATCGCGCGGACGTTGAAGCGCGGCGACGGCAGGACGGCTTCCTCGCCGAGCTTGCGCAGCGAAGAGCTGTAGGAAGCGGCACCCAGCACGAGCAACAGGAAGACAACCACCGCCACGAGCACGTGCGTGATCTCGAAGTGCGTGGTCTGGAAGACCTGCCAGGTCCATCTCCGGCCGAGCGGGCCCTGCAGCGACTCGCTCAATCGTCCCATTCCAGGGATGAAGTCGAACCAGGTGCCGTGCGGTCCCACCGGGTTACTCCGCGCGTTGCGCGGCAGAGAGCCCCGCACCCAAGAGAGAGAAGATCGAGACCATGAACCCGAGACCGAATGGGAGCGTCTCGAGGCCGCCCACCCGGATCAACACCCAGGAGGCCGTCAGGAGAACGACGGTCTTGGCACCGAGCGCGGCCGTGAGCGGCGCGGCGACCGCGCCCCCCCCGAGGATCGCGGCTTGCGCGACCGCCCGTTGAGCGAAGCGTTCGAGCGCCCAGACGTTCGCGAACGACAGCACCGAGCCCGCGGCGGCGGAGACGAGCGCCCGGCGGCCTCCCAAAATGGCGGCCAGCGCCAGGACGAGGACACCGCCGACGACGGCGATGCCGCGCGCGCGCGCCAGGGGTTCAGCGGCGATCGGGTCGGGATTCATCGTCTTGTTTCAATGACCGCTGGTAGTCCCGATTCACCCGCACGAGCGCATTGATCGAGGCGGTGATGCCGAGGAAGAGTCCGAGGTACATGAGCCAGGGTTTTGTGTGGAGTCTGTTGTCGAGGTACTTGCCGAGGTAGGCGAGGCAGAGATAGGCGAATATCTCCAGTCCGAGAGCGCCGGTGTTGCCGGCGATCTGAATCATCTTTTTAGCGTCCGGATCGATGGGCCGGCGTTCGGTTAACACGCGACACCCCCGGAATCAAGGGCAGATCGCTGATCTCAGGGTGCTGGGCTCGCCAGGCTGCCGAGCACCTCGCGGGCGGCGTCGGTGAAGGCGTTCACCTCTTCCAGCGTGTGCGCGAGGGAGACGAAGGCGGCCTCGAATTGCGCCGGCGGAAGCATGAAGCCGCGTTCGAGCATCCCGTGGAAGAACTTGGCGTAAAGGTCGGTGTCGGATTTTTTCGCGCTGGTGAGATCGACGACCTCCTCGGGCGCGAAGAAGAGGGTGAACGCCGAGCCGATCCGCTGCACGCGCGCCGTGACGCCGGAGCGCCGGATGGCGCGGCCGAGATCGTCCTCGAGCACCCGACTGATCCCTTCCAGCGCCACGAAAGCATGCTCATCCAGACGTTTGAGCGTCGCCAGGCCGGCCGCCACGGCTACCGGGTTTCCGGCCAGCGTTCCGGCTTGATAGACCGGCCCCGCGGGCGCCACCACGTCCATGACGTCGGCGCGGCCACCGTAGATCCCGAACGGCAAACCGCCCCCCACCACCTTGCCGAGGCAGGTCAGATCCGGGCGCACCCCGAAGAGCTGCTGGGCGCCGCCGCGCGCGACGCGGAAGCCGGTGATCACCTCGTCGAAGATCAGCAGCGTGCCGTGCTCGTCGCAGAGATTGCGCAGGAGCGGCAGGTAGGCCGGGCGCGGCAACACCACCCCCATGTTGGCCGGAATCGGCTCGACGATCAGCGCGGCGATCTCGTCGCGGTGCTCCTCGAAGGCGACCCGCATGGCGTCGAGATCGTTGTACGGCACCACCAGCGTATCCGCGACCGCCGCCGGCGTGACGCCGCTCGATCCGGGGAGGCCCAGTGTCACCACGCCCGAACCGGCTTTGGCCAGGAGCGCGTCGGAGTGGCCGTGGTAGCCCCCGTCGACCTTGATGATCCGGTGGCGGCCCGTGAAACCGCGGGCCGCGCGCAGCGCCGACATGGCGGCCTCGGTCCCCGAGGAGACGAACCGCATCTTCTCGAGCGAGGGCATCATGAACCGGACCAGCTCGCCCAGCTCGACCTCGCGGGCGGTCGGCGCACCGAAGGTGGTGCCCAGGGAGGCGGCGCGGATGACGGCGGCCACCACGTCCGGATCGGCGTGCCCGAGGATGAGCGGGCCCCACGATCCGACGAAGTCGGTGTAGCGGTTACCGTCCACATCGTAGAGGAAGGGACCCACGCCCCGGTCGATGAAGACCGGCGTGCCGCCCACCGACTTGAAGGCGCGAACGGGGGAATTGACGCCGCCGGGAAACAGCGCGCTCGCGCGCTCGAAGAGCGTCGAGGAACGGGGTCGCTTGGAAGAACCTGGATTTGTTGCCATACGGAGTGCCGCGGCTCTGCCGCCCTAGTTTTCGCTATCCGATCCGGGTTCCGGATCGCTCTCGCCCGGGTCGGCATCCTCGGCCTCGTCCGGCTCGTCGGCGCCCGCTTCGTCGCCGAGATCTTCGGCGGCCAGCGGCTCCCCCTGTTGCTCGGCGCGGGCCGCCGCCACCTCCGGCGAAACCTCGTGTTCCCCTTCTTCCTTCTCCGCCATCCGCTCCATGGCGACCACCTTCTCCTCCGTCTCGAGCCGAATGAGGCGCACGCCCTGGGTGTTGCGGCCGATGGTCGGGATCCCGTCCACCGGCATCCGGATCAGCTTACCACCGTCGGTGATGAGCATCAGGTCGTCGTCATCACTGACCAAACGCAGGCTGACCACCTTGCCGTTTCGCTCGGTGGTCTTGATGGTGATCACCCCCTTGCCGCCGCGGTTCTTGGTCGGGTAGTCGGAGGTCGGCGTGCGTTTGCCGTAACCGCGCTCGCACACGGTGAGGAGCGTGGCCGGCTCCTCGCGCGGGATGACCGACATCCCGACCACCTGGTCATCTGAACGCGGGACCCCTGAAAGGGTTCCCGCGCCCTCCCGCGATGAACTACGCTGGGCGGAGCCCAGCTCCGTCGACGCGGTTTCGCTGTCGCCCTCGCGCAGCCGGATGCCGCGCACGCCGCGCGCGCTGCGCCCCATCGGCCGGACGTTCTCCTCGCGAAAACGGATTGCCCAGCCGTTGCGGGTGCCGAGCAGCAGATCGGCCGCGCCCTCGGTGATGCGGACGCTCACCAGATCGTCATCCTCGGGAATCGTCAGCGCGATGATCCCGGAGCTGCGCACGTTGCCGAAGGCGTCGAGCGAAGTCTTCTTGATGTAGCCGCGCCGGGTCGCCATCACGACGAAGGCACCCTCGGAGAACTCGCGCACCGGCAAGAGGGCGACGACGCGCTCGCCCTCCTGCAGCGGGATCAGATTCACGAAGGCCTTGCCCTTGGCGGTGCGGCCCGCCTGCGGGACCTCCCAGACCTTCTTCGAATAGGCGCGGCCCTTGTTGGTGAGCATCAGCAGGACGTCGTGCGTCGACGCGACGAACAGCTGCGCGACGAAGTCCTCCTCGTGCGTCGCCGCGCCGGTGATGCCGCGCCCGCCGCGCCGCTGCGCCTTGTAGAGCGTCTTGGGGTTGCGCTTGACGTAGCCGCCGTGGGTGACGGTGACGACCAT
>CAYTTF010000418.1:0-3790 GCA_964440665.1 uncultured Myxococcales bacterium | reverse complement strand
AGCTCGGCCGGGTCCTGCCGGTAGAACTCTTGTAGCTGGCGGTACAGCTCCGGGTGTTTCGCTCTGAGCTGGCGCGGTTTTTCGAAGAACGTCTCGGTCACCACGGCGAAGAATTCGGCGGGATTGGTCGCGCCGTAACGATCGATGAGCGTGCGGTGGTGCCGCTCGGTGTCGCGGACCAGTTGATCGAAGTCGTGGCCGAGCACCCGCGCCCAGGCGACGTACATCGAGCGCCGGGGAAGAATCGGCGCGCCGTCACCGGCGCCGTCCTCCTGATCCAGTTGATGCGCAAACTCGTGCAGCACCACGTTGTGCCCGTCGCGAATGTCGGAGGCGCCGGAGACGACGCTGTCCCAGGCCAGCACCACCACGTCGCGCGTCCACGATTCGCCGAGGCGGGCCTGCGGCGCGTCCGCCGGGCGACCATCGCCGCCGCCGCGTCCACCCGGCACCAGGTAGGTCGACGGATAGACCAGGATCGAGACCAGGCGCGGGTAGTAGTCGGTCGGGCGGTGCAGGAGCAGGACGCAGGCCTGCGCGGCGATGGTGACCCGAACCTCGTCGGTCATCTGCAGACCGGCGCACCCTTCGAAGCTCTTCTCCGCCAGGAACACCTGCACGTGCCCGAGCAGCTCCTCCCGATCCGGGGGCGATAAGGCCGCCACGTAGGGGACGTTCTTCTCGATGATCGCGCGCCACCCGGCCGAAAAAGGGCGGTCCCGGAGCGCCGCGCGGCGCCGGCGCTTGAACCCGAACCACCCGAGCCATCCGAACATTTCGGCGCCGGCGCTCGGCCCGGAGGCTAGGCGGACGTGCCGCGCCGGGCGGGCGCTTCGTTGAAATACTGCCGGACGTGGGCGACGAGCTGGCGATCGGTCGGATGATCGGCCGTCTCGATGCCCACGATTCGCGGCTCGATCGCGGCGTGGTGCTTGTGCAGGTATCTGAGAAAGTGAAGCTTCGTCACCGACGGTCCGACCAGCAGGATCTGCTCGGCTTCCGCCAGGGTGCCCGCCAGCTCGGCGAAGAAGCGGTGCTCGTCGTCCGGGTGGTTGTGGGTCCGCGTCTCCTGAGCCTTCGGATGGCGGTGGACGTGGTGGTTCGGCGAATGAACCGTCTTCTCGTCGAAAGCCGTCGCGTCGACGTGAAAAACCTTCGCCTCGTTGTGATCGATCCACACCGCCATCTGTCGCATGCAGACCTTCTAGCACGGTGGTTTCAATTAGTCCGGACGGCCTGCGGTCGAGGTCAATGCTTCCTGCATAGGAGAACCGAGGTTCCTCAGGAGGCGTTCGGGCCAGAGGACCGGATCTCGAATGCTTCGCACATGTTTCTCCCCCGTGAATATTTAGCCGGCGCGGGAACCGCGCTCCCTTTTGGGGACGAAAAATGCTATTCGGTGTCGCGTAAAGGGGGCGTTCGAGATGAAGCTCGGAGAAGCGCTGTTGGTCGGTGTCTTGGCGGCGGTGGGCCTGGGGCTCGCCGGTTGCGGAGGCGGCGGGTCCAAGCCGATGACGCCCCAGTGCGCGCTCAACAGCGACTGCGCCAAGTTGTCGACCCCCGGCCTCATCTGCGCGCTCGGCTATTGCGTCACGCCCTGTAAGGCCTCGAGCGACTGCCCGAACAGCGAGCGATGCGTGATAGTCAACCGCGCCATCGGGGCCCTCGGCGCCGACAGCGGCGCTGTCGGTGGCACCGATGGCGGAATCGACAGCGGCAGCGGCGCCGGTGGAACCGACGGTGGTGGCACCGACGGTGGTGGCACCGGCGGCAGCGTCCAAGGAACGGCCTGCCAAGCTCCCGAGACCGTCTCCTGCCAGTACAACAGCCAGTGCAAGACGCCGCTCGTTTGCGGCAGCGACCACCAGTGCCGCGACATGTGCGAAACCACCGTCGACTGCCCGATGCAACAGGTCTGCACCTCCGTGACGAAGCTCTGCGCCGACCCGTCGATAGACAAGGACTACAGCGCGGCGACCAATGACTTCGTCGTCGACGCCGGCAGCGGCGGCGGAGCCGGCGGCAAAGCCGGAGCGGGTGGCGGCAAGGGCGGGGCTGGCGGTGGCGCGGGCGGAACCGGTGGCGGTCCCCACGACGCCGGTGCCGGCGGCGGCACAGTGGACGCCTCGCATACGCCGATCGCCGGCGACCCGTGCGTCGTCGGCGACGGAGGTTTCGTCCCGGAGCCGATCCCAAACGACGATCCGAATCACGCCACGCCGCTCGCGCTCGGAACGCCCTACCTGGGCTGCATCGAGACCCAGGCCGATCTCGATTACTTTCAATTTACCGTCCCGACATCGAGTGTCCAGGGAGGGTGGGTGACGGTCGTCGTGAGCGATGTGGCGGCCCAACTGTTCGTCGAGAACACCGTGCTCTCCGTGGCGGACAAGGGTGGGATCGGTGACGCCATAAGCCCGAACCTCGGGGCGAACGCATCCTTGTATTTTGCGGGAAAGCCAGGCGCCCAATTTCTGGTTCGGTTGAGCGGCTACGTCGGGAGAACCGGCGCGTACACGGTCACCGTCTCTTTTCAGGACAATCCCGAGACGGGAGAACCAAACAACACCCGCGCGCAGGCGACGCCGCTGACGGTCGGTACGCCGTTCCAGGGAAAGTTCTTCGCGGGCTACACGACCTCGGCGGAGCCCACAAACGCCGACTGGACGGACTGGTTCAGCATTCCGCTCACGCCCGGAAACTTCACGGTGAAGCTGACCAACGCGCCGGCCGATATCGCGTCTCATATCTTTTTCTACGACACACAGGGCGCCGAGCTCTCGGACACCTACACCGGAACCGCTGGCTCCGACCTGACCCTGACCCTTACCATTGCCACCGCTGGCACCTACTTCGTCACAACCGTTCCGTTCGGCATTCCGAATCCGGTCGGGGGGACCGGGATCACCCTCCCCATGTGGGCGACGGGGACCTATACGCTGACGGTCGCGCCCGCGCCCTGACGAGATCGGTGAAGTCGGTATCGGGACCGGAATGTGTTCTTTTCCGGCGGATTTGCGGTAACTGAACGTTAGTATAGTATCGCCGGGGTGCCACCTTCCGCACCCGCCACGTCACCCGATCCGATTCTGGACCCGCTGAATCCGGCGCAGCGGCGGGCGGCCTCCGCTGACGATCATCCGTTGCTCATCATCGCGGGGGCCGGGACGGGGAAGACGCAGACGTTGGCGCATCGGGTGGCGGCGCTCATCGCGCGTGGGGCGGACGGGCGGCGGATCTTGTTGCTCACGTTCTCGCGGCGGGCGGCGCAGGAGATGACCCGGCGGGCGGTGCGCCTGCTCGATCGCCGGGCCGGGGCGGGGGACGCGCTGCCGTGGGCGGGGACGTTCCACGCGATCGCGAACCGCCTGCTGCGCCAGCATGCGCCCGAGGTCGGGCTCGATCCGGCGTTCACGCTTCTCGATCGCGAGGACGCCGCCGATCTGATGGACCGCGTCCGCCACGATCTCGATCTCGCGCGCACCGACCGCCGCTTCCCGCGCAAGGGGACCTGCCTCGCCATCTATTCGAGCGTCGTGAACACGCAGGAGACGCTGCGCGCCTGCCTGGAGACGCGCTTTCCCTGGTGCCTCGAATGGGAAGAGCCGCTGCGGGGCCTCTACGCCGCCTTCGTCGCGGCCAAGGCCACGCGCGCCGTGCTCGACTACGACGATCTGCTGCTCTACTGGTTCCACCTCATGACCGAGCCGTCGCTGGCGCGGCGGGTCGGCGCGCTCTTCGACCACGTGCTCGTCGACGAGTACCAGGACACGAACACGCTGCAGGCTGA
>CAYTTF010000417.1:567-3821 GCA_964440665.1 uncultured Myxococcales bacterium | reverse complement strand
CCGTCCCGCCGGCTCATGAACTCGTTGCTGAAGCCGAAGCGCAGCTCCGGGTGCGCGCGCAGGTCGGAGATCGTCTTGAGCCCGAGCCGCGCGGCCAGGTCCTGCCGGACCCCGACCGCGTAGCTGTTGTTGAAGCCGAGCGGCCCGATGACGCCCACCCCGCGCGCGGCGAGCGTCTGGGTCAGCCAGTCGCTCGAGGGATTCTTTTCCGCGCCGGGCGTGCCCGCGCCGGGCGTGCCCGCGCCGGGCGTGCCGGAGCCGAGGGCGCCGGGGGCGCTGGATAGAATCTCCTGGATCAAGGTGCCGGTGTACTCCGGGTAGACGTCGATCGCGCCCCGCAGGAGAGCGTCCCAGACCAGCCGCGTCCCGCCGAAACCGGAGCGGTGCTCCGCTTCCAGGCCGGCGGCGCGCACCGACTGCGTGGCGATCTCCCCCAGGATCACCGACTCGGTGAAGGCTTTGGACCCGACGCGCACCGGACCGGCCGCCGCATCGGCCCGCGCGGATGGGGCGCCCAGCATCCCGGCCACGGCGCACGCGGCCAGCGTCAGGGGCCGGCGCGTCGCGCGCTTGGTCGATCCTGTCACGCGTCGGCCCCGGCCGCCCGGATGTCGAAGTGCCGTTGCGCATTCACGAACCGGGTCACGAAGGGATCGGCCGGCCGCCGCACCAGATCCGCGATCGCCCCCCGCTGCACGATCCGTCCCTCTTGCAGGAGGACGATCACCTGCCCGAAGAACGCGGCCTCGGCGAGATCGTGCGTCACCAGCACCACCGACTTGCCGAGCGTCTTGAAGATCGCGGCCAGATCGTCCTGCAGCTCGGCGCGGACCAGCGGGTCGAGCGCGCCCAGCGGCTCGTCGAGAAACAGCAGCTCGGGATCGAGCATGAGCGCGCGCATGAGCCCCACCCGCTGCTTCTGCCCGCCCGACATCTCGGCGGGATAGCGCGACAGCGTCGCCGCCGGTAGGCGCACCAGCTCGCCGAGCTCGTGGAGGCGCCGATTCGCTTTCTCACCCGCCCACCCGAGGTGCCGCGCCATCAGGCAGACGTTCTCGGCGGCGGTCAGGTGCGGGAAGAGACCGCCGTCCTGGACCACGTACCCCATGCGCGTTCGCTGCCCGCGGATGTTCTCGGGCGTGATCGCGGCTTGCCGGAAGAGCACCTGCCCCGCGTCGGGCGTGATGAGGCCCAGCATCAGGCGCAGGAGGGTGGTCTTGCCGCATCCGCTCGGGCCGATGAGGACCGTGGTGGCGCCGGTGTCCACGTCCAGCGTAGTCGGGGCCAGCGCAGCGAACGCGCCGTAGCGCTTGCTCACCGCGACCAGCTGGAGAATGGGAGACGCTTCGGTCATCGGCAACGCGGCAGTCTACGCCGCCTCGCTCAGCGCGGGATCGGCAGCGACTCGATGAACAGATCGTCGACGTAGCAGAAGCCCCAACCTTCGCCGGGCTCGAGCGATCGGATCAGCGGGTGACCGACCTTCTTGAAGTGCTTGGTGGCGTGCTTGTTCTTGGAGTCGTCGCAGCAACCGACGTGGCCGCAGGCCATGCACAGGCGCAGGTGAACCCAGGTATCACCCATGGCCAGGCACTCCTCGCACCCCTTGGTGTGGGGACGGACGTGCGGCGCGATGGTGCCCATATGCGAACAGGTGTCTTCGGACATGGCCGCAGTCTGTCACGGGCCGCCGGCTCGTGCTCGCGTCCGCCGGCGGTCCGGCGTAAACTGTGGCAATGAGCGAAAGCGACAAGCGGAAGCAGAGTCTCTATTTTCCCGAAGAAATGCTGAAGGAGATTGGCGACGAAGCGACTCGTCAGGATCGTTCACTGTCCTGGATCGTCCAGAAGGCCTGGAAAGCGGCCCGCAAGGACATCAAGAGCATCCGATCGGTGAACGACCTGCCGGGCGGCGACGACGAAAAGAAGCCCTAGGGCGGGTTTCGCCGTAACCCGTTCGATGGGCAGACGTACCGGCGGGGGGCAGAGGCCCGAATGGCGCAGGAGTTTCCATATCTCGGACACGGGATCGGGCTGCGGCCTCCCCACTACGCGGAGGTCGTGGCGAGCCTCCCGGCGGTCGACTGGTTCGAGGTCATCACCGAGAACTTCATGGTGGCGGGCGGCAACCCGCGGCACGTGCTGCGGCAGGTGCGGGCGCACTATCCGATCGTGCTGCACGGCGTGTCGTTGTCGATCGGGTCCGTCGATCCGATCGACGAGACATATTTGACGGGGCTGGCCGCGCTGGCGGCCGAGACCGAGCCGGCCTGGATCTCCGACCATCTGTGCTGGTCGAGCTTCGGCGGACACACCGGACACGATCTGTGGCCGCTGCCGCTCACCGAGGAGGCGCTGGCGCACGTGGTCGCCCGGATTCAGATGGTCCAAGAACGGCTGCGCCGGCGGATTCTGATCGAGAACGTCTCCAGCTACCTGGAGCTCGCCCATTCGACGCTGCCCGAGTGGGAGTTCCTGACCGAGGTGGCGCGGCGGGCCGACTGCGGGCTGCTGCTCGACGTGAACAACATCTTCGTCAGCGCCCGCAACCACGGGTTCGAGGCGGCGCAGTTCCTGGCCGGCGTTCCGGTGGATCGCGTGAAGCAGATTCATCTGGCGGGACACCGGGACGAGGGGACGCACCTGCTGGACACGCACGACCACCCGGTCTGCGACGGGGTGTGGTCGCTGTACCGCGCGGCGGTGCAGCGGTTCGGCGCGGTCTCGACGTTGATCGAACGCGACGACGACATCCCGCCGCTGGCCGAGGTGATCGCGGAGTCGCGCCTGGCGGCGGCGATCGAAGCGGAGGAGCTGCCGCATGGCCGGTGAACGCCGACACGGCGCGGGAGCCAACGTTCCATTCCCCGGCACACCACTCGCCGACGTTCAGAGCCAGCTCTACGATTTGATCACCGCGCCCGAAGGCGTGGCGAAGCGTCTGGCGGAGCTCGGTCGCGGGCCGGGGGATCTCGAGATGGTCGTCCGCTCGTCAGGGCAGCTCTCGGCCATCGAGCGGGTGGACGTCTACGCCAACATGTACTTCTTCCGGATCCTCGAGGTCCTCGCCGACGAGTACGCGAAGATCGTGACCCTGATGGGCGCCGACGCCTTTCACAATCTGGTCACCGACTACCTGCTGGCTTGCCGTCCCGCGCACCCGTCATTGCGCGAGGTGGGCGCGCGGCTGCCGGCGTACCTGGCGACACACCCGCTGGCCGAAGATCGCCCCTGGCTCTCCGAGCTGGCTCGCCT
>CAYTTF010000417.1:0-557 GCA_964440665.1 uncultured Myxococcales bacterium | reverse complement strand
ACTGCCAGTCATCTGTAAAGTGATAGCGCCCACCCGAAGCGCTCACGCTCGACGCCGTACGAGCGCTGCCGCCGGAGGCGCTGCCCGAGCTCGCGCTGCGCGCCGTCCCCTGTCACGCGACGCTGCGCACGGAATACGCGATCTCGCCGCTCTGGCGCGCGCTCGAAGAAGGGGCCACGAAGGAAGGCCGAGCGTTCGAGGCTCCCCCGAAATCGGTCGAGACGATCCTGGTTTGGCGACAGCAGCTCACCGTTTTCCACCGCGCCCTCGATCCCGACGAGGTGGTCTGCCTCCCGCTCTTGAAGGATGGCGTCACCTTCGCCGCCGTCTGCGAACAGGTGCTGGGCGACGCACCCGCCGAAACCGCCGCGCAGCGAGCGTTCGAGCTCCTCGCGCGCTGGCTCGGCGATGGTCTCCTCATCGCGTAGGGGCGGCAAACGCTCAGAACCGCCAGACCAGCGTCGCGCCCGTCGCCTGGGCGTGAAACGGGACCAGCGGCTCGGTCGGCGGCACGCCCAGGCGTTGTTGCAGGTCCAGGTTGAACGTGGTCACCGCGT
>CAYTTF010000416.1:0-3839 GCA_964440665.1 uncultured Myxococcales bacterium | reverse complement strand
CACGCCCGGGGGGTAGACCGTCTCGCAGGTGAACCGGTTGGTCGACGGATCGTTCTTGTCGATGCAGTCGTTAGGAACCGGGTTGGTTGCGTCGGCTGGATGACAGGGCGTCAGGCCAGAGAGGACCAGCTCGTCGAGGTGTGGGCGAATGATCAGCTCGGAGGGATAGGCCGCGACGACCTCGTAGCGCCGCACGCTGTCGATGAAGCGGACGCACGTGACACTCTGCGCGTCGACCAGATTCGGATCGACGCAAATGCCGGTCACCGGAACGCCCCCCGCGGCCGTCGTCACCGTGGTGTCGACCAGGCAGCCCTCTCCGAGGCCGCACTGTCCATTGACGGTGCAGCCGCTCAGCGTGACCAGGTCGCCCGGAAGCACGCCCTGACTGCAATAGTTGGCGCCGCCGTCCTGGAACCTGCTGCCGCGCTGGCCGGCGGCCGAGCCGTTGGCGGGTAGCGACGCCAGATCCTCCGGCATCACGCGCCCCGAATTTCGCGTCCCACCGAGCCCGCCCTCCCAGGTGACCGACCAGCTCTGCGGCGTCACCGCGCGACGATCGATCGTGTCGTGCTGGTCCGCCGTGAGATTGGGCAGCTTGGGGAAGAAGACGTCGGTCAGGACGTAGTCGGCGGTCAACGCCGTGGCGTTGACGTCGGACCCTTGGGTCCAGAAGGGCTCGATGTAGGGACCAATCGCGGGAATGCCGGGTAGGACATCGACCCGCGGGGGACCTGACGACGGATCCAGCGTCAGCGAATAGGTGATCTCATTTCGATCGCGCAGCGTGTTTTCGAACGGCCGTTGTTCCTCGATATTGCCCATCGTCGTCGTCGGAATCACATAGGGCGGGTTGGAGCTGGCAAGGGGCCCGAAGTACGACCGGCGCACCGGATCGATGTTCGCCAGGTAGACGATTCCGGAGCTGGCGAGCACCCAGGCGTGGGCGCCGTAGACGCTCTGCTCGCTCGTGTCGTTCGGATCGGCCGCGGCGGCCTGAATGTCGGCTGCGGCGACGTCGATCGGGACGGAGGGGAAATGGATTCCGGGTCCGACGCTGAACGGCCGTCGGTGCGCCGGATCGACCGGAATGCAGGGCGTGGCGGCCGTGATGCCAGGCGCCAGGTTCAAGGGGTCGGGGTTGGTCTCGCACTCCCGCTCGGCGCCCCGGTTGAAGATCTGGACGACCCGGAGCGTGCCGTCCTTGGCGATGACGTAGAGGTACTCGTGCTCGACATTGGTGGTGTCGTTGACGTCGGGATCGGCGCCCACGAACTTGCCGGAGAAACCGGTGGCCGTGGAGGCATAGGGATCCACGTTGAGGCGAATTCGGTTCGAGCCGCGTGCCCCCTCGTGCAGGTAGATCGCGTTCGCCGGCAGCGTCAGCCCGCCGTTCGCAATTCCGATCGACGCCACGAACGACGCGTTCGAGAGCGACACGTAGGCCCGGCTCCCGTCGGGAACGATCGCGATCGAGCTCGGGCTCAAAGGTCCGGCCCCGAAGTACGGAACGTCGGGATGCTGAATTCCCGGGAAGGCGCCCGCGGCCTGTCCGCCGGCATCCGCGCTCCCGGCGCCCGCATCGCTGCCGGTCGAGGGCCCGGCCGCGTCGATGGCCGCGTCGATTGCCGCGTCGATGGGCGGCGGCGATCCGGCGTCGGCGGCGGATCCGGTCGCGCTGTCGGAAGCCGCGTCGACGGTCGGCGGTGATCCTGCGTCGGCGGCGCCCCCCGCCGCGCCGTCGGAAGCCGCATCGACAGTCGCCGGGGCGCTGGCGTCGAACGGCGCGACGCTTTGACCAGCGCAGTCGTTGTTGAGACAGACCGGCGAGGTGCCCGCGTCGACGAAGGCGACGCTGGTTCCGTCCGCCGTCCTCTGGGCCCGGACCGATCGCACGATCTTTCCCGAAGGCAGCTCGAGGAGAACGATCAGGTCGCAGGACGGATAGGTCACCAGCGCGTACCAAGGTACCGGCGTGCCGGCGGGTGTCCCCCACCCGGCCGGGCCCACCCGCGCCAGAGCGCCTGGCTCGCCGCAGAGCAGGCTTCCCCCTTCCAGCGAGCTGGTGTCCTGCGGCAGGAACACCGCTTCGTAGGGTGCCGCGACCAGGGGAGCTCCGTCGCCTCTCAGGGGGCGGATAGCGGCCGTCGCCGTGCGCGACATCGGCGTCACCACGTTCGGGTCGTTCTGTCGATTGACGACCGGCGCCACCAGGACGGAAGGGTCGACCAGCGTCAAGTCACACGAGCCACGATTGGCGGAGATCAAGCGACAGCCGTCGTCGCTGACCGAGATCTGCATGGGAAGCTCGCCGAGCGGAAGCTGGCCGTAGCCACCGGTCTCGGTGTTGAGATCGACCAGCTTCCAATTGTCGGCGTCGACCATCGTCAATCCCCCGCTGGCGCTATCGGTCAGAAACGCGAACGTCCGATTGGACGTCGAGGCGGGCGGATCATAGAGCAGGGGTGGGTGGCAG
The DNA here is from genome assembly GCA_964440665.1 of uncultured Myxococcales bacterium. Classification (GTDB taxonomy): domain Bacteria; phylum Myxococcota_A; class Polyangia; order Fen-1088; family Fen-1088; genus JADGRB01. Next base: position 1,363 of record CAYTTF010000416.1, on the reverse strand, counting down.
GACCGCATCGGTCGACCCGAGACGGCAAGCGGGCTGGGCGTCGTCCCGCCGTCGGCCGAGCCCGCACCCACATTCGGCGCCCCAGCGTCCGCGGTCGGTCCGGGCGCGAAGACGCCGAAGCACATGAACGCCACGTCGGTCGGCCGGTTGAGATCGTTGACGGGCAGCAGATTCGGCGCGGGGCTGCAGGAAGCCCCGGCAAACGCCGCGACGGCGATGACCCCCAGGCGCCTCATCGCGGCGTCACGCTCGGAAACCCGAGCCGCTGGATGACGTGGTATTGCGTCGCGCTTCCCGGGGCCAGATCCAGGACAGAAACGTTGTTGTCGGAGAAGCCGATCAGATAGGCGATCGTCGGGTCGGCCTCGGGGAACACCATACCGGCCGGACCGCGGCCTGCCTGGAAGATCGTGTCCAGTGTGGGGCCGGTCGGATCGAAGACGTAGACCTCGCCGGTATCGAAGCAGCTGACGTAGAGGCGGATGCCGGCCCCGGCGTCATGCTGATAGAGGAAGGTGGGGCTCGAGCAGGTCTCCAGGAGGTCGGTGGGTGTGGCGCTGGTCCCGCCCGCCTCGTTGGCGGAGATGCCGAAGCCGACCAGATACGGCGGCACACGCTGGAGCGCGTAGGCGCGCTCGGCGGGCGGCGGCGGCGTGCCGAGATCCGGCGCGGGTGGGTCGATGAACTCGATGCCCCGCATCTCCGATCCGAGCTGCTCGGAGTTGAAGGTGTCGCCGGCCGGCTCGACGACCTCGTCGGTGACATCTCCCGGACACTGGGACAGCATGCCGAACGGCACCATCGCCGTGACCAGCGGAACGTAACGTGAGCTGGCGAAGATCTCCTGGCTCGCGCCGACGACGGCCGATTGACCGAGCGGCACGTGAAGCTTGAGAGCCGTGATCCCGTAGGCCCCGGCGGAATTCGGCGGGAAGGGGCTGCCGAATGGGGAGATGAAGTTGTCGCTGGTGAGCGGCGACGACGACGAGACGTCGAACAGAGAAACGCCGCCGGTGTCGACGGTGGCGGTACTCCCGACCAGGTGACCGACGTAGAGCAGACTCAGCCTGGAATCTAGGGCCAACGCATAGGGCTCGTCCGGGAGAGGAACCAGAGGCGCGGCCTTGTCGGTCGCTTCGGTCACCAGAGCCGACGTCGTGTCGATGATGCGGCTCGCGGCATTGCACTCGGCCGGGGTCCCCCCGGCCGGTTGGCCACAGTTGAACGGGCTGGTGCTGGAGAGGTCGACGTCGACCCAGGTCAGCGAGGTATCGCCCCGCACGCCGATCAGCAGCCGGCCCTTGCTCATGTCGGGCGTGCATCCGGTGTCGCATCGCCCGGTGCAGCTGGGCTGCCAGACCAT
>CAYTTF010000415.1:0-3910 GCA_964440665.1 uncultured Myxococcales bacterium | reverse complement strand
AGCGCTTCGATTTGATCGGCACGTTGTCGGTGTGGCCGGCGACCTGGAAGTTGCGGTTGGGGAGCGACTTGAGCACCGCCGTCACCTGGGTGAGCGCGTCCTTGCCCTCGGGCTTGAGATCGGTCTTGCCCGGGTCGAACAGGATCTTGTCGCCCAGACGCACGATCATTCGGTTCTCGCGGATCTCGACCTGCAGCTTGCCAGCGTCGGTGAGCGCCTTGAACTGCGTGACCAACTTGCGAAACTGCGCCGCGCGCGCCTCGGCCTGGGCCTGCGCCTTCCTCAGCTCCTCCATGCGTTTCTGCGCCTGCTCGAGCTCGCCGCCCAGGTTGCCGCGCTCGGTTTCCAGTCGCGACACGTCCTGTCCCAGCGAGGCGAGCTTGTTGGAGAGCACCGTGACGCGCGCGTCGCGGGAGGCCACGTCCTTTTTGTGCTGGGCGCGTTCCTTCTCGAGATCGCTCTCGGTGGCCGCCAGCTTCTGCTTCTGGGCGTCGCGGTCCTTGACCGTCGCGTTGTAGAGATCTTCGTTGACGCCGCAACCGACGGCGCCGAGCGTGGTCGCCAGCGTCGCGATCGCGACCATAGTTTGGAGCTGTCTGTCTTTCATCGGGTCCCCCCTTTGCCGCGCGGGCTGGATTTTCCGGGCGTCGTCTGGCCGAACACCCGGTCGAGGATGGCGTCGACCGCCGCGGCGCCGATCGGGCTCGGCCCGGGTGCGAAGTCCCAGTCGAGATTCGCCAGCAGGCGCGTGCGGGCCCAGTCGCGTCCGTGGCCGAGGCGGTGGAGCAAGCCGGCGCGCTCTTCCAGCTCCGTTCGGTACATCGCCTCCCGGCGTCCCTGCTCGATCTTCGCGCGCTCGCGGCTCGGTCGGGAATCCAACCAATCGAACGGCGAATCGGACCGCGAAGGGGCCTTCGGCATCGTCGGCTACTCTAGACCTTCGGCGCGCTTGGCGGATTCCCAAAGTCGCTCTTGCTCGTCGGGCGAGGCGTCGGCGACCGCGCGCCCTTGCTCGGCCAGCGTCCGCTCGACGTGGCCGAATCGGCGCGCGAAGCGATCGGTCGAGTCGCGCAGCGCCTGCTCGGCGTCGAGGCCCATCCTGCGGGCCAGGTTGACCGTCGAGAACAGCAGATCGCCGAGCTCGCGCTGCATCTGCACCCGATCGCCGCTCCGGCGGGCCTCGTCCAGCTCCCGCAGCTCCTCGTCGATCTTGGCGCGCGGGCCGTCGGCGTCGGGCCAGTCGAAGCCGACCGCGCCGGCCTTCTCGCCCGCGCGGGTGGCCCGCAGGAGGGCCGGCGCGCTCTTGGGGATTCCGTCCAGCGCGCCGTGCTTTCCCTTTTCCGCCTTCTCGGCGGCCTTGAGCTTGGCCCAGTTGGCCAGCACGTCCCCGGCGTCCTTGGCGACGACATCCCCAAACACGTGCGGGTGCCGGCGCACCAGCTTGGCGACGATCCCGCGCGCGACGTCGTCGATGCCGAACTTCCCCTCGGCGAACCGCAGCTCCGACTGGAAGACGATCTGGAGCAGCAGGTCGCCCAGCTCCTCGCGGTGATCGTCGGCGTTGCCGCTGGCGAGCGCGTCGACCACCTCGTAGGTCTCCTCGACCAGATAGGGAACCAGCGTCTCCAGCGTCTGCTCGCGATCCCAGGGGCAGCCGTCCGGGGCCAGGAGCCGCTGCATCAGGCCGCACAGCTTGGTCAGCTCCCCACCCGTCTGTTTGCCCGGCAGCGGCGCCAGATCTGGAAGCGCAGCGGGCAGGGGCGGGCTCGGCACGGCGCGCAGCATAACGCGTTTGGGTGGAGGTTTGAACGCGCCCGACCCGCGTGCTATCTGCATGGACGTTGAGCGACACGGCCACCGGGCGTCTCGTCACCGAGCGCCTCACCCTGGAGGACAACCGGGTCGCCTTGGCGCTCTTTGGCGAGCGGAACGCCAACCTCAAGATCATCGAGCGCGAGACCGGCGCGCAGGTTCACAGCCGCGGCAACGATCTGACCATCGTCGGTCCGGTCGAGATGGTGGCGGTCGCGCGCAGCCTGGTCGACCAGCTTTACCGCATGGCGCGTGGCGGGAAGTCGATCGGCCCCGAGGACATCGGCCGCGCCGCCGTCGCGCTGCGCGCCGATGCGGGCGTCGATCTGCGCGACGTCTTCCACGACACGATCCTGGTGGCCGGACGCGCCCGCCCGATCTCCCCCAAGGGTCTCGCGCAGAAGCGCTACGCCGACGCGATCCGGGAGCACGACATCGTCTTCGGCATCGGACCGGCCGGCACCGGCAAGACCTACCTGGCCATGGCGCTCGCGATCCGGGCGCTCATGGAAAAGCAGGTCAAGCGCATCGTCCTCACCCGGCCGGCCGTCGAAGCCGGCGAGCGTCTCGGGTTTCTCCCCGGCAGCATGGAAGAGAAGGTCTCCCCTTACCTGCGGCCGCTCTACGACGCCCTCCACGACATGATGGACTTCGAGAAGGCCGACCAGCTGGTCGCCCGCGGCCTCATCGAGGTTGCGCCGATCGCCTTCATGCGCGGCCGCACGCTCAACGACGCCTTCGTGATCCTCGACGAGGCGCAGAACACCACCCCCGAACAGATGAAGATGTTCCTCACCCGTCTCGGCTTCGAGTCGAAGGCGGTGATCACGGGCGACGTGACGCAGATCGATCTGCCCGACAACCGCCGTTCGGGCCTGAACGAGGCGATCACGCTGCTCTCCAACATCCCCGGGATCGCCTTTCGCTACTTCACCGAGGTGGACGTGGTGCGGCACCCGCTGGTTCAGCAGATCATCAAGGCCTACGACAACGCCAAAGCCAAGCCGACCCCGGGTTGAGGTAATCTGGGGCCCGTGAGCGAGCCGGGAGCGCCACCCACCGAAGAGCAGGCTGCTGCGGAGCGTTCCCGCTACGAGCTGTCGCAGCTGGTCGCCACCTCGCGGGCGCTCGCCTCGGAGCGGGACATCGGCAAGCTTCTGGCGCTGATCCTCGACTCCTGTCGGCAGGTGACCGGCGCCGACGCCGGCAGCGTCTACGTGATCGAGGACGACGAGGCGAGCCCGCCGCAGAAGCGACTGCGGTTCATGCTCTCGCAGAACGATTCGATCAAGATCGACTTCAAGGAGTTCACGCTGGCCGTCGACGAGAAATCGATCGTCGGACAGGCGGCGCTCTCCGGCCAGCCGATCAACATCGCCGATCTGGCCCGCCTGCAAGACCAGGCGGCCGGCGCGGCCAGCGCGACCGGCACTATCGGCACCAACGGATCGCCGGCCCCGGCAGCTCCAGCTAGACGCACGCCGACCCTCCGCCACAACCGCAGCTTCGACGACAAGACCGGGTACCGGGCCCGCTCGATGCTCACCGTGCCGATGCTGTCGGCGATGGGCGAGGTGATCGGTGTCGTCCAGCTCATCAACAAGAAACGCAAACCCGGCCAGGCGCTGGCGCCCGCGGACATCGACCGCGAGGTGATTCCGTTCGACCAGCGGGCCGAGGAGCTGGCGCTGGCCTGGGCGGCGCAGGCGGGCGTCTCGCTGGAGAACGCGCTGCTCTACGACGAGATTCGGAAGCTGTTCGACGGCTTCGTCGACGCGGCTGTGATCGCCATCGAATCCCGCGATCCGACCACTTCCGGTCACTCGCGCCGGGTGGCCACCTTGTCGGTGGAACTGGCCAAGAAAATCGACGCCATCCCCGACGGCTTGTTCGCCGACGTGCGCTTCAACGACACCCAGCTGCAGCAGATCGAGTACGCGGGCGTGCTGCACGATTTCGGCAAGGTCGGCGTCCGCGAGAAGGTGCTGGTCAAGGCCAAGAAGCTCTACGAAGAGGATCGGCAGCTGGTCAAGCTCCGCTTCTCGTACATCAAGAAGGCGCTCGAGGTGGAGCACGCCGAGCGCAAGCTGCGGGTCGC
>CAYTTF010000414.1:0-3913 GCA_964440665.1 uncultured Myxococcales bacterium | reverse complement strand
GAGCAGAACAGCACCTTCAACGACCACTACCTCGATCTCGACTACGACCTCTCGGACGTCATGTTCATCACGACGGCCAACTACCTGCATGGGATCCCGATCCCACTGCAGGACCGGATGGAGATCATCCAGCTCCCCGGCTACACCGAGTTCGAGAAGGTCTCGATCGCCGAGCGCTACCTGATTCCCAAGCAGAAGCGCGACAACGGCATCGCGGAGGTGCCGGTCGAGTTTCCCGACGACGCCGTCCGCGACGTCATCCACTTCTATACGAAAGAGGCCGGCGTCCGGAACCTGGAGCGCGAGATAGCGACCGTCTGCCGGAAGATCGCGCGCGACGTGGTCGCGAAGAAGGCCCCGGTCCGGACGCTGAGCGACGGGGCCGGAACCGGCTGGCGGGTCACCCCCAAGCGGCTCACCCGCTACCTGGGGCCGCACCGCTTCCGGTACGGGCGCCAGGAGGGCCAGGACGAGATCGGTCTCGTGATGGGCCTGGCGGTCACGATGTACGGCGGCGATCTGCTGGCGACCGAGGTGTCGATCGTCGCGGGCAAAGGCAAGCTGGTGCTGACCGGCAAGCTCGGCGACGTCATGCAGGAGTCGGCGCAGGCGGCGATCAGCTACGTCCGCTCGCGCGCGCCGTCGCTGGGCCTGGATCGCGATTTCTACAGCCGCACCGACATCCACGTGCATTTTCCCGAGGGGGCGATCCCCAAGGACGGTCCGTCGGCCGGGATCACCATGTGCACGGGGCTGGTCTCGGCGCTCTTGCGCGTGCCGGTCCGGCGCGATCTGGCCATGACCGGCGAGATCACGCTGCGCGGTCGGGTGCTGCCGATCGGCGGCCTCAAAGAGAAGATTCTCGCCGCGCACCGATCGGGCATCACGACCGTCATCATGCCCAAGGAGAACGCCAAGGACCTGCGCGACATCCCGAAACGGGTGCTCAAGACGCTCAAGGTCATCCCGGTCGAGCACATGGACGAGGTCCTGCGGCACGCACTAATTCTCCCCAACCCGGAAACCTTCCTGATCGAACCGTCGGTTCCCGTCGACTGGCGCCAGCCCAGCGAGCGCCGCGACCGCGACCGCCGCGACGAGCTGTCGCGGATGCCGGTCGCCAGCGCCGTTCCCCCGCCCTCGGCCATCGACGAGCCGGCGTCGCCCTCGGACGAGCGCCCGCCCGTATCGTCGCCGGGGTCCTCACCGGCGTCTCCCGGTTCCAGCCCCGACACGAACGCCGCCCCGTTCCCGTCGCCGGCGCTGGGCGTCCGCGAAGACTGAGTCAGGGGCCGCGAGGGATCTCGACCCCTCTGACCACCTCGCGCCGCGGTGGCCGCTCCGGCTGGGCCGGTGTGATGCCGGAGCGCGCGCTCGAACGACTCTTGGCGGCCCCACCCGGGGTCGCGTCGCCCAGCACGTCGTGGATCCGACGCAGATACTTGGCCTGGGATCCCTCCCCCCAACCGTGGTTGATGTACCGGACGACGCCGGTGCGGTCGACGATGAACAGGGTCGGGTACGCCTCGCATCCCCAGCGCTGCCTGGCGGTTCCCGAAAGATCGGTGGTGACGACGGCGCCTTCTGGAACCGGATTCTGAGCCAGGAACTGCCGCACTTCCGATGGGTCATCACCAGCTTCGATCAGCACGAAGCGCAGCCGGGGGCCGATCAGCTGGCGGATCGCCACCAGCTCGCGCAGCGCCCGGTGACAGGGCTTGCACCAGGTCGCGAAGAAGGCTACCACGTTGACGTCGCCATCGAACCAGCCCGCGGGGACCGACGCGCCGTCGGGCGTCACCGCATCCAGCGCCGGCGCCGGATCGCCGACCGCGATTGGCGGGGAGGGGATGGCGGCCGCAAAGGCGACCGCGAAGATCGCGGCGAGCACCTCTTGATGCTACCTCCAACCCAGCCTCGCCAGAATCTCGATGTGCTCCATCCTGCGGGCGAGGGCCACGACCTCGGTCAGCGTCGTGCGCGTGACACCCTCCACGTCGGACAGGCGAGCCTCGACCTTCACGAGTCGAACGTCGGTCTCGTCGAGTGGGCCGTGGACCTTGTCGAACCGGGCGTCGACCTTGTCGAAGCGTACATCGACGTGCGACCGGAATTCCCGGAGGTGCGTCAGGACGAGGTTGTCAGCTTCCACGCGACACTAGGACCCGCGCTGGCGCTGCAGCTCGGCCACCTGGCTTTCGAGGGCGGCCAGCCGGTCCGTGACGCGGATGTCTCGGAGGCCGGACTCAGCTCGGCGCGGAGATCTCAACCTGACGGCCGAGGTCGGCCCGCGTGGCGAGCATGAGCCCTCGGAGGTCGGCGAGCTGCAACTCCATCTTCACGAGCCGCTCATCCAGGTCGGTGCGCAGGCTGGCGAAGTCCGTCTTCAGCTCGGCGCGGAACTCCCGCAGGTGCCGCAGGACCACGTTGGCGGCTTCGTCACTCACGGTTCCAAGGCTACCACGTCGGTCCCCAAGGTGGTGACGCCGTGACGTCAAAGATACCAGCCGCACCGACGGATCCAAGGTCTGATGACCGAGACGTAGCCCTCATTTTCGAGGGCTCCAACTTCTCCGGACGCTCCACGGCGTCAACGTCACCGATGACCAACGATCGAGCGATCCAGGAACGCGATCGTCTCGGGGCGGTGATCGACATAGCCGATCACCGCGGTACGATCAGCCAGGAAACAGCCACAGCGGCGGTTGACGACCCCGCCGCCCAGGGCGTAAGTACCGAGAGTCGTTAGTACCGGAGGAGTGGCCGAGTGGTCGAAGGCGACAGTCTTGAAAACTGTAGAGCGAAAGCTCCGGGGGTTCGAATCCCTCCTCCTCCTCGAAGCCCTGCTAGTTGGCCGTCCAGTAGTCCAGAAGGGGCTGGCAGGGGAGGCCGCCGTTGGTTTGGCAGCTAATCTCGAGGTAGTAGCTTCCTGCAGGCACGATATCCCCGTTGGCCACATCGTTCCCCGCTGCGACCGAGTAGGCGTAGGTCAGGTCGCAGCCGCCGGTGTCGATGCCGACGTCGAAATCGTCATTATAGGTGTTGATCACGCTGTATTCGAAGTCCGTGCCGGACACCACGGAGTACGGTCCTTCGACGGCGACACACGTACCAAAAGGAACAGTCTCATGGGCATTGGCGACCAGCGTATCCGCCCCCCCGCCGGTACTATTTTTGACCGTGCAGCCCGCCGCCATCAACACGATCGCCCCGATGATCCCCCTTGTCGCCTTCATCGTCATGTTCCTCCGCATCTTTGCCTCCACAGGTTTAGTGACCACTCCGAGGAGAGGGAGGGATTCGAACCCTCGATACAGCTTTTGGGCCGTATAACGGTTTAGCAAACCGCCGCCTTCGGCCTCTCGGCCACCTCTCCAGTACCGCTGCTATCCAGTACGCGGCACGATAGAGGAACCGGCCCGCAGGCGCAAGACGCCCGGCGGTTTTCCGCCGGCTCCCTCTTGACGGGGGCGCAGGCGCACGGCATACGTGTGCCTCTCACACGCGGCCATAGCTCAGCTGGATAGAGCATCGGTCTACGGAACCGAGGGTCGGGAGTTCGAATCTCTCTGGCCGCGCAATCCCAACTTCGCCGCGCCGCCGTCGCCCTGGTTATTCGGGGGGGCCGGCCGAGCGGGCGACGCGCGCCAGGGTCACCGCCATCGTCGCGAAGCAGCACAGGCCGAGGATCTGGTAGCCGCCGGCGCCGAGCCGGCCGGTCAAGGCATGCTCGACGGAAAGCCGCGCGACGACGCCCGCTCCGCGATCGGTCACGGTCAGCAGCGCCACCGCCACCCCGGCGACGGCGCCGCCCGCGACCAGGCCGGTGGCGAACAGATTTCCGGGCCCGAGCTCGGCGTGGGCGGGGGTCGAAGGCGAGCCCGCCGCGTAGTCCCGGCGCGCTCGGCGATCG
>CAYTTF010000413.1:0-3935 GCA_964440665.1 uncultured Myxococcales bacterium | reverse complement strand
CCGGCGTGCGCGATCGCCAGCTGCTCCTCGCCGATCGCCATGGCGATCGCGGTGGTCCCCATGCGCGCCCGGGCGCGGTCCTTCGCGGCCGCGGCGCGAATGTTGTCGTTGGCCACCTTGATGCCGACGCGCAGCAGGTTCGCCGCCAGCGACAAGGATCGGTCGATCGGGTGCGGCCAGGCCTGCTGCGGCTGGGCGTGGTACGAACGAAAAAACGTCTCGATCGCGTCGACCGCCAGCGCGCTCGCGACCGCGCCCGCGTTGTGCCCGCCCATCCCGTCGGCCACCACGAACAGCCGCCCGTCGATGAAGTTGCCGAACGCGTCCTCGTTCTCTTTGCGCTGGCGCCCCGGGTGCGAGACGGCACAGGAGACGAGCGGGAGAGCCGTGGGGTCTCCGTTTAGGGGCGGCGCCGTCATAGAAACCCGCACGTTCGCAAATAGCGCGCCCCCCGATCAAGCTCTTTTCCGCGGGGAGGGCCGGATGGGTCCGAAGTACCCGCTCAGCGGCCTACGCCCGACCGACGGCATCGGCCCAGCGGGCGAGCAGGTCGGCGCGGGTTTCGGCGGGCATGGTCGGGTTGAAGATTCGCATGCGGGCGGTCTCGCCCCCCTTGTCGACCGGGGGCAAGCCGACGCCGAGGGCGGCCAGCTTGGCGGCGCCCAGCGCGGTCGACTCGACCATCTCGGGGCGGAAGATCTGCGCGTCCAGGAGATCGGCCTGCGTCTGCATCAGCAGATCGTTGGCGGCGGCGCCACCGTCGACGCGAAAACTGTTGATGGGGCGCCCGGCGTCGGCCTGCATGGCGGTGACGAGGTCGACGTTCTGCAGCGCGATCGCTTCCAGCGCGGCGCGCGCGATGTGGGCGCGCGTCGTCCCGCGCGTGATTCCGCTGATGAGCCCCCGCGCCTCCGCGCGCCAGTGCGGCGCGCCCAGACCGGTCAGCGCCGGGACGATCGTGACGCCGCCCGAATCGGGTACCGACCGCGCGAGCGCCTCGATCTCGGAGGCGCTCGCGATGATACCGAGGCCATCGCGCAGCCACTGCACCAGCGCGCCGGCGACGAAGGCGCTCCCTTCCAGCGCGTAGGCCGTCCCCCGCCCCTCGGTCGGCGGAGCAGCTTTTTTGGCAGAGCCGACCTCCACCGGCGCTGGGTCGAGCGTCCAGGCGATCGTCGACAGCAGACCGCGCGACGACGGCTTCGGCTCGGCGCCGACGTTCATCAGCAGAAAGGCCCCCGTCCCGAAGGTGCACTTGGCGTCGCCCGGCTCGGTACAATCCTGGCCGTAGAGAGCGGCCTGCTGATCGCCCGCCACACCGGTGATCGGAATGCCGTCGGGGAGCCCCGGCACGCCGCGCGTCTGTCCGATCCGCCCCGACGACGGGCGGACCTCCGGCAGCAGAGCCGGCGGCACGCCAAAGAGCGCGCAGAGCTCGTCGGAAAACCGGCGCGTCCGCAGTTCGAGCAACAACGTCCGCGACGCATTGGTCACGTCGGTCGCGTGCACCCGACCGCCGGTCAGTCGCCAGATCAGAAAGCTGTCGACGGTGCCGAAAGCGATCGCCCCCGCCTCGGCCCGCGCGCGCAGGCCCGCGACGCCGTCGAGCAGCCAGCGGATCTTGGTCGCCGAAAAATACGGATCCAGAACCAGCCCCGTCCGCTCGCGCACCGCCGGCTCGTGCCCGGCCGCCTTGAGCGTCGCGCAGAACGGCGCCGTTCGCCGGTCCTGCCAGACGATCGCGTTCGCCACCGGCCGCCCGCCCTCCCGTTCCCAGAGCAGCGTCGTTTCACGCTGGTTGGTGATCCCGAGCGCCGCGATCCGCCGGACGTCGACGCCGCCCAGCGCATCGGCCAGCGCGCCGGTCACCGAGCCCCAGATCGCCTCCGGATCGTGCTCGACCTCGCCGGGACGCGGGTAGATCTGCGGAAGCTCCCGGTAGCCGCGCCCGCGCACGGTCCGCGCGGCATCGACCAGCAGCACCGTCGTGCCCGTCGTCCCCTGATCGATCGCGACCACCAGGTCCTGCACGGCGGGACTACGCTATCACCGATTCATCGGCTGGTGGTTTTCGAGGAGGGACCGACACGCGCCTCTCGTCATACCAGATCGCTGCGAGCCGCAGCTCATCGCGGGCTTCAGGGTGAAGACTGACCCGCACGGCGCCGCTCGAGCTCGTTCACGATCTCCACGCGCGCCGTCTCCCAATCGATCGCAACCACGCGGCCCTCGGCAACGTCTCGCGAGCGTCGTTCGAGCTCGGCCGCCCAGGCCATTGCCACGTCGTCGTCCCTCTCTTCGAGACTGGAGAGAACTTCGCCCGCCAAGCGCGCCCGCTCGTCGCGCGGCAGCCTGAGCACCTTTGCTAAAAGGTCGTCCGCGGGCATTGTTTTGATGTTAGCACGGCGGTCGTCCCCTGATCGATGGCGACCACCAGGTCCTGCATGGCGGCCCTACGCTATCACCGATCGATGTTTGGTGGGGTGGGCAGCTCTACGGTCCGGGCCGTCGACCAACCTGCGTAGCGGGCGAAAAATCGCGCCGCGGCGTCGGCCACGATCGCGCGCTCGACGTCGAGGGTCACGATGTGGAACGACTTGTCGAGCCAGAGGCGCTCGATGATGTCGCTGCCGAGGCTGCCGGTCAGCTCGAGGGAATCTTCCATCGGCACGGTGTGGTCCTGGCGGCCGTGGACGACCAGCGTGGGTGTCCGGATCGCCGGCAGATCCGCGCGCGTCACGTCCATCAGATCGACCAGCGCCCGCAGCGCGGCGAGCGGGAACGCGCGCAGGCCCGGATTCAGGTAGCGCATCTCGGGATCCGAGATGTCGGAGCCGTTCACCTTGGGGACGCAGACCATCGGCCGCGCGCCAAAGTCGATCGGCAGCCGGGTCAGCGCTCGGATCCCCGTCACTTGAAAACGGCGCAGCCGCAGCGGTGCCGACATCACGACCAGCGCGGAAACGCGCTCCGGGAAGAGGCGCGCCAGCCGCAGGGCGAGCAGGCCGCCCATCGAGAAGCCGCAGATCGCGATCTGGGCACCGCCCACGCGCGCCTGCAAGCGGTCCAGCGCCTCCTCGGCCGAGCGAAGCCAGTCGGGCCACCCCATGCGCGCCAGGTCCGCCAGCGTTCCGCCGTGGCCCGCCAGCATCGGCGCCTCCACCGAGCAGCCGAGCCGCCCGAAGGCCTCCGCGAGCGGACGGACCTCGAACGGCGTCCCGGTGATGCCGTGCAGGCAGAGGACGCCGCGCCCGTCGCCCGCGAGGGAGAGCGGTGACTTGTCGCCCGTCCCCGGACGGAAGCGTTCCAGCACGCCGTCAGTCTACGCGACGGCTGCGATTCGAGGAGAAAGCGTAGTTCGGGAACCGCTCATGATGCGGCGCCAAGCTGGACTTGCCGCCGATCCATTGCAGAGGCAGCCGTTTTCTTGCGGAGGGCAGCTGCTAGAGACAGCCGGCGACGTCGTTGGGCGTCCCCAAGCATTTGCAGCCCGGAGCAGGGACGCCGGCGATGCAGGTCGCGCACTGGATAGTGCTATTGAGGCTATCCGGCATCGGATTGGCCGGGTCGGTGCTGACCGCCAGCTCCTCGGTACCGGCCGCGCAGTTGTTCGTCGCGTTGGGCGCGTTCAGCGTCCAGCAAGGCGCGGTGCCGCCATTGCTCGCGCAAGAGGCGATATTGAAATCCTGCTCATTCGTCCCCACCGTCACATGGTTGATGACGGTGCAGTTGGGCTGGCCGTTCACTTGCTGAATCGACCCGGCGACGCACTTTGGCTTGATGAGCGCACCGATCTTATTCGCGATGGCCGTCATGGAGCTCTGGTAACTGGAGTCGCAGATGGAGGCCAGCTTGCTGTTGTCGCCGAACGCATTCACGAACTGCGCGATCCGGACCGCCGGATCGGCGAAGCTCATGTCGCCGGTCGGACCGCA
>CAYTTF010000412.1:0-3935 GCA_964440665.1 uncultured Myxococcales bacterium | reverse complement strand
CCCAGCGAGATCGGCAGCCCCAGCCCCGTCCCCATCCCGCGCGGCTTGGTGGTGAAGAAAGACTCGAAGATGCGGGGGAGGATCTCCGCCTGGATCCCCGGACCGTTGTCGGAGATCTCGACGACCACGCTGGCGCCGTCGTCGAAGGTCCGTACGCGCACCCGATTGTGTCGCGCGTCCGCCTCGTCCAGGGCCTGGGCGGCATTCAGGATCAGGTTCAGGAACACCTGGCCGAGGCGCGCGGCGCTGGCGCGCACCATCCGGGTGGCGGAGAGGTCCCGCTCGACCTGCGCCCGATATTTGAGCTCGTTGCGCAACATGCTGAGCGCCGATTCGATGGCCGTGTTCACGTCGACCGGAACGCTGGTGTCCTCGTCTGTGTGCGAAAAAGCGGCCAGATCGCGCACGATCCGGTGGATGCGCGCCATCCCCTCCTTCGACTCCTGGAGAATCGCGTTGGCCTCGAAGAGCTGGTCGGACAGGCCGAGGCGCGCCGCGCCCCCGTCGGGCAAGTCGCGCAGTTTTTCTTCGATGAGCCGCATGTGGCCCGCCAGCGCCTCGATGTTGGCCAGCACGAAGGCCGCCGGGTTGTTGATCTCGTGCGCGACGCCCGCGGCGAGCAAGCCGATCGACGCCAGTTTTTCGGCCTGGAGACGTCCGATCTCGCGCTCCCGCTCGTCGGTCGCGTCGCGGACGTAAAGCACCGCGCCCCGCCCGGGCAGCGGGTAGGCGCGCACCGCGAAGGCCCGCCCGTCGAAGGAGAGACTGCGATCCGCCGTGGCGCCACGGGTGATCGCCTCGCGCGCCGCGGCTTGCAGATCGGGGCGCAGCCCGCCGTCGTAAAGCCGCGTGCCCGACGTGTTCGCGACCTCGAGCGTCCCGTCGGGGGCCACCAGACATACGCCGTCCTCGAACACGTCGAAGGTCTCGCGCAGAACGTCGCCGCCGCTGCGCAATCCGCCCGCGAGCGCCGTCCTCAGCCCTTCGGGCGGCAGGAGCACGAAGTCGAAGGGCTGCGCGTCGAGCCGCGCCAGGGCCGCCGGGGCCGATGCCACCCGTTCGATCTCGCCGGCCTTGGCCGCGCGGGCCACCGTCTCCACGGCGGCGCGTGCCCCACCGGGCTGGTCATCGACGAGGAGTATGCGCGCCATGTGATCTCTCGCCCTTCGGCAAAATTGTTGGTGGCGGCCCGGCGGGGGGCGCCGCGCGGAATTCGAGCGTGGCATCCGTTCGCGCGCGACGCAAGCGGGACGGCCACCCGTATCGGGGTCGGTCAGGTGGAGCTGGCCGCCGCGGCGGCTTCCGGACCACGCCGTTTCGCCAGCAGCTCGACCAGCGCCGGACGCAGCAACGGGTGGTGGAAGGCGTACCCGGTCTCCAGCGTTCGGACCGGCATGGCGCGCTGGCTGGCCAGCAGCACCTCATCGGTCATCGTCGTCCCGAGCGCCAGCCGCAGCGCGAAGGCGGGCGCGGCCAGGACCGTGGGTCGGCCCAGCGCCTCGCCGATCGCCCGCACGAACTCGCCGTTGGTGGCGGGCTCGGGCGCCACGGCATTGAACGCCCCCTGCACCGATTCGTGGGCCATCGCGTAACGGATGAACCCGATCTCGTCTTCCAGGTGGATCCAGGGCATCCACTGCGCGCCGCTGCCGATCTTGCCCCCGAGCCCGAGCCGGAATGGCGGGAGGATCTTGCGCAGCATGCCGCCGCCCTTCGACAGCACCACCCCGTTGCGCAGGATCACCACCCGCATCCCGATCTCGGCGGCCTTCATCGCCTCCGCCTCCCAGTCCCGCGCCAGCTCGGCGAGAAAGCCCTGCCCCGGCGCCGCGGTTTCGGTCAGGATCTCGGCGCCCCGGTCGCCGTAAAGTCCGGTCCCGGAGGCCGAGATCAAAAGCCTCGGCCGGTCCGGCAGCCCGCGCAGCGCATCGACCAGCGCGCGCGTACCGACCACCCGGCTGTCGCGCAGGAGCTTCTTGCGCGCCTCGGTCCAGCGGCCACCGGAGATCGATTCACCGGCCAGATTCACCACCACGTCGACGCCCTCGAAAGCCGCCTCCGGCGGGGAGCCCCGGGTCGCATCCCAGGCGTGCAGCGTCGCCGCCGGCAAGAGCTCGGCGGCACGGGCGACGTCGCGCACCAGCGCCGAGACCCGGATCCCGTCGCGCGCGCAAGAGGCCGCCAAGGCGGTCCCGACTAGGCCGGTGGCCCCGGCGATCGCGACGCCGCTCATCGAGAAGAGACCATCTCCATGCTGGCCCTTGAATGCATCGCGCAATTTTGGCACGTTGTCGAGCAAACACCCATGTCCTCTGCGCTCACCCAGGGAATTCTGGTCACGGTTCGCACCGAGTACATAGCCGAGCGCTCGTCGATCTCCGCGCGGCAGTACGCGTTCGCGTACACGGTCAACATCGCCAACCAAGGGACGGTGACGGCGCAGCTCAAGAGCCGCCACTGGATCATCTCGGACGCCCGCGGCGCCGTGCAGGAGGTCCGCGGCGAGGGGGTGGTTGGCGCGCAGCCGGTGCTCCGTCCCGGAGAAGAATTCGAATACACCAGCTGGTGCGTGATCGCCACGCCCGCAGGAACCATGCGGGGCAGCTACCAGATGGTCACCAGCGAGGGCGATAAATTCGACGCCGAGATCGCCCCCTTCCGCCTGAATCCGCCCCAGCTATTGAATTAGCCATCTTCGACGAGACCGTAGCGCCGCCCAGGTTCGAGTGGCATCTTTGGGGGGGAGGCCGCATGGAAAGCTTGATCGCGCGCGACAAGGCGGAAGCCAAGAAGAAGGGAATGTACGCGGCCGCGGCGTGGGGTGGGACCGTCCTTCTGGGCGTCGCCAGCGCCAGCACGTTCCTGATCATCCCGGCGGCCGCGGGGGCCGGCTATCTGACCTGGAAATGGTTCCTATACCGCGCCAAGCGCGGGATGCGCTTCTGAGCGGGCGGTCCGCCCCGATCGGGTTCCCGTCTGGCGGCCCCCCCAACTCGTGTGAAACTCTCCGCCCAGCCTTCAGAGGAGAGATCCGTAAATGCATATCAAAGGTCTGGGGCTCGGTGGTTTGGTGACGCTCGCGGCTCTGATCGGCTGCGGCAGCAGCAGCCCGGGAGGCAGCACGGGCAACGGCGGCGGCGGAACCAGTGGTGGAGGCCCCTTCACCACCAGCGTGGCGCCCGGCACGAAGCTCACCGGACTCACGCCCGCCCAGGTGACTCAGCTCTGTGCCGACATCGACAATTACGTCCAGCAGTTTCTGTTTCCCAGCCTCTGTGACCAGGTCAGGCGGAGCAACGCCGCGGAGAGCACCTACCGCTACCTCCAGCAGAATCCCACGGCGACCAATGCCCAATTGCAAGCGATGTGCGCCCAGTCGGAGGCGGACACCAGCTGCTTGTTCGACGCGGATGGCGGCACTGAAACCTGCAACGCTTCGTCGATCCCGTCGTGTCAGGCGACCGTGGGTAACTACAGCAAGTGTCTCAACGACGAGTCGGGTGCTGAAAACCAGTTCATCGACTCGATTCCGAGCTGCAGCTCGTTGACTGCGGCCAGCTTGAACGCGTTCTTCGCAGCAGATGGAGGCGTCAGTACCGGCCCCACGGAGCCGACGAGCTGCTCGATGTTTGACTCGACCTGCGACGTCGACGCTGGCACCGCGGCCATGACGAACATGACGAACATGACGAACATGAGCGCCAGACTGCGACGCAAGAGGTAGAGCTCACCCCGCGCGCTCGAGCGGTAGGCGTCGCAGCCGTCGCTCGAGCGCGAACATCACCGCGGCCTCGGTCTTCTTCTGGTGGTCGTGGCCGAACAGGTGGCAGAGTCCGTGGACCGCCAGGCGTTCGAGCTCGGCGCCGAGGCGCCGGCCGTGGGCCCGGCGGCGGGCGGTCTCGACGGAGATGACGATGTCGCCGAGCGCGATCCCG
>CAYTTF010000411.1:0-3975 GCA_964440665.1 uncultured Myxococcales bacterium | reverse complement strand
ACTACATGGGGATGCTGGCGACGGTGATCAACTCGCTGGCGCTGCAGGACGCGCTCGAATCGCGCGGTCTGCACACCCGCGTCCTGTCGGCCCTCGAGATGGAGCGCGTCGCCGAGCCGTACATCCGCCGCCGCGCCATCCGCCACCTCGAAAAGGGACGCCTCGTGATCTTCGCCGCCGGCACCGGCAACCCGTATTTCACCACCGACACCGCCGCCTCGCTGCGCGCCATGGAGATCGGCGCCGAGATCGTGATGAAGGCGACCCGTGTCGACGGCGTCTACGACAAAGACCCGCAAAAGCACAAGGACGCGCGGATGTTCCGCCACCTGTCGTATCTCGACGTCCTGAACCAGAACCTCGGGGTGATGGACTCGACGGCGATCTCGCTCTGCCGCGACAACAGCCTTCCGATCCTGGTATTCAACATGACCAAGCCGGGGAACATCCGGCGGGTCTTGCTCGGCGAGTCGATGGGTACCATCGTGGGAAAGGAGATCCGATGATCAACGACATCGTGAAAAGCCTGCAGGGCGATCTCGACAAAGGGATCGACGCCTTCAAGCGAGAGCTGGCCAAGGTCCGGACCGGGCGCGCCAACCTGTCGGTTCTCGACGGGGTGCGCGTCGACTACTACGGCACGCCGACGCCGCTCAACCAGATCGCGTCGCTGAACGTCGCCGACGCGCGTCTCATCACCATCAAGCCCTGGGAGCGATCGCTGATCCCCGAGATCGAAAAGTCGATCCGGGCGGCGCAGCTGGGCCTCAACCCGCAGTCGGACGGCGAGCTGGTGCGGCTGCCGATGCCGGCGCTCACGCAGGAGCGGCGCCAGGAACTGGTGAAGGTGGTCAAGAAGATGGCCGAGGACGCCCGGGTCGCCCTGCGCGGCGCGCGGCGCGATGCCAACGAGATGATCAAGGAGGCCCTCAAAGAGGGGGCCGTCACCGAGGACGACGAGCGCAAGGGCCTCAAGACGGTCCAGGACGCGACAGACAAGTCGGTGCTCAAGATCGACGAGATCGTCGGAAAAAAAGAAGCGGAGATCCTGGAGGTCTGAGATGGCACTGGTTTTTCGCGAAGCGCACGCGGCGCCCGACAAGAAGAAGATCAACGAGGAGTGGTTCATCCTCGAGAACGCCGGCGCGCAGTCGATCAACACAGGCGGCCTGCAGGTCATCGCCGCGCGCAAGGGAAAGCGCGGCTCGGTGCTGGGGGTCATCGACCCGGGGTTCATGCTCCAGCCCGGCGAGAAGATCCTGGTCGTCTCCGGCGTGCCGGGGAAAAAGTCGCACGGCGATCCGCCGACCCGCGAGGGGCTGCGGACCTATCACCTGTTCCAGCGCGATGCGCTGCTGCACGGGGACGGCACGCTTCTGCGCCTGGCCATGAACCAGGTGGAGGTCGCGCGGCTGGTCTACGATCCCGCCACCGCGACCGGCATCGCGTGATACACCTCGCCCATGCCTAAGTATCAGGTCGATATCCCGCACGCACTCGCCGTCGACGAGGCGAAACAGCGGATCTCCGGCGCCACCGAGAAGCTCCAGCGCGACTACGGCGCCGCCTGCACCTGGAAGGGCGACACCGAGCTCAGCGTGTCGCGCAAGGGGCTCGACGCGCGCGTCGTCGTCGAGCCGTCGCGTGTGCACGTCGATCTGAACCTGGGGTTCCTGCTCACGCCCTTCGCCGAGAAGATCAAGAACGGGATCGCCAAACAGCTCGGGAGCATCCTATCTACATCGGAACCCTAAGAGGGTTCCGCGCCTCCCGCGAAGGGCTCGAGCGAGCCCGGGGTCCCCGCGCGCGTCTTCGCGCGTGGGGTGGTTTAAAGCTCGCTCTCCCCCACGCGATCTACGCCGCTCCGACGTTCGCCACGGCGACGGCGACTTCGGTGTCGGTCGCGTCGGCGCCTCCGGTCACAACGCGCGGGACGGCGGCCGGCGCGGCGATGGCGGCGAGACGGGCGTCGCGCTCGCCGAGGCCCGACAGGTAGCCGGCGTCGAGACCGACGGCGTCGCTTTCGATCGCGACTGCGGCGACGGCCGCCAGCGACCGACACCGCTCTTCGGCCAAGGTCAGGCCCAGCGCCGCCAGCACCGACAGACGCGCCGGATCCCAGACCACACCCAGCGTCGAGCCGACGAACGTCTCGCAAAGCTCGCCCACCTCGCGCGGGCTCGGCGCCTGCCAGGGCGTCACCCCCACGACCAGCGCCAGCCGGATGCCCGCCCGCTCGGAGGCCCGCAGCAGTCGTTCCAGAGACCAGCGGCAGGCATCCATCACCTCCGGCCCGCGCGCGCGCCGCTCCGCCAGCGCGTCGGCCAGTAGCAAGCCGCCCGGATCGTCCGTCTCCAGGGCGCGACGGGCGAATGCCCGCGCCAGCCCGGCGGCGCTCGCCGCCAGCGGCACCGCGCCGAAATCGAGGAGCGCGACGCGCGCTCCGAACGAGACGCCCACCGAAAGACCAACCTCCGCCAGACCGATCGCCGCCCCGCGCTCGTCGTGGGCCGTCGCCGAGAGACGCGGCAACCGTTTTCCCGGAGCCAGGGCCCGCTCGGGCAGGGGCAGCGTCAGCGTGGGGACCTCCAGTCCGAGGCGCAGCGCGGATGCCACCAGGGGCCCCCCGACCACGACCTCGAGATCGCACCCGGCGCCCAGGTGGATGCCCCCGGCGCCCACCTCGGCCCCGAGGCGCGTCAGCCGCTCGCCGCCGTCGGCCTGCGGCGGCCGAATTTCGGTTGCGAGGAGAACCATCAGATCCCGCAGGATAGCGCTTTGATTCGGATCTCGACGCTGTTATAAATGGCCGTCGCTGTAGTCGGAGGCAGCTCGGTGGGGCCGGACGTTGGGGCTCCTGGTTCTACCGGAGGTGTTCATGTTGGTTCGCCCAAGCCGGCGTTTGATCCAGGCCGCGGTCTTCGCGGTCGTCGCTACTGGCTTTCTCGCCACGGCCCGAGCCCAGCTCCAAAACGCGCCGGTCGATCTGCAGATGTTTCGGCCAGCGATGGACTCGAAGGGGTTCATCACGGTCAACTCCTCGGCGATCCTGGGGCAGGGGGACATCTCGTTCGGCCTGGTGACCTCCTACGCGCGGAAGCCGCTGACGCTGACCGGGACCACGACGTTCGGGACGCCGCCCCAGCAGAGCAAGTTCGAGGTCGGCACGCTGGTCACGCCGTCGCTGCAGGCCGCGGTCGGGTTCACCAAGCTCCCGCACCTGGGCTTCGAGCTCGGGATGATCTTGCCGATGGCGATCATCTCGGGACAGAGCTACCCGAGCAATCCTGGAACCGGCGGGGCCAACGCCGGAAACGACTGGACCTTCACCAGTCAGGGTCTGGGCGACCTTCAGGTCCACCCCAAGATCCGGCTCATGAACGCCACCCGGAACGGCCTCGGGTTGGCGCTCATTCCGTCGATCATTCTCCCGACCGGCGACAAGAGCACCTTCTTCGGCGAGGGGCAGACCATTTTCCAACCGACCGCCGTCCTCGACACGGAGCTCGGGTACCTCGGGCGCTTTCGGGCCGCCGTCAACGGCGGCATGCGCATCCGCGGACACCACGCGGTGTTCAACGACGTCGCGGGCTCGTTCACCACCACGCCGAACATGCCGGCCCCGAACTTCAACGGCATGGACATCACCACCCAGGCTGGGATCAGCATCGGCACCGAGCTCCTGGGAGGCGTCGGTCTCTCCTACGGCATCGTCCCGCAGAAGTTCGACGTGGTGGGCGAGGTCTACGGCAGCTACGGGACGAGCTCGACCAAGACCGCCGTTGTGGGCGGTGCCACCACCAAGCTGGGCCCGACCGCCGAGGCCATCGGCGGCATCAAGCTCTACCTGGCCCGCAACTCGTTCTTCGAGATCGGCGGCGGCTGGCGGGTGGCGGATGCCTACGGTGGTGCCGCGCCCCGCGCCTTCATCGGCTTCATCTTCGAGCCGTCGATCGGCGACCGCGACGGCGACGG
>CAYTTF010000410.1:0-4001 GCA_964440665.1 uncultured Myxococcales bacterium | reverse complement strand
TGGTTCAGCAACTCGTCCGCAACGCCGCCGGTCCCGGGTATCGAGTTGATGGTCTGGATCGGCAATACCGGCAAGAACCCTCTCGGCAGCGTCGCCAACCCTGGGACCGCCGTCTCAGGGCGGACCCCATACGTCGGAACCAATGGAACGGGAGAATCGGTCGTCAGTTATTGGGTGGCATCGCCTGGGACGACCAGCGTGTCCAATTTCGACTTGCTGCCGTACTTCCAGGACGCGGCAACCCACGGCTACGCCGGGATGAAGACCAGCTCCTACCTGCTCGGAGTTCAGACCGGTTTCGAAGTTTACAGTGGCAACTGGAGCACGACGGACTACAACATCAGCATCCAGTAATTGAGCGCAAAGCCGTCCTCTCCGGCGTCACGGGCCACCGGGGAGGACGGGTACGCACCGAGATTGTCGCCCGGCCCGGACTTTTGATAGCCTCGCTTTTGCAGAGGAAATAGGAGTGTAGCGATGCGCAAGCAGCTTCTTTGCTCAGGTTGTTCGCTCGTCTTCCTCTCTGGACTGGCTGCTTGTTCGAGCAGCGCGAGTCACGGGGGTGCGAAGGACAGCGGTCAACCGACCGATGGGGGCTGCCAGATAAGCGCCTCGACCTCCAACTACGTCCTCATCGACGATATGGAGACAACGACCCACGGGCCCATCGAGTTCGTCACGGGCATCGCTTCGCCGCTGTCGCCCGGCTACTGGTACAACAGCGGCGCGAACTACCTCCCCGACGCGGGCGTTGACATGTCGAGCCCACCGCAACGTTCGTTCGTCTTCAGCGAGATCCCGACGCCGACGAAGACGTTGAATTGCAGCAAGGTGAGCGCACACGCGGCACGCCAGTCCTGTGTGCTCAACGGCCTTTACGACACCTGCGGCGTCGGCTTCGAGTTCGCCCAGGTGCCCGACGGCGATGCGGGGGCCCCCGACGCCAGCAACACGTCGGCGAGCGACGCGGGCGACGCCGGACCATCCATCCCCAAGACCACCGTCCCGTTCGACATCAGCCGTTACAAGGCCTTCACCTTCTGGGGGATGACGACGACGCCGGACCCGACGACGGGCTGGCTGGCAGTCAAGGTGCAATTGCCCGATACGGATACCGACCCGCGCGGCGAGGTCTGTAACGGCGGCGGCGGCAACACGTCGAAGTGTTACAACAGCTACGCTCACAACCTGCACTTCACGACCAGTTGGCAACAGTTTACGGTGGTGCTGGATGCGGGCGGCGATGGCGGCGTGGCCCCGGACGACGGCATCGCCATCGATCCGTTGTGGGGCTACCAACAGGCGCGGTGGATGCCAACCCAGGTCTACGGAATCAACTGGCAGGCCCAGAGGAACATCGCCCCGGACGCAGGCGCTCCCCTCATGACCGAGATCTGGGTCGACGACGTGTACTTCGTCGAGTGAACCGGCTCGCGCGCGATCCTTTGCCGAGCCAGCGCTTCTCGGTCTGGAAGGCCGCGAAGGAGATCTAGGTTCCCTCTCCAGCGCCACCAGTACCGCCGTCGCGCTTAGCTGTTTGGTTAGCCCGGAAGGACCGATCGTGACGGAGATCTCGGCTCCGCCTTTGCGGGAAGAATTTGAGCTGCACGCGCGTTCCAGAAGAAGACCATGCGGATTTCGTTTTCGAACGTCGTCGCCGCGCACGCCGCCGTCAGCATCCTCACGCAGTACGGGTTCGTCGCGCAGCAGGTCGGCGCGGTCGTGACGACCGACTGTCCGACGCTGCTGGCGGCGCCCGCCATCGAGCGAAGCATCGGTCTCGAGCTGGTCGAGCGGATCGACCTCGGATCCTGATCGCCCTCAACCGGGCCAGCTCACCTCGTACCGCAGGAACAGCTCGTCGCCGATCTGTTCGACCGAGGCCAGCCTGGGGTCGGGGATCTCGTCGGGCAAGAAACCTGTGCCGTCGACCATCGAAGGGGCGCGCGCCCCGCCCAGGATGCGGGGTGCCAGCGTCAGGTAGATCTCGTCGACGGCGCCCGCCGCGAACAGCTGGGCGCAGAGATCGCCGCCGCCTTCGCAGAGCAGCGTTCGCACCCCTCTACCCGCGAGCCAGCCGAGGAGATCGTTCATCGCCACCGCGAGGGCGCCCAGCTCGACCAGCTCGGCCACCGGCGCCAGCCGGGCGCGCGCCTCCGCCGGCATCCGCGCGGTGTGAATGACGATCGCGGGTCCCCCCCGCTCGGGATCGAAGATCTTCATCTCGGGCGTGATCCCGTCGGCGCTGCTGGTCACCACCACCCGCAGGGGCTCGCGCTCGCCCCGCGCGCGTCGCGCGGCGTGCTCGTCCGCGGGAATGGCCAGATCCGGATCGTCCACGCGCAAGTTCGACGCGCCGATCAGGATCGCGTCGGCGGTGCCGCGCAGCGCGAACATGCGCCGGAGATCTTCGCGCTGCCGCGACATCATGAAGCGCCCGGAGCGACGTCCGGGCGCCGGGTTGATCTTGCCATCCAGCGAGGAGGCAAAGTTGATGAGGACGCGCGGCCGGCCGGATGGGCGGGGTGCACCGCCTGGGTCGAGCCGGTCGGATGGATGGGCTGGTGATTCGCTCACGCCCCCAGTCTAGTCATTCGCGGGCCGCACCGGATCGGCGGATTGCCGAATCGCGTTTCGGATGGCCTGGACGTCGAATGGCCGATCCAGGACGAAGGCGTCCAGGCGCCGCGCCCGCGCGGCGATGCCGCCGTTGCGGGTGATCAGGATGAACGGGGTGGTGCGGTCGCGTGCGCGCAGCCCCTCGAGGACGGTCAGGCCCGGAACGCCGGGCAGCGACTGCTCGCAGATGATCAGATCGAAGTCCTGACGGCCGGGTTCGATCAAGGTCCAGGCGAGCGCCTCCAGGAGCTCGCCTCCATCCCGCGCCTCGACGACCTGGTGGCCGTCGCGACGCAGGACCAGCGCGAGGAGCCGGCGCATCTCGCCGTCGTCCTCCGCGAGAAGTATCCGGAGCGACGTTTGCTGTTCGATGAGACGAAGCTCACGGGCGACTGAATGATGGGACTGTGTTGCGTGGTTCATGAGAAGACCTCCTTTTAGGGTCGACTCGCGAAGTTGCATCGTGGATGCCAGCCCCGATCGGAATCCGAAAGCGCGGAAAGACGCCCTCTCGACGGGCACGTGGGCCCGAGCGCCCGGTTGCCGTTGTCGCCTTGGCGGACGGGAGCTCGGGGTGCTGACACCCTGACACCTCAGAATTCGATAGCTCGCGTCGACCGTGCGCTACCAGCGATACGAGACGCTGACGAACGGAATTCCCAGCAGCAGGCCATCGTTGCCGGTGTCCCCGACCGGCTTGATGAAGCCGATGTCGCCGGCGACGCTGCCGGTGAAGAACCGGACCCCGTAGCTCAGGAGAAAGCCGGGGATGTTGTCGAGGCTGGAGGTATCGCTCTGACCGGCGGCGGTGGTGATCTCCACCAGGAGCTTGACGTGTCCGGATACCCGATGAACGACGGACCCGCCATAGATGAGAAGGTGCAGGTGGCCGGTCGAATCGTTGGCCACCGCCAGCTGGTAGTTGATGGTGGCCGACAGCAGCGAGGAGCAGTCTTCGCGCAAGCAGACGCTCGCGTAGGCGCCGACCCCGAGGCTGAAGGCGTCGTTGGTCGAATCGCCGGAATCGAACACGTGTACGTAGGTGAGCGAGCCTTGCAGCGCGAGGTGCACCCGTTCTGCGGCCTGGACGCGCCACTTGACGGACGCGATCCCCAGGAATGGAATGTCCCGGGTGATGGGCGAGAGGACCGTGAGGCTGACCTGCAGGTTGTCGGTGACTCCGTAGCTCAGACCGTGCAGAAGGAGCTCGTAGTTGTTGTACGTGAACGTCCCGCGCGGCTGGGTCATCGCGGTCGGCTGCAGGAACGCGCGATCGATGTTCGGATCGGCGGCCACGGCCTCTGCGGGCGCCTCCCCGCTCACGGCCGTCGAGGGCCGCTCCGAGTCTCTTGCGGCCGGCGGGGGCGGCGCCGCGGCGGCGG
>CAYTTF010000409.1:0-4016 GCA_964440665.1 uncultured Myxococcales bacterium | reverse complement strand
GGGCTCTTCTTAGCCCGGAACTTCACGTCGGGCAGGCCTTGAAAGTCGGCGTCTTGGGTCCATAGCGTTGCATCAGCTTGTCTCGCAGTGGCAAGCACTACGCTGTCCGCGAGCGCCAGTTTTGCGTCGATCCCGACCTTTCCCGCGATCAGCGCCAATGCCGAATCGAGGTCGACCACTCGCCCTTGCTGCATCAAGGCCACGACCTGTAGGGCCGCACCCTCACCACGTTGTTGGCATACTCGCTTGAACACCTCCAGCAAACAGATGGAGGGGACGATCAATTCATCAGTTGCCTCGATTGCCGATGCGAAGAATCCAGCGTTGGGGCCATCCGCGAGATACTCCAGCCACGCGGACGAATCGACAACATTCACATTCGATCCCTATCGCGAGGCACCGTCGTGTTAATTCCTTTCAGGAAGCCCCGCATGGCGCGCGGCGACCGAACGGGAATGAACTCAACGCGATCGAGGTATTGAATCGCCTCAACCTTTTGCCCGGGCTTCAGCCCAAGGGTCTCCCGAATGCGCTGGGGGATGACAACCTGGAACTTGGGAGACAAGGTGACGATCGACATAATTCCTCCGTACAACGACAATTCAATCTATCATAATGTCGTTGTACGGTGCAAGGCTGGCTAACCAGCCCTTGCCGGATCCGCGGCTCACACGACTGTCGCGCCGTCGCCCGGTTCGCGTTAGGGTGCTACCCGAAGCGCCGGCCCAGACCCACCGCGGGCCCCCCAGCACAGGAGTGACACGATGAAAGCAGATCAGAGGCGTCTCGGTTGGTTGGTCATGGGATTTGGTTTTGCGCTCGCGGCTTGCGCCGCCGCGCCCAAGCCGTCGCCGGTGGTGCCGTCCACCACGCCGCACGCGCCCGACGGCGTGAACCCGTTCGAGGGCGCGCACCTCTACATCAATCCGGACTACGCCAAGACCGTCGAGGGCCTGGCGGTCGCGCACCCCGACGACGCGGCGCTGCTCAAGAAGATGGCGACGTTCCCGACGGCGATCTGGCTGTCCTGGATCGCCGACACCAAGGACGTCGGGCGGTACCTCGACGACGCGCTGGCGAAGCAGAAGGCGGGCGGCAAGCCAGAGGTGGTCACGTTCGTCGTCTACGACCTGCCGAACCGCGACTGCAACGCCGCCTCCTCGGCCGGCGAGCTTTCCGCCGACGACGCGGGCGAGGCCGGCTATCAGCACCGGTACATCGACGTCATCGCGGCCGCCTTCGCCGCCCACCCCGACGTGCGCATCGCCGCCGTCCTGGAGCCAGACTCGCTGGCCAACCTGGTCACCAACCTCCAGAACCCCAAGTGCGAGGCCGCTCAGGGCATCTACAAGCGCGGCATCGCCTACGCGATCACCAAGCTGTCGCTGCCGAACGTCTTTCTGTACCTCGACGCGGCTCACGCCGGCTGGCTCGGCTGGCCCAAGAACCTGGGCCGCAGCGTCGCGATGTACAAGGAGGTGCTGACCATGGCCGGCGGCGCCGACCGCATCCGCGGCTTCGCGCTGAACGTGTCCAACTACGATCCGGCCAAGGACGCCACCAACCCCAAGCGACAGCTCGACGCCGCGCCCGACGACGAGCTCGGCTACGTTGGCGATCTGTCGAAGGCGCTCGACGCGGCCGGCATCACCGGCAAGGGGTTCGTCATCGATACGGGCCGCGACGGCAAAGGCTACATCCGCAGCTCGCCCGGCAACTGGTGCAACATCAAGGGCGCGGGCCTGGGCGAGCGGCCGCGCGCCGCGCCCGCACCGAAGGTGGATGCCTACCTCTACATCAAGGTGCCGGGCGAATCTGACGGCACCGCCGATTCCAAGGCGACGCGCTTCGACGAGAACTGCGTGTCGGAAGACGCGACACCGGGGGCGCCCGAGGCCGGCAAGATGTTCGACGCCTACCTCATCAACCTCCTCAAGAACGCGACGCCGCCGCTTTAGCCGCGCCGGGGGCGAACCGCCGGGACGCTCACGTAGCGCTCGCCGGTGTCGGGCAGAACGGTGATCACCGTCTTGCCCGGGCCGAGGGCGCGGGCGATGTCGAGGGCGACCTTCACGGCGGCGCCGGCCGAGATGCCGACCAGCAACCCCTCGCGCCGCGCGAGATCGATTCGCGTGGCCTCCGCTTCGGCCTCGGTGACGCGACGGACCTCGCTGAGCAGAGCGCGATCGAGGATCTCCGGCACGAAGCCGGCGCCGATCCCCTGGATGCCGTGCGGACCGGGGGCGCCGCCCGAGAGCACCGCGCTGGCGGTCGGCTCGACGGCGATGATGGCGATCTCCGGGTGGCGCGCGCGCAGCGCCTGTCCGACGCCGGTGATCGTGCCGCCGGTGCCGACGCCCGCCACGAACGCGTCGGGCACCCGGCCGCCGAGCTGATCCAGGATCTCCGGCCCGGTGGTGGTCCGATGGATCGCCGGGTTCATCGGGTTCTTGAACTGCTGGGGGATGAAGGCGTGCGGCTCTGCGGCGGCGATGGCGGCGGCCTCTTCGACCGCGCCGCGCATCACCCGTTCCGCCGGCGTCAGGTGCAGCTCGGCGCCGTACGCGCGCAAGAGCTCCATCCGCTCCGCCGACATGTTCTCGGGCATGGTGAGGATCAGTCGGTAGCCCTTCACGGCGGCCACCAGCCCGAGGCCGACGCCGGTGTTGCCCGAGGTCGCCTCCACGATGACCGATCGGCCGGGGTGCAGGCGCCCTTCGCGCTCGGCCCCCTCGACCATCGCGAGCGCCGCGCGGTCCTTGACCGAGCCGCCCGGGTTCATCTGCTCGCACTTGCAGAAGACGTCGGCGGTGCCGGCGCCGGTCAAGCGTCGCAGGCGGACCAGGGGCGTTCGCCCGATGCGGCTCAAGATGCTGTCGTCGATACCAGAGGTGGTGGTCATCATGTGGTCATCAGATGAAATACATCGTGGCGGGGAGGACGGCGCGCCGGACGCCGGCGCCTTCGGCCCGCGCGACGAAATCGGCGAGCGTCGTCTGTTCGAGCACGTCGATGAGCCGCGCGCCCACGTCGGCCCACACCTGCGCCGGGATGTCGTCGAAGGGGATCGCGCCGTCGGCCTGCCCGTCTCCCGGCGGCGGCGCGCCGGGCAGGCGCATCGGCTCCGGCCCCTCGACGCCCAGCATCTCTTCGAGCGGCCCGCGCACCGCCCGCAGGATATCGGCCAGCGAGACGTCGAGCGGTGGGTGGGCCAGCGCGTAGCCGCCGCGCGGGCCCCGGCGCGCTTCCACCAGGCCGGCCCGCCGCAGGTCCTGCAAGATCTGCTCGAGGAAGCGCAAGGGGATCTGCTGGCGCGCGGCGATCTCCTTGGCCAGCGCCGACTGACCGCGCCGGTGAAAGGCCAGGTCGTAGAGCGCGCGGATCGCGTAGCGCGTTCGGGTGGTCACCCGCACGTCAGACCAGCGCCCCGAAGGTCATCACGATCATGAGGATCATATCGAGTAGTCCATGAAGACCTTGGCCTCGCGAAGGTTGGCCATCACCAGATCGCCTTCGTTGATCCCCAGCGCCTCGATCTCGGACTTCGGCATCTCGACCGTCATGGGCGCGCCATCGGAGAGCTTCAGCGACAGCTTCACGTAGCCGCCGATCCAGGCCATGCGCTCCACGCGCGCGACCGAGATCTTCGGCGTGTCGGCGTCGGCCTTGGTCAAGGTCACGTCGTGCGGGCGCACGTAGGCGTTCACCGCGGCCCCTTCGGGCGCGTCGGTCCCGTTCGTCACATTCACCGCGATCGACCCCACGCTCACCCGCCCGTCGACCATCTGTCCGCGCAGCACGTTGGCGCCGCCCACGAAGCCCGCCACGAAGGGGGTGGCCGGCCGGTCGTAGACCTCGCGAATCGTTCCGGCCTGCGCGACGCGCCCCTCGTGCATGACCACCACGTGGTCGGAGACCTCCATCGCCTCTTCCTGGTCGTGCGTGACGAGCAGGGTGGTGACGTGGTGCTCGTCGTGGAAGCGCCGCAGCCAATCCCGCAGCTCGACCCGCACCTG
>CAYTTF010000408.1:0-4039 GCA_964440665.1 uncultured Myxococcales bacterium | reverse complement strand
ACGCGCCCCTCGGTCTGCTCCCAGATCTCGCGCCCGGTCGTGTTGTAGTGGCCGAGCGGGTTCGACAGGTTGGAGTACTGGTCGGGATAGAAGTAGTGGCCGGGGTTCTCCTCGACCATCTTGCGGCAGAGGCGAATCGCGCCGTCGGAACCCTCCATCGGATCGGAGAAGACCAGCGTGGTGCCGAAGGCCTCGCTGATCTTGCGCCGTGCCCAGGAGACATTGCCCGGCATCACCAGCGTGACGGGAAAACCCATGGCGCCACCGATCAGCGAATAGGCGACGCCCGTGTTGCCGCTGGTCGAGTCGATGATGGTCTGTCCCGGCTTGAGCGCGCCGGTGCGGATGGCGTCACGGATCATCTGGTAGGCGGCGCGATCCTTGACCGAGCCACCCGGGTTCATGAACTCGCACTTGGCCCACAGCTCGACGCCGGGGGTATCACGTTCGAACTTTTGCAGCCGCACGATCGGCGTGTCGCCGATGAGGTCGGTGACGCGCTCGGCGACCCGCAGGCGCGCACGGCGGATGGCGTCCATCGGTTCGTTCACGACGCGCCCAGCTCCTGCGCCAGCGGCGCGCCACCGTCGATCGGGAGGCGCAGGTGGCGGATGCGGCCCCCATCGACCTGGCCACCGACGCCTGCGAGCCGCACCAGCGCCTCGGCGGCCGCCAGCGTCCCGGCGACCAGGTCGGCCGCGCCTGACGCGGACGACGCGGCGGCCTGCGGCGGGACCTCCAGCGACGCCTCGGGCGCGGGAGCGCGGCGCGGGAACGAGATGACGTCGACCTGCGCGGGCGTCGCGCGCGCCACGATCACGGGGAGGCCGAGGCGCTTGGCGGCCCCGAGCATCGCGTCGTCGTCGAAGCCGGCGCGCACCACGAGATCGATCCCGGCCAGCGCCTCCAGCCAGGCCTCGCCGTCGGCAGGCGGGACCGCGCGCGCGATCACCTGGCCGATGCCCGCGGCCGTCAGGTAGGACACCGCGGTCTCGGCGACGAGCCCGCCGCCGGTCACCAGCACCCGCGCGGCGGCGATGCGCGTCTGTCCGTCAGGGCCGACTTCGGGAAGCGCGATCTGCCGCGCGAAGCGTTGGACCTCTGCGACGTTCATCCGCCGGCGATCGCCGGAACGATCGAGATCTCGTCGCTGTCCTTGACGGTTGTCTCGAGATTCTTGAGGAAGCGGATGTCCTCGTCGTTGGCGAAGATGTTCACGAAGCGCCGGACCTGGCCGCTGTCGTCGCAGATCCGCTCCTTGATCCCGGGGTACTGCGTCTCCAGGCTGGTGATCAAGGCGCCGATCGTACTGCCGGTCGCGGTGACCTCTTCTTTGCCCTGGGTCAGCTTACGAAGTGGCGTCGGTATACGGATGGTGGCCATAGCTGTCGTCTCCTTAGGTCCAGGTCGCTTGCAGATCGTCGAAATCGCCGAGGCGGGGGCCGATGAGCGCCGGGGTGGGCAGCTTGCCGACCAGCGGGTCCTGCGTCTTCATCCCGTTGCCGGTGATGCAGATGACCACCGGGCCGTCGTCCTTCCCGATCTGGCCTCCGGCGATGAGCTTCAAGGCCGCGCCCAGCGTCACGCCGCCAGCGGTCTCGGTGAAGATCCCCTCCGTCTCGGCGAGCAGCCGCATGGCGGCGATGATCTCGTCGTCGTTCGGTTTGGCCGCCCAGCCACCGGAGCCGATGATCGTCTGGCGCGCGTAGAAGCCGTCGGCCGGGTTCCCGATGGCCAGCGACTTGGCGATGCTGGTCGGCGTCTTGACCGGCCGGACTTGGTCGCGGTTCTCGAGCACCATGTCGACGATCGGGGCGCAACCGGCCGCCTGCGCGCCGTGGATGACCGGCTTCTTCGCGGGCGTCGCGACCAGACCCAGTTTTTCCAGCTCGCCGAACGCTTTGCCGACCTTGGTCACCAGCGATCCGCCCGCCATCGGCACCACGACGTGCGCGGGGAGCTTCCAGCCGAGTTGCTCGGCGATCTCGTAGGCGTAGCTCTTCGAGCCCTCGGCGTAGAAAGGGCGGAGGTTGACGTTGACGAAC
The DNA here is from genome assembly GCA_964440665.1 of uncultured Myxococcales bacterium. Taxonomy (GTDB): domain Bacteria; phylum Myxococcota_A; class Polyangia; order Fen-1088; family Fen-1088; genus JADGRB01. The sequence goes on along the minus strand of CAYTTF010000408.1, from coordinate 1,994 downwards.
CCCCAGCCGTATTTGCCGGCGATCTCCGAGCAGAGGCGGTTGACGTCGTCGTAGGTCCCTTTGACGCCGACCACGCGCGCGCCGTAGATGCTGGTCCCCAGGATCTTGGCCGGCTCGAGATCGAATGGGATCAGGATGACCGCCGGCAGCCCCGCCGCCGCCGCCTGCGCGGCCGTCGCGTTGGCGAGGTTTCCGGTTGACGCGCAGGCGATGGTGCCGAGGCCGAACTCCAGCGCCTTCGAAACCGCGACCGACACCACCCGATCCTTGAACGACAGCGTCGGGTAGCTGACCGCGTCGTTCTTGACCCAGACCTCCTCGAGACCGAGGCGCTTGGCCAGCCGATTGGCGCGCAAGAGCGGCGTCATCCCGGTGGCCTGGCCGACGGCCGGCGGGCCGTCGAGTGGCAAGAGCTCCGCGTAGCGCCACATCGACGCCGGCCGCGACTCGATCACGGCGCGGGTCAGCACCTTGCCGATCGCGGCGTAGTCGTAGGCGACCTCCAGCGGGCCGAAGCAGAATTCGCAGACGTGGATGGGCGCCTTGTCGTAGCTGTTGCCGCACTCGCGGCAGCGCAGCCCCTCGACGAAGCCGATCTTCTTCTGGTTGGTCACGGGCGCGGTGCTCATAGGGGGGCGCAGTCTGCCGCGGGATAGTTGGCCGGCAGGAGCGCGTGGATGCGCGCCTCCGGTCCGCACACGGCGCAGACGGGGTTGGCGTTGTAACGGACGATCCGGAACGACATGGCCTGCGAATCATACTGGACGAGCCGCCCGACGAAAGCGGGAGTTTCGCCCCGCAGCAGGCGAGCCGCCTCCACCCCCTGCAGAGCGCCCACCACCCCCGGGACGGGCCCGAGGACGCCCGCTTCGGCGCACGACGGGCCGACCCCGGCCGGTGGCGGCTCCTCGAAGAGGCACCGGTAGCAGGGGCGGCCGCCCACCGGGACGGTGAGCAGCTGGCCGCCCAGCGCCACCGCGGCGCCATGCACCAGCGGCCGCCGCGCCAGCACGGCGGCGTCGTTGGCCAAGAACTTGGTCGCGAAGTTGTCGGTGCCGTCGACGACCACGTCGTAGCGGGCGATGAGGTCGCCGGCATTGGCGGCGTCGAATCGGACGGCGTGCGTCTCGACCACCAGCTCCGGGTGGCGGCGGCGGAGCGCCCGGGCGAAGGCGGTCACCTTGAGCTCGCCGACGTCGGCGTCGCCGAAGAGGACTTGGCGGTGCAGGTTGGTGGCCTCGACCCGATCGTCGTCGACGACGCCCAGCCGGGTGACACCGGCGGCCACCAGCGCCAGCGCCGCCGGGCAGCCGAGGCCGCCCGCCCCGATGATGAGCGCGGCGGGGGTCATTCGAAGTAGGCGTCCGATGAGAAGTAGCGTTCGCCGGTGTCGCAGAGGATGGTGACCACCGTCTTGCCGGGGCCGAGCTCGCGCGCGATGTCGAGGGCGATCTTGACCGACGCGCCCGCCGAGATCCCGACCAGCAGCCCCTCGCGCCGCGCGAGCGCCAGCTTGGTCCTCTGCGCGTCCTCCTCGGAGATCGTGCGCACCTCGCTGATGACCGAGCGATCGAGAATGGCGGGAACGAACCCGGCGCCGATGCCGTCGATGCGGTGCTCGCCCGCTGGGCCGCCCGAGAGGACCGCGCTCTTCTCGGGCTCGACCGCAACGATCCGGACGTCGGCGCGCAGCGCGCGTAGAACGCGCCCGACCCCGGTGATGGTGCCGCCGGTACCGACGCCGTGGATGAAGGCGTCCGGAACGCGGCTCCCCATCTGCGCGACGATCTCGGGTCCGGTCGTCAAGAAGTGCGCCGCAACGTTGGCGGGGTTGTTGAACTGTTGAGGCATGAACGCGTTTGGGTTGTCGGCGGCCAGCTCCGTGGCCCGCTCGACCGCGCCCCGCATCACCGCCGCCGCGGGCGTGAGGTGCAGCTCGGCGCCGTAGGCCTTGAGCAGCGCGCGGCGCTCCAGCGACATGTTGTCGGGCATGG
>CAYTTF010000407.1:0-4052 GCA_964440665.1 uncultured Myxococcales bacterium | reverse complement strand
CACCCTCATCGAGGGCGAGGACGAACGCAGGAATGGATTCCACCAGATCCCGATGCCGGTGCTCCGACCGTTCGAGCTCGACGCGGAGACGCTGCGCTTCTCGGAGGAGAGCCGACTGACCGAGAGCTCGGCCGACCGTTTCGAGGAGATCGGAGGCCGAGACCGGTTTGAGGACGTAGGCGAACGCTCCGCTTCTCACTGCCGCGATAGCACCTTCCAGGGTCGCATTCCCCGTGACGAGGACCAATTGCATAAACGGCGATCGGGCTCGAAGCGGCCCGAGCAGCGACATCCCATCGCCGTCCGGGAGGCGGACGTCGATCAGGGCGACGTCGAAGTCCCGTTTCTCGGCCAGCGCCAGCGCCGTCTTTCGATCCCGCGCGACGGCCGTCTCCACCCCGAGTGTGGCGATGATCTCGGCCAGGTTCTCGGAGAGGGCGTCGTCGTCGTCGACGATGAGAACGGCGCCTGTCATGCGACCGTGGTACCGATGACTGCCGGCTCCCCGGCGCTCGGTAGGTTGAGGACGAAGCTCGCCCCCCGTTCGGTCGACTCGAGGTCGATGGTGCCGCCGTGCGCTTCGAGGATCCGCCGGCAGAGTGCCAGGCCGAGACCGCTTCCCTTGGCTTTGGTCGTAAAAAGGGCTTCGAAGATCCGGTAGCGCGCCTCGACGGCGACGCCGGGGCCGTCGTCGCGGACCCGGAGGCGAGTCCCGCCACTCGGCGAAACCGTTCCTTCGACCAAGATCCGACCGCTCCCGTTCATGGCCTGCGCGGCGTTCGTGAAGAGGTTGATCAGGACCTGCTGAAACTGGCTGGGATCCACATCCACTGTGAGATCGGGCGGCGCGGTCACTTCGACGGTCACTGTGGCGGGAAGCAGCGTGGTTGCGGCCATGCCCTCCAGCAAGGTGCGGACGTCCGTACGCTGGCGATGCGGCGGACGATTGCGGGCGAGGTCGAGGAGATCGTGGATCGTCTTGTTGGCACGCGTGATCTCTCCCCCGATGCGATCGAGATGCTTGACGACGTTACGTGCGCCGGCGACTTCGGGCCCGAGATGTTGGCGTAGTAGAAAGAGCGAGGATTCCATGACACCGAGTGGGTTGCGCAGCTCGTGACCGATGCTGGCCGCAAATTGGCCGATCGTCGCCAAGCGTTCGGCGTTGCGGTTCTTGGTGACCAGATCCTCGCGATACGTCTCCAGCATGATGGCCAGCTCGAGGTCGAGGATCTGGTGGAGAGCCGTCGCGATCTGCCGTACGTCGTGGAAATCACCTCCCGCCGACCGCTCGCGGACGATATCCAGTAACCGGACTCGGATGCGGTCCATCGCCGTGAACATGAAGGCCTGGGGCAGGGCGATGCGAACGTGCACCCGCCCGATACGCGCACGCATCTCGTAGTAGGCCTCATCGTGGGGACCGAGCAGCATGGTGTCGAGCCAGTGGACGAGGGTCCGCTTGAGCCGCTCGATTTGCGCCTGGCCGCCCGTGATCGCCGCGCTTGCGCTGGGGTGGGCCTCGATCGCGTCGTAGAAGTCGTCGATGATCGGCCCGAAGAATGGTTCGGCGATCGGGTGGAATTGTCGCAGCGCCGCGGACGACTCGTCTGTGAAGCCGACGTACTGCTTGATGCTCTCGAAGAAGGTGAGGCCCATGGGTGTTACGCTTCCAACGCAAGAGACGTGCCCGGCTGGTCGCTTGGAAGCAAGCAAAGAATCTGGCACGGGATCGGGCCTACGCGCAAAACCGCCGCGTCACCCTGGGCAACGGACCGGCCAGGCGCAAGGAATGCGCGAATTCCCCCGGGCGTCTGGGCGATTCCTGCTGGCTCACCCGTTGCAACGGGAACTCTCTCGGGAGAACGAGCCATGAAGATCATCTGTGCTACCGATTTCACCCCACGCGCCCGTTCGGCCGCCAGGGTAGCGATCGATCTGGCCCGGGTGACCGGGGGATCCGTCGAGCTGGTTCACATTGTTGCCCCCCGGAGCGCCGACATCCAGGCGCTGACGGTCGACATCGGCGTATTCGAGCACGAGATTCGTCGGGGCATCAAAATGAAGCTGACGGCCGAGGTCAGAGAGCTCGCGGGTCCGGTTCTGGTGAACTCTCACCTCGGCGAAGGCAGCGTGGAAGATGCTCTGTTGGCTCGCGCCAGGGCGGTCGGTGCGGATCTGATTGTGATGGGCGCACACGGACGTCCAGCGCTCGAGCGATTCCTGCTCGGCAGTACCGCCGAACGAATGGTCCGCTGTACCGATCGGCCTGTGCTGGTCGTCCCACCCGGTGTCGAACGACTCGGAGGCGGGGGCGACGGCAAGCGAGCCCTCAGGATCATGGCTGCGGTCGACGGGCGCCCCGCCAGCGACGGGGGCGTTCAGTTCGTCCGCCGGCTGCGGTCGGGGATGGCTTGCGACGTCACGTTCTTGCGCCTCTACTGGCCGACCGAGGAATATCTTCGCCTCGGATTAACCGGAGCCCGCGATTTGGCGGCGCCCGATCCTGAAGTCGTCGCCGACCTCGAACGAGCCCTTCGTTTGCACGTGGGCGTTCTGTCGGGGAGCGGGAAGACGAGCTACGCGGTCGAGCCCGCTTGGGGCGACCCTGCGTCTAGACTCTTCGTCGCCGCCGGTGAGCACGACGCCGATCTGATCGTCATGGGAGCAGAAAGCCGCCGAGGGTTCGCGCGCATCGCGCACCCACCTGTCGCGAGCCGAGTTGCGAAGCACGCCTTCGGCGTTCCGATCGTGTTCGTTCCCGCGCCGGTGCGCGATGACGCCCGCCACGAAGTCCCGGGAATCTTCACGGTGCTCGCACCGACCGACCTTTCCCCGGTGGGCAACCTTGCCGTCCCGTTCGCCTATTCCATGGTGACCGCGCACGGCGGCGTCGTCGAGCTCTGTCACGTCCACGAGCGGGGGCTATCCAACCCTCCCTACGCGTACGATCGCCTGGAGGGTGAGCTCAGCGATGCCGAGCGGGTTCGCATCGAAACCGAGCTGCGCGCGCTCGTTCCCACCGACGCCGAGCGCCAGGGGATCACCACCCACGTCACGGTGGTCGACGGCGGGAAGGCTAGCGATGCGATCACCCAGGCCGCCGAACGGCTCGCGGTGGATGCCATCGTCATCGGTTCGCACGGCAAGAGCGGTGGGGTCGGGGCTCTTCTGGGATCGGTTTCGCAGGCCACCGTGCACCGCGCGCGCCGTCCGGTCTTGGTGGTTCCAAGCAACCTCACCCGCGATCCAAACGAACGTTGAACGGAAGGAAAAGCGATGACCACGATGCAAGCAGCGGTTTTTCAGGGGAAGGGCAAGATCGGGCTCCGTGAGGTTCCGCGCCCGGTGCCGGGCGTCGGGCAGGCTCTCATCAAAGTAACTCTTACGACGATCTGCGGGACCGACGTCCACATCCTGAAGGGGGAGTACCCGGTCAAGGAGGGCTTGATCGTTGGTCATGAGCCGGTCGGCGTCATCGAAGAGCTCGGTCCCGGAGTGACCGGGTATCAAAAGGGCGACCGGGTCATCGTGGGGGCGATTACGCCCTGCGGCCAGTGCCGCGCCTGTTTGTCGGGCACCCCGTCGCAGTGCGGGCACGGCGGGGACGGATACGAAGCGATCGGCGGCTGGCGCTTTGGAAACACGATCGACGGCTGCCAGGCCGAATACGTCCTGGTTCACGACGCCCAGGCGAACCTGGCGAAGATTCCCGACGGTCTTTCCGACGAGGAGGTTCTCCTCTGCCCAGACATCATGTCGACCGGCTTCTCGGCCGCCGAACGGGGACACGTCCGACTGGGCGATGCCGTGGCGGTGTTCGCGCAGGGGCCGATCGGACTCTGCGCGACGGCGGGGGCTCGCCTGGCCGGCGCGTCGCTCGTTATCGCCGTCGATAGTGTGCCCAAGCGGCTCGAGGTCTCTCGAAAAATGGGGGCCGATGTCGTCCTCAACTTCAAGGAACAGGACGTCGTCGCTGAGATCAAACGGCTGACCGGTGGCGGTGCCGACGTCGCCATCGAGGCGCTCGGCACCTCCGGCACGTTCGAAAA
>CAYTTF010000406.1:0-4069 GCA_964440665.1 uncultured Myxococcales bacterium | reverse complement strand
GAGCCGGGCGCCTTCGGGACGTCCTTGGACTCCTCGGGCGACAGCGCGTAGATGTCCTTGTCGAGCGGCTTACCCGGGTCGATCTTGTTCTGGATGCCGTCGAGACCGGCCATCAGCATGGCGGCAAACGCGATGTACGGGTTCGCCGTCGGGTCGGGGCAGCGGAACTCGAGCCGCTTGGCCTTCGGCGAGCTGCCGCCGATGGGGATGCGGACCGAAGCCGACCGGTTGCGCGACGAGTAGGCCAGGTTGACCGGCGCCTCGTAGCCCGGAACCAGGCGCTTGTAGCTGTTCGTCCCCGGGTTCGTGAAGGCGCAGAGCGCCGGGGCGTGCTTCAGGATGCCGCCGATGTAGTACAGCGCCATGTCCGAGAGCCCGGCGTACTTGTCACCGGCGAACAGGTTCTTCTCGTCCTTCCAGATCGACTGGTGGCAGTGCATGCCCGAGCCGTTGTCCCCGAAGATGGGCTTCGGCATGAACGTCGCGGTGCGGCCATTCTTGCGAGCGACGTTTTTGACTACGTACTTGTACCACATGGTCCAGTCGGCCATGCGCTTGAGGCTGTTGAACTTCATCGACAGCTCGCACTGTCCACCGGTCGCCACCTCGTGGTGAAAAACCTCGACTGGAATGCCGACCGCTTCGAGGGTCATGGCCATCTCGGCGCGCAGATCGCCGAGGGTGTCGGTTGGCGGCACCGGGAAGTACCCGCCCTTGTGCGGCGGCTTGTAGCCCAAGTTCGGACCCTCGGCTCTGTCGGTGTTCCAGCGCCCCTCGATCGAGTCGACCAGATAGCTGGAGCGGTTCGGACCCTCGGAGTAACGAACCTCGTCGAACACGAAGAACTCCGGTTCGGGGCCGAAGTACGAAGTGTCGCCGATGCCGGTCGACTTGAGGTACGCCTCCGCCTTGGCCGCGATGGTGCGCGGATCGCGCGAGTAGGGCTGCTTGGTGATCGCGTCGACGATGTCACAGGTGAGCGACAGAGTCGGCTGCGCGTAGAACGGGTCCATGATCGCCGAGGCCGGGTCGGGGATGAAGATCATGTCGGAGGCGTGGATCGGCTGCCAGCCGCGGATCGAGCTGCCGTCGAAGAAATAGCCGTCCTTGAAGACGTCGACCTCCAACTTCGAGATCGGCATGGTGGTGTGCTGCCAGATACCGAGCAGGTCGACGAACTTGAAGTCGACGAATTTCGCGCCGTTCTTCTCTGCCAGTTTGAGGGCCTCAGATGGAGTCATGTACGTTCCCCTGTGCAGTGGTGGTTGTGGTTCTGACTAAGCCTCTCAGAGCGCGTCTTCGCCGCGCTCGCCGGTGCGGATCCGGATCGCCTCGTCGACGGGCGTGACGAAGATCTTTCCGTCACCGATCCGCCCCGTTCGCGCCACGCTCATGATCGCTTCCACGACGTCGCGAACGATGTCGTCCTTGACGACGATCTCGATCCGGACCTTGGGAACGAAGTCGACCACGTAGGCCGAACCCCGATAGACCTCCTTCTTTCCGCCGGTGCGACCGAAGCCCTTCACCTCGTAGACGGTCATTCCCTGAACGCCTACCTCGCGCAGACGATCTTTCACATCGTCGAGCTTGAACGGCTTGATGATGGCTTCGATCTTTTTCATGTGGTCTCCACGCTAGCGCCGCAATGTTTCGAGGCAGTTTCGCAGCAGTTAAATCGTCGTAACCCGGTACCGTCAAGCACTATTCAAACCGCAAGTGCGCCGACGAGTTCGCGGACGTCGCGGATGCCGTCGGCGGCCAGGCGCGCTTCCAGATCGCGCACGATCCGTCCCGACGCGTCGGGGTCGACGAAGCTCTGCGTGCCGATCTGGACCGTGCTCGCGCCGGCCAGAAGAAATTCGATGGCGTCGGTCGCATCCTGAATGCCGCCGATGCCTGAAATCGGCAGCGAGACACCCGCCCGCCGGACTTGATAGACCATCCGCAACGCGATCGGCTTGATCGCCGGGCCCGAAAGGCCTCCGAAGATGGTGGCGATCTTGGGTCGACGGGTCCGCGCGTCGATGGCCATCCCGGTGATTGTGTTGATGATCGAGAGACCATCCGCGCCCCCCTCGGCACACGCAACGGCGAGCGCGACGATGTCCGAGGTGTTGGGCGTCAGCTTGACCCAGAGCGGTTTCTTCACCGCCGAACGGCAGGCGCGTACCAGATCGCGCAGGACCCGCGGGTCGGTGCCGAACTCGATTCCCCCGGCCTTGATGTTGGGGCAGGAGACATTCATCTCGAGCCCGTCGACGCCGTCGAGGGCGTCGAGGCGCGCGCCGCAGTCGACGTACTCGTCGAAGGTGGCGCCGAAAAAATTGACCAGCACCCGCGTTCCGCACTCCCGCAGATAAGGGAGCTTGTCGCGCTCGAATCCTTCGACCCCCACGTTCTCGAGGCCGATCGAGTTCAGCATGCCCGACGCCGTCTCGCAGATGCGCGGCGTGGCGTTGCCAAACCGCGGCTTGGGGGAGATCCCCTTCGTCACCAGGCCGCCGAGCGCGTGCAGGTCGGTCAGCCCTTCGAATTCCTTGCCGTAACCGAAGGTGCCAGACGCGGTAAGGATCGGATTGCGAAAGGCAATCCCGCCGGTCTCTATGGCGAGGTTGACGGCGGCGCTCATGCGGGGCAAGCCGCCGGTACGGATGGCCCGGGCTGGCCGTCGACATCCAGCACGTCCGCCGCGTCGAACACCGGCCCGTTGCTACAGACGTAGCGGTAGGGGCGCGAGCGCGCCGGAATTGCGCAGCCGAGGCAGACGCCGATCCCGCAAGCCATCTGCTCCTCTAGCGAGATGAAGCAGGGAACACCTTTGTCGCGCGCGATTCGGGCGACGGCCCACAGCATGGCGTTGGGACCACAGCCCATCACCCGGAGCGGCGTGCCGCGGTGGTGCGCGAGGCGCGCCTCGAGAGCTCGGGTCACCAAACCCTTCGTCCCGACCGCGCCATTTTCGGTGGTGAGAAACAGACTGAGGCCCATGGCCTGCATCTCCTGGAGCAGCACCAGATCGTCCCCGCCCCGTCCGCCGTAGATCATCTCCGACCGGGCAACCTGGCGGCGGTCGGCGGCCAGCGACGCCTGCATATAAAGAGGCGGCAGACCGACGCCGCCCGCGACGAGGAGGTCGGTCGTCTCGGCCTCGGGTTCCGGGAAGCTGGATCCGAGGGGACCCAGGACGTCGACCTCGGCTCCCGGAAGCGCCCGTTCGAGCAGCGCCGTGCCGCGTCCGACCGTCTTGGCCAGAATATCGGCCGTTCCCCCGGGTCCAACCGACAAAAGGGAAAAGGCCCGCGGCAAGAGCGGATCTCGTCCCCAAGCGCCTCGAATCATTACGAATTGTCCGGGTTTGGCCGGTGCGAGGGAGGCACAGCCCGAAAGCCGCAAAACGAAATAGCCGCCGCCAAGCACCCGGTTTTCCGAGATTTTCGCCTGGAAGTAGCGCATGGTCGAGCCGAGGGTTTTCTACCGCGAACACGCCGGATTTTCCCTCTTATTCTTGCAGGGCTAGTGGACCTGTGTTACTAGCCGGACTCTAAAGGCTCGAAGCGTATGGACTTCATGTTCGAAGACGAGGTCGATGAGGTCGGCTCCGACGTCGAGGCATATTGCCCCAAGTGCAAGGGCGATACCACTCACGTCGTCATCTCAAAATACGAAGACGAGATCCGTCGCGTACAGTGCAACCCGTGCGGTGACGTCCACTCGTTCCGCAAACCTCGCGGCGACGTCGAAGAAGATGTCCCCGAGCCGATCGCCGCCAAGAAGCGGGCGATGATGAAGAAGCAGACCTTCGAGGAATTCTTCGCCAAGCACAGCGACAAAAACGCCAAGCCCTACGAGTTTCGCGAGCACTACCACGAGAACGTGATCGTGACCCACCCCAAGTTCGGTAAGGGGTTCGTCTCCGAGATCCTCTCGGACAGCAAGGCGGAGGTCACCTTCAAGGACTCCCGGCGCGTGCTGGTCCACAACCGCAAGGACATGCCGGGGTTGCCGCTGGCCGCTGAAGGAGACGGGCACCCGTCCGACTCCAAGGTCTCGAAGACGGGAAAAGTGA
>CAYTTF010000405.1:0-4098 GCA_964440665.1 uncultured Myxococcales bacterium | reverse complement strand
CTCGAAGCCGGCGCCGTCGAGCGCGTGGTCTACCTCTTCCGGGCTGGCGCGGTGGGCGCGATCGGTCCCGTCGGTGAAGACCACCAGGGTCCCGAAGCGTAGCGGCACCGGCGCGTGCTCCATCTGCTGGGTCAGTAGGCGCATCCCTTCTATGACCGCGCCGTTCAGGTTGGTCGAGGGATCGCGCGGCCGGCGCATCGCCAGCGAGTTCACCCCGGCGCGCACGTTGCCGCCGAAGCCGACCACCGGCGTCAGGTGCGGGCTGCCGTCGAAGGTGTAAACGGCGACCTTCTGGTAGGGACCGACCCGCTCGCCGAACGAGGAGGCCGCTTGGACCAGCGCCGGCATGTCGCCCGAATCGACCACGCTGCCGCTCATGTCGATTAGGAGCAGCGTGTAGTGGATCGCCGCCACCTCGGGCTGCAGGATGGTCTGCTTGCTCTCCAGGATCGAAACCGGCTGCTTGTCCTCGTAGATCCGGAAGTCTCCCGGCGTCAGGTTCGCGACGGGTTGTCCGCCGCGCGTGTCGACGGTGAAGTAGACTGCGACGTTGGACGGCTTCCGCACCGAGGCGTCCACCAGCCGGAGATTCAGACCCGCACACCCCGCCAGGAGTCCGGCAAGCAGCGAGCACGAAATCGCGAGGGACCAAGCGGGGGTCGTGCGCATCCGCCCCGCATACCACGAAACGATAAAAGGAATTAAGCTACCTGGCCCACAGCCGATGGGAATCATTCCCGGAACTATGAAGCTATCGACCAAATACTGGGGGCTCGCGCTCGTCGCCCCGATACTCGCGAGCCTCGGCCTGGCGAGCTTCGACGCGCGCGCCGCCGTGGCCGCGACGATCCCCGCCGACAAGCTGCCCGAAGGGGCGGGGCCGCCCCCGGCGCCCGGGGCGGAAGCGAGCTACCTTCCGGACCTGCACGCCCACGTCCACCGGCGCTGGGCCAACAACTTCCTGCGCCTGGTGGGGGAAAACATAGAGGCGTCCAGCCCCCTCAACACGCCCGACCGCAGCGCGGAGGTCGACGTGGTGATCGGCGCCGACGGGCAGCTGGTCTTCACCAAGGTCTCCCGCCCCTCCGGATTTCCCGGCTTCGACGACGCGATCATCGACGTCCTCAAGGACGCGGTCCCGTTCCCGAAGCCGCCCCTCGCGGTCCGCTCGGACGACGACAACCTGCACCTGCACTGGCTGTTCGCGCGCGATCAGCGCCGCTGCGCCGGCGTCGCGGTGACCCGCGCCTACGATCCCATCGAGATCGCGGTGCCCAAGCTGCTCGCCGCGAAGAGACGGGACGAGGCCCTCTTCCGCCTCTCGCTGGCCCGGGGCAACGGCCAGCACGTCGAGCCCCAGTTCACCCTGCTGGCGAACGACTGGATCAAAGCGGCGCTCAAGGAGATTTGGGCGACGGTCCCCCTGGCTCGGCCGGCTGCCACGCGTGGCGAAGCCGACGCGATCAAGTGGCTGGAGGGCGCGGTGAGACGCCCCGATCTGGCGGCGGACGCGGGCGTCCTCCTGACGGCGCTGAAGATCCCGATCTGCCCGCTGGTCAAGCCGGGGTTCGACAGCCCGAACCTGGTTGACCAGCAGGCCGCCGCCGTCGCGCTGGCCACCTCGGGCGACCCGGCCTGCGCGCCGGGTCTCATCAAGTTGCTGCAGGATGGAAAGGCACGGCCGGAGGCGCGCGCCGCCGCCGCGACCGCCCTGGGCGCGCTGGACGACGAGGCCGCCAAGAAGGCGCTCTTCGAGGCGGTCAAGGAAGACAACGTCACGGTGCGCGCCGCCGCGGTGCTGGCCCAGGTGCGTCCCGGCTCGGGCCGCGTGAAGGTGATTGCGATGGAGCGCACGCTGCGCGATCCCTCTCCCGAGCTGCGCGCCGCCTCGGCGGCCGGCGTGGTCCGGGCCGGCGGCGACACCAACCTCGCCGACCTCTACGTCCTCTTCAAGGATGGAGACCCGCGACCGTCGCTGGCGTCGCTGCGCGAGCTCGATCACCTCAAGACCGAGGAATCGACCAAGCTCGTCGCGCGCCTGCTGCGCCGCCCCCAGCCGGAGGTGGAAAAGCTGGCCGCCGACATCCTGATCCGCCGCAAAGCGCGCGACTTCTACTCGGCGCTGCGCCCGTACCTGGATCCCAAGACCGATCCGGGCGTGCGCGGTCGTGCGTTGATCGTCGCCGACGACGCCACCTTGCGCACGCTGGCCGCCGATCCGCAGCTCGGCATCTGGGTCTACCGCGCCCGCCTCGTCCGGGGCGAGCCCGATCTGGCCGCCGACTGGTTCATCGCCTACGGCAGCAAGCTGCTGTCCCCCGCACAAGCGGAGGCGATGGCGGACTGGGCGGCCAGCGCCCCGGCCCCCGCGGCGGCCGCACCAGCGGCCACCGCGGCGCACGCCGGTCACTGAACCCGGTCGAGCTCGCGTCGGGCGATCGAGATCGCTAAAGCGGCGTCACCTGGGTGACCGGGAACGCCACTTTCTCCGTCAGACTGCGGCCGCCGCTGGCGATGACCTTCTTGAACCAGTCGAACGAGTCCTTGGGGACGCGCTTCTGGCTCTGAAAATCGACGTAGACCAGGCCGAAGCGCTGCTTGTACCCGTCGGCCCACTCGAAGTTGTCGAGCAGCGACCAGGCGTAGTAGCCGGTGACCGGTACGCCGTCCTTGATCGCGCGGGCCAGCTCGAGCAGGTACCGGTGCATGAAGTCGATGCGCTGCGGATCGTGGATCTTGCCGTCGAGAAAAACCTGGTCCCGCGTCGCCAGGCCGTTCTCGGTGATCGACAGCGGCAGCTTGTAGCGGTCGTAGAAGAACCGCGGGCCCCAGTACATGCAACCGGGCGTGATCGGCTGCCAGTCGGCGCCCGAGCGCGGGTAGCCGGGCGGCACCGGGACCTGCTGGGGCTTACCGTCGACGCCCCGCTTGTAGTTGTCGGCCTTGTAGATATTGATGCCCAGGTAGTCGAGCGGCTGCTTCATCTCGTCGAGATCGGTCGGTTTGAACTTCGGCATGTCCTTGCCGTAGTTGGCCACGCCGTCCTCGGGATACTTGCCGAACAAGACCGGGTCCATCCACCAGGCGTTGTTCCACTGGTGGCGGCCGGTCACGGCGAACATCGCGCTGCGCGCCGCATCGACGTCGTCGGGGTTATCGGTCACCGGCTGGGTGACCTGTGCCGACACGCAGTAGCCGACCTTGGTGGTCTTGCTGTCCTTGGCGCGCGCGCGCAAGACCTGCACGGCCTTGGCGTGCGCACGCAGGGCGTTGTGCGCCGCCGTCAGATATTCGGAGAACTTCAGCTTGTCGCCGGGCGCGCACACGCCGTCGAGCAGCCCCTGGCCGATGAAGGATTGGGGTTCGTTCAGGGTTGCCCAAACCTTGACCCGATCGGAGAACTTGTCGGCCAGCAGCGTCGTGTATTCGGCGAACCACTCGGCCGAGTCGCGGTTGAGCCAGCCCCCTTTCTTGTAGAGCGCCTGCGGGTAGTCCCAGTGGAAGATCGTGCAGAGCGGCTCGATGCCGTTCTTGTGGAGCTCGTCGAGGAGGCGGCTGTAGAAATCGAGCCCCTTCGGGTTCGAGGCGCCCACGCCGTCCGGCAGCACGCGCGGCCACGACACGCTGAAGCGATAGGACTTGACGCCCAGTGATTTCATGAGGGCGATGTCTTCCTTGAAGAGGTGGTAGTGGTCGCAGGCGACGTCGCCGGTATTGCCGTCGAAGATCGCCCCCTTCTTCTTCGAGAAGACGTCCCACACCGACGGTCCCTTGCCGTCCTCGGCGGCGGCGCCCTCCACCTGGTAGGAAGCGGTCGCCACGCCCCAGGCGAAGTCCTTGGGGAACGGCGCGCCACCCTTGGAGGCGCCGGCCTTGGTCGCGGCGTGCGCCGCGCTCGCCAGCGCGACGCTACCGGCCGATGCACCCAGGAACGTCCGCCTGCTCACACTGTGATTGGCCATAGGCTCGATCGTGTATCACAAGGTGCGAGATGCGCGAGCCTTGACAGTCAGGACCCGCCTGAGCATCATTCCGCGTCTTTCCTGCGCCCGTAGCTCAACTGGATAGAGCATCGGCCTTCGAAGCCGAGGGTTAGGT
>CAYTTF010000404.1:0-4099 GCA_964440665.1 uncultured Myxococcales bacterium | reverse complement strand
TCTACCCGATCCTGGACGTGCCGGTGCCGCTGCTGCGCATCCCGGTCAGCCCGGGCCGCAACGTCAGCTCGCTCATCGAGGTGGCGGCGCGCAATCGCCTCTTGCAGGTGCGCGGCCATCACTCGGCGCGCGAGTTTCAGGAGCGCCTCGACCGCGCTCTCGCCGACGCGCGCGAGCGGCGCTGGCGGGACGACGTAGAATGAGACCGCTCGAATGAGGTTGGTGGTGGTCACGGGCGTGTCCGGCGCCGGCAAGTCCACCGCCCTTCGTACCCTGGAAGACCTCGGTTTCTACGCGGTCGACAATCTCCCGTTGCCGCTGGTGCCGAAGCTCATCGAGCTCCTCGGCAGCCGCGCCGACATCGATCGCGCGGCGCTCGGGCTGGATGCCCGCGGGGGAAGCTTCCTGGCCGGGGCCTCGTCGCTGTTCGCCGATCTGCGGCGGGCCGGGAACACCGTGGAGGTGCTGTTCCTCGACGCGTCCGACGAGATCCTGATCCGGCGGTTCTCCGAGACCCGTCGGCGCCATCCGCTCTCCGACACGGACATCCGCACCGGTGTGGCGGCCGAGCGCCAGGGCCTGGCGGCCCTTCGCCAGGAGGCGGACGCGCTGGTCGACACGGGTGCGCTCACCGTGCACGTGCTGCGCGCGCTCATCCAGGAGCGTTACGGGCGCGGCGAGGGGGACCTGGGCGTGACGCTGCTGTCCTTCGGTTTCAAGCACGGCATCCCCGCCGAGTCCGACATCGTCCTGGATGTTCGATTCCTGCCGAACCCTTTCTTCGTCCCGCACCTTTCGGCGCTGTCGGGCGAGGACGAATCGGTTGCGCGCTTCGTGCTGGACGATCCCGCCGCCAAGGCCTTCGTCGACGAGGCCGAGAAGCTGATGCGCCTCTCGGTGGCGGGCTTTCAGCGCGAGGGGAAGTCGTACGCGACGGTGGCCATCGGTTGCACCGGCGGGCGCCATCGTTCCGTGACCATCGCCAAGGAGCTGGGCCGGCGGCTGGGGGGCGAATTCCCGCTCTCGATCCGCCACCGCGACATCCAGCGCGGCAGCTCCGACTGAATTGGTTGTAAACTCACCGGTCCTATGTCCCCCACGTTCGAAAGTGGCCCCCTGGTGGGGCTCGTCGTGGTTACCCACCGTGGCAGCGGCGAGTGTCTGCTCGCGGCGGCGGCCGATCTCGTGGGTCCCCTCGCGGCGGCGACGTCGGTCTCGGTGGCGCTTTCGGATCGGTTCGACGACATCGTGCGGAGCGTCGAGCGCGCCTGCGCCGAGGTCGATTCGGGCGCGGGCCTGCTGATCCTGGCCGACGTTCACGGCTCCTCGCCGTTCCGCGCCTGCCTGGCGATGTTCGACGGCACCCGCTCGGTCGAGATCGTCTGCGGCGTCAACTTGCCGATGCTCATCAAGCTCGCCACCGTCGATCGCCGTGGGATGCGCCCCGGCGAGGTGGCCGAAATCATCAAAGAAGTGGGGAAGCGATCGATCCGGCTCGGCTCCGAGCTGACCGGCAAGATCGCGCTGCCCCGGGAAGAACACCACTGACGATGCCGAGGGTCGAGCGTGAGGTGACGGTGAGGAATCGGCTGGGCATGCACGCCCGCGCGGCCGTTCGTTTCGTACAGACGGCCAACGTCTTCAAGTGCGAGGTCAAGGTGGTCAAGGACGACACCGAGGCCAACGGCAAGAGCATCATGGGCCTGCTGACGCTGGTGGCGGCCCACGGCGTGGTGATGAAGCTGGTCTGCGAGGGGGACGACGCCGACGCGGCGGTGGCGGCTCTCGCGGATCTGGTGGCCAGCGGGTTCGGCGAGGGGATCGATCCGTGAGGAGAGCCTCTTGGAGCGCCTAGTCGGCGTCGGCGCGTCTCCGGGAATCGCGATCGGGGTCGCGCACGTCCTTTCGAGTCGACTCGACATTCATGAGCGCCGCATCTCCGCGGAACAGGTCGAGCCCGAGATCGAGCGTTTCGAACGCGCGCTGCTGGCGACCGACGCCCAGCTCGCCGCCATCCAGGCACAGATCGCCGAGCGGGAAGGGGACGATCACCAGTATCGGATCCTCGAGGCCCACCGGCTCATGCTCTCCGACGTCCACCTGGTCGAGCAGGCGCGGCGCCTGATCCGCGACGAGAAGACCTCGGCCGAATGGGCGGTGCGCAAGGCCCTCAATCAGATCCAGGCGGTCTTCGAGCGGATCGAGGACCCGTATTTCCGCGACCGCAAGAGCGACGTCGCGCTGGTCGGCGAGCGCCTGCTGCGGACGCTGGTCGGGACCAACGACTCGACCTCGCCGGAAGAAGCGCCCAAGGGGAGCATCACCATCGCGCACGAGCTGGGGCCGGCGGACGCCGCCCAGCTGGGGCGGGCGGAGGCGGCCGGCTTCTGTACCGAGGGCGGCGGCCGCACCTCGCACACCGCGATCGTGGCGCGCGCGCTGGGGTTGCCCTACGTCGTCGGCGTCGAGGGGCTCGGGCACAAGGTCTGGTCGGGGATGACGCTCATCATCGATGGCGTCCGCGGCGAGGTGATCCTCGATCCCGACGCGGAGGCGTTACGGCGCTATGAGGCGCGCTCCGACGTTCACCGCAAGCGCGCGCACCGCCTGGGCGCCATCCGCGACGTCCCCTCGCAGACCCAAGACGGCACGCCGGTGCACCTGGCGGCCAACATCGAGATGCTGGAGGAGATCCCGATCGCCGCCGATCTGGGCGCCCAGTCGGTGGGCCTCTTCCGCACCGAGTTCCTGTACCTCGAGCGCAACGAGCTGCCGTCTGAAGACGAGCAGCACGCGCACGCGGTGGCGGCGCTCAAGAGCGTGGGCGGCCGGACCATCACCTTCCGCACCCTGGATCTGGGCGGCGACAAGCTGCCGCCGTCGGTGCGCATGCCGGTCGGCACCAACCCGGCCATGGGGCTGCGGTCGATCCGCTATTCACTCTGGCGCACCGACGTCTTTCGCACCCAGCTCCGCGCGCTCTACCGGGCCGGCGCGGTGGGGCCGATGCAGATCTTGTTTCCGCTCATCTCGGGCGTGGCGGAGCTGCGGCAGGCCAAGGCGCTCTGCGATGAGGTTCGCCACGAGCTGGCGCAGGGGGGGATTCCCCACGCCGAGCACATTCCGATCGGTGTCATGATCGAGACGCCCAGCGCCGCGCTGATCGCCGATCTGCTGGCGGCCGAGTGCGACTTTCTCAGCATCGGGACCAACGATCTCATCCAGTACACGCTGGCCGCCGATCGCGAGGACGAGCACGTCGGCTACCTCTATCACCCGCTGCACCCGGCGATCCTGCGCGCGCTTCGTCAGACGGTGGTGGGCGCCGAAAAAGCGGGGAAGCCGGTGGCGATGTGCGGCGACATGGCCGGCGATCCGATGCTGGCCTGGGTGCTCATGGGCCTCGGCTTGCGCAATCTGTCGATGGCGCCGCGCCAGATTCCGGTCGTCAAGTCGATCATCCGGGCGACCCACCTCGCCGACGCCGAGCGGCTTTTGGCGCAGGCGCTCACGATGTCGACGGAGACCGAGATCGAAGAGCTGGTCTACGGCGCCATGAACAAGCGATTTCCGCTCGAGCTCACCGACGGCGAGGAGAACCAAGGAGAGGGTCAACCGGTCGGGTGAGCCCGACCGAAAAGCCGCAGGTCAGGCGGGCGCGGTACGAGGACTGGCCGAGCGTCGCGTTTCTGCTGCGCGAGATCGACGACCTGCACGCGTCGCTCGCCCCCCAGTATTTCCGATCCGCCACCCGGGTGGAGAGCGAGTGGCGCCGCGTGCTCGCCGATCCGACCGCGGTGGTGCTGGTCGCCGCCACCGGCCCGTGCGCCGCCGTGCCGGTCGGGTTTCTTTCGATCCGCGTCTACGACACGCCGGCCGATCCGGCGATGGTGCCGCGCCGCCGCGGTCACGTCGAGACGCTGGTGGTCGACGCGCGCCACCGCCGGCGCGGCATAGGCCGACACCTGCTGGCCGAGGCGACCGACTGGGCGCGCGGGCAGGGCGCCGTCGAGCTGGTGCTGACCACCTGGACCGGCAACGCCGACGCCGACGCGTTCTACGAACGCCTCGGCTACCGGATCCTGTCGCGGGTTCTGCA
>CAYTTF010000403.1:0-4208 GCA_964440665.1 uncultured Myxococcales bacterium | reverse complement strand
TCGTTCGAGATGTTGAACGACGACTGCTTGCGATAGCTCCCCTTCGATTTCTTGAAGCGGACGATGGCCATCTTGGGCGGCCGAAATTTTCCTTTGGTCCGGTCGAGCTCCTGGAACAGGAACATCACCGTCGCCCAGGTCCCCTTGGTGAGCACGGCCTTGTCGATCTGCTTGCGGACCAGCGTTCCTTCGTCTTCGTAGTCGTAGGTCAGCTCTTCCAGGGTCTCGGCCATCGCGCGGATCCTCTTGCTAGGAGATGCGGGCGTGGATCGCCGCGCGGTCATCCGTGGAGAGGTCGAGGAACTCGAGACCCATCCCCGGGAACTTGTCCTTTTGACCGCCGCGTGCGACGCGCACCACCCGGCTCTGCGTCCGGATGTGACGCCCGCCGGGCAGATCGAACTCGATCAGCAGCACCTCGCCGACCTCGAAGAGGACGTCCGCGCGCAAGAAGGTGCCGCCACAGGAGACATCGGTGGTGGAGAATCGGATCGGCTTGCGGACTTTTTTCGCCGCATCTGAAACCAGCACCGCGAGCTCCAGTTCGACGCGCGGGTTCTTGCGCGTGTCGCGCCCCGCGGGCCCGCGGCTCACGGGCGCAGCTCCAGCGCCAGCGCCGAGCGGACCTCGACGGAGACGCGGGCGCCCCCGGCCGCCAACGGCTCCCGGATCTGGACCCGGCGCGCCACCTCGATCGACGCCGCGACGCCGTTGGGCGCGCCCGATCGCGTGTGCAGCAAGTGCACCAGCAGCGCGTGCGGGATGACCACGATCGCCTCCGTCGAGGCGTTGGTCGGCACCGTGCAGGTCACGGCGACCGTGGCGCCGAACGGCCGGAGCTCGACGACGGCGCCGGCGGCGGCGCCCAGCGACAGAGCCAGTCCGGAGCTGGTCTGGACCCGCGCGCCCGCGGTCAACGCGACCCCATTTACGGTCGTGAGGTGCGGCAACGCCGGCACCGAGAGCTCGGCGATCGCCAGCTCGGAGTCGGCGCTATAGAGGCTGACACGCTCGGGCATCGTCGCGAGCGGCTGGGGGCCCGCTTCGGCGACCACGCCGCCCACGACGCCCGCCACATCCGGAAAAACCCGGGGGAACGGGCGCACGAGCGTCAATGTGGGATCGCCAGGAGCGAAGCCGACGCCCACCCCGCTCAGCTCTTCGAGATCAATCGAGCTGCCGCGGGCACCGAGGGCGCTGGTCGCCTCGTCCACGTCGCGCAGCACGCACCCCTGATCGGGCGCGGCCGCCGAAAGCGGATCGACGAGGCCCAGCACGTCCTCCCCATCGGGCCCGGAGGTCGCGGCACGAAATCCGAGCACCGAGACCGTGGGCGGCTTCTCCCCGGTGACGTCGAAGCGGATCGAAAGCTCGGCGGAGGTGGCGCTGATGGCCGTCTGGGCGTCGGGCGCGTGCGCGCCACCGTCGCAGCCGGCCGCGAGCATCCCGGCCGCGACGAGCGCAGCCATGGCACGAGCGCGAATTTCGACGCGGGAGCGGGGCATGAACGTCGGACCGGAACTCAACACTATAACGTCGACAGCGGCAACTCGCCAATTGGCGGGGCAAATCATGCTATGGGAAAGGGGTTCGCATGGCCCGGATCGGTCCCGAAGAAGTGCGCGAGCTGGCGACGCTGGCGCGCCTCCAGCTCTCCGAGGATGAGGTGGTGCGCATGACGGGCGATCTGGCCGCGATCCTCGACTACGTCGACGCGTTGCGGGCGCTCGACACCGCCGACGTGGAACCGATGACGCACGCGGTGCCGTTCGACTGTCCTCTGCGGGCCGATCGGGTTGGGCCTTCGCTGTCGCTGGAGGAGGCGCTGGCGAACGCACCGCGGCGCGAAGGGAGCTTCTTCGAAGTGCCACGGATCGTCCCGGTGGCGGGCGCACCCGAGGACGAGCCGTGACGGTGGGCGCGAGAGGGCAGGTCAATGCGTGACGGTGGGCCGGTGATCGACGTGCGTGGCGCGAGCGCGGCGGCGCTCGCCGACGGCGTTCGTGCCGGAAAATGGCGCGCCCGCGACGTCGTCGATCAATACCTCGATCGGATCGCGCGACTCGACCCGGCGCTCGGCTGCTACCTGCTGGTCGACGCCGCCGGCGCCCAGCGGCAGGCCGACGCGGTCGACGCCGCCCAGAAGGCCGGGCGGGACCCGGGGCCGCTGGCGGGTGTTCCGCTCGGCATCAAGGACATCTTCTGTACCCGCGGGATCGAGACCACCTGCGCCTCGAAGATCCTGCGCGGCTTCGTTCCGCCTTACGAATCGACCGCGACCGCGCGCCTCGGCGCCGCCGGTGCGGTCGCGCTGGGCAAGCTCAACATGGACGAGTTCGCGATGGGCTCCTCGACGGAGAACAGCTCCGCCGGGCCGACGCGCAACCCCTGGTCGCCCGCGCACGTGCCGGGCGGATCGTCCGGCGGGTCGGCGGCGGCGGTGGCGGCGTCGCTCTGCGCGGGCGCGATCGGCACCGACACCGGCGGCTCGATCCGGCAGCCGGCCGCGCTGTGCGGCGTGGTCGGAATGAAGCCGACGTATGGACGGGTCTCGCGCTACGGCGTCATCGCCTTCGCGTCGTCGCTCGATCACCCGGGGCCGTTCGGGCGTACCGTCGAGGATGCGGCGGCCCTGCTCGAGGTGATGGCGGGTCTCGACCCGCTCGACGCGACCTCGATCCCGCAGCCGGTGGGCGGGTATCGCCAGGCCGCGCGCGCCGGGGGCGAAGGCCTCGGCGGCGTTCGTCTCGGGGTGCCCACCGAATATTTTCAAGCCGGCATGGACCCCGAGGTCGAAGCCTCGGTGCGCGCGGCGATCGACGAGCTGGCACGGGCCGGGGCCAAGATCGTTCCGGTGTCGCTTCCGCACACCAAGTACGCGATCGCGACCTACTACCTCATCTGCACCGCCGAGGCGTCGTCGAACCTCGCGCGCTACGACGGGGTTCGCTACGGACACCGCACCGCCCAGGCGCGCTCGCTGGACGAGCTGTACGCCAAGACGCGCGGCGAAGGCTTCGGCGCCGAGCCCAAGCGGCGGATCATGCTGGGCGCCTACGTGCTGCGCGCCGGCTACTACGAAGCCTACTACGGCAAGGCCCTGCGCGCGCGGCGCAAGATCGCGGACGATTTCTCGGCCGCCTTCGCCGCCTGCGACGCGATCGTGACGCCGACTTCGCCGGTGCCGGCCTTCAAATTCGGGGAGCGGTCGGCGGACCCGCTGCAGATGTACCTGGCCGACGTCTACACGGTGGCGCCGGACCTGGCGGGGATCCCGGCGCTCTCGCAGATCTGCGGGCTCACCAAGGCGGGGTTGCCGATCGGTCTTCAGACCATCGGGCCGGCGCTGGGCGAGGAGATCTGCTTTCGCGTCGCCGGCGCCTTCGAAGCCCGCACCGACTGGCATACGCGCCTGCCCCCGGAGGCAAACAAATGAGCCGACAGATCGTGTCGGGGGAGCGCGAGGTTCCCTCGCGCGAGCCCATCGCGGGGGGTGCGGGACCCTCCCAGGGTCTCGACAAGTATGAAGTGGTCATTGGGCTGGAGGTTCACGTCCAGCTCGCCACCAAGTCGAAGATTTTTTCCTGGTCATCGGCGGCGTTCGGCGCCGAGCCGAACACCCACACCGATCCGGTTTGTCTCGGCCTGCCTGGCACGCTGCCGGTCTTGAACCGGGCCGCCGTCGACTCGGCCGTGCGCCTCGGCCTGGCGGCCGGATGCACGATCCGCACGCGCTGCCGCTTCGCGCGCAAGCACTTCTTTTACGCGGACCTCCCCAAGGGATTTCAGATTTCGCAGTTCGACGAGCCGATCTGCGACGGGGGCGCCATCAAATTTCGCCTGCACGGCGAGCTTCGCACCGTCGCGCTCACCCGCATCCACCTCGAAGAAGACACGGGCAAGAACATCCACGCCGCCGCCGGGGTCAGCTTCGTCGACTACAACCGGGCCGGTGTTCCGCTCTGCGAGATCGTGAGCGAGCCCGACATCCGCTCGGCCGAGGAGGCCGCCGAGTACGTCCGGGCGGTCCGCTCGCTGGTCCGCTACCTCGGGATCGGCGACGGGAACATGGAAGAGGGATCACTCCGCTGCGACGCCAACGTCTCCTTGCGGCTTGCCGGCGCAGCCGCCTATGGCACCAAGGCGGAGATCAAGAACATGAACTCGTTCAAGAACGTGCGCGACGCGATCGAGCACGAGGTCAAGCG
>CAYTTF010000402.1:3135-4228 GCA_964440665.1 uncultured Myxococcales bacterium | reverse complement strand
CGTCCACCTTGGCAAGGTGGCACTCTACCACTGAGTTACTCCCGCAAAACGAGCCGCCGTTCTAGGGCAAAAGCGCGGCTCGGTCAAGGTTGCGGCGACGCGATGATCCGTGCGGTCGGTAGATCTCGACGTCGACCTCGCGGGCATAGTGGACGAACGCCGGCGCGGACTTCTCGATGGGCAGACCCGCGGCACTGAGGAGCGTCTCGTCCAGATCGACGACGACCGCCGGCTGCAGCGGGTACGGGTCGTGGAAGACCCGGGCTGACCGCAACGCTCGGCCGGTCCATGCGTAGAGCAGGTAGCGTTCGGCGAGAAAGAACTCCAGCGATCCGTGCACCGCCGGGGCGACTTCGCCCGTCGGCCCGTAGCGGCACGCGAAGTGCGCGTCGACCGCCGCCGACCTGCGGCGCGCTTCGAAGTCGATCTGCTTTTCGCCGTTCGCGACGCCCTCCCCCATCCGGATCCGCGCGTGAAAATACGGCAGGTGATAGGCGGCGCGCGCGCCGGCCACGGCCAGCCGGCTGGCGGCGTCGAGGCTGAAGAACCAGACGCCCGGATCGCGCCCGGCGCGGTGAACGTAGGTGCGCAGGTTGATCTCGTGAAACGCGGGGGCGAGCGGCAACCCCGGAAAAAACGCCGTCCGCGTGAGCGGGATCGTGAACGGGACAATTCCGACGTAGGCGACGCCGTCGAAGGTGTCGACCTCGAGTCCCGGCGGCAGGAGCCGCGCGATCGCACCCACCGCGACCGGCCAATGCAGAAAGCCGAGGTGACGCCAGATCTCGCGCATGACCGGACGTTCGTTCGGGCGCGCACGCACGCCCGCGCGTTCGGCGTCGGTCACGTCGGTCACCATGCCGCCATCGACGGATCTCCATGGGAGCTCACGCCGCCGCTCCCGATGCACCGCGATCGAACATCACGTCGGCCCGCCCGGCGACTCGAGCTCGAAGGTCGCGACGACCTCCACGTGAAATGTCTGCGGCATCAGGTCCAGCGCCACCGCGTGCACCAGGCGAAAGCCGCCCGCCTCGAGCGCCCGCGCGTCGCGCCCCAGCGTCTGCGGATCACACGAGACGTAGACGATCCG
>CAYTTF010000402.1:0-3035 GCA_964440665.1 uncultured Myxococcales bacterium | reverse complement strand
GGCGCCCGCCCCACCGCTTCCAGCACCGCCGTCACCAGCGCGGCGTTGGCGGCGCGCCCGACCTGCGCGAAGCCGCCGGCCGGAACCGCCAGCGGCGGCCCGCCCGGCTCGGTGACGTCGACCTCGGCGCGGCCGAGCGCCGGCTTGCCGCCGAGCGCCAGGCCGACCACCCCGGCGGCACCGAGGCGATCGATCTCGCGGCGGGCGTGGGCGGCGCTGGTCGCGTCGGCGTGGGCGACGTTGACTTGCACCCCCTCGGCGCCGGCCTGAACGTCGATCTCGACGCCCGACGCGAGTCCGCGCGCCAGCGCGCGCAGCGCCGGCAGCGCGCGCGCCAGCGCCGGGCCGAACAGAGGGCACGCGGGGACGTCGACGATCTCGCTCGACCGTCGCGCGTGGAACCCCAGCGTCCCGCCGGGCCCCACCGCCAGCTTCGCGCGATCGCGATAGCCGAGGCTCGGCCCCCCGGCGACCACGGGCGCGATCGATGCCGCCAGCGCGCGCTCGACGATGCTCTTCTTGGCGGCCCGCTGCGCGTCGATCGACACGTGTTGCCACTGGCAGCCGCCACACGCACCGAAGAGGGGGCACGGCGGCGAGACGCGGTCGGGGCTCGCGCGCTCGATCGCGACCAGCTCCGCCCAGGCCACCCGCCCCTTCTCGCGGTCGATCCGCCCCCGCACGCGCTCACCCGGCGCCGCCAGCGGCACGAAGGTCGCGCGACCGTCGTGAGGTCCGATCGCGTCGGGCGGATCGCGCTGCCGGCCGACCGCATCACCGCCGGGCGCAAGCCCGTCGATCTCGATCGTCACCTCGGGCATCTCGACTACGGGAAGGCCTGCGCGGCGCGGCCCCGCTCGAGGTCGAAGTCGAAATAGCCGTCCAGCGTCCCGCCGACCAGAGGCGCCGGGGCCGGTTGGTTGGTCTCGATGGCGGTGATGACCTGGCCGTCCTGCAAGACCAGGTGAAAATTGGCGCGCAGGCGCTCGCCATAGTTGATGACGAAGGTCGATTGCACCTGATCCCGCATATCCGGCGCCAGGTTGGACTCCTCGGCCGCGCCGAAGTTCTGGAATTCGATCCAGGAAACGTCCGTAAGGGTACTGCTGGCGTCTGCCGAGACGTTTGCCATCGGACAGCTGGCGAGCAACGCCAGCGACGACCGCAGGTCTGTGTCGGGCGTGATGCGAATCCGGGGGTACTGGGCCATCACCGACATCCCACCGTCTGCGGACGCACCGGCGTCCGGCGACCCCGGGTTGACGCCGCCGTCCGCCACGCCACCGTCGCTGAAGGCGTTGCCGCTCCAGTCGCACCAAGTGATTGGAGTCTGGTTGTTGTAGAGCGGCTCGACCTGCTTCCAGTCCGGCTGACCACCGATCGTTCGTCCCCGCACGCAGCGCGCGATCTCGTACGAGTTCTCGATGTCGAAGTAGACGGTGTCGTTGTATTGCGTCGCCAGACCCGTGCCCTGCATCCGGATGATCAGGCGATTCCGGTGTGTCGACCCCGTCGCGAGATCCTCGATCGGCTCGCCCGCGAAGAACGTCGGTTGCAGATCGTACGGCTGCGGAACCCCCGCCACCACCCCCGCCCCACCGAAGTTGGTGTCGCCGTCGCATCCGGTCACCCAGAGCGATCCCTTTGCCGATCCGGAGCCGTTGCCGATCGTGCAGCCAATCAAGACTGTCGCGCCCATCGCGACGCCCACCGCGGTCAGCGCCGCGCGCGAAGAACCGGTCCTCCAGCTCCGGCCCGTCTGGCGCGCGCCCATCACGGTGGCCCGCTCCGGACGCGCACCGGCGTCCCGCGTTGGGCGCCCACCCGGAGCGCCGCCGAGCCGTCGCGGCGCGCG
The DNA here is from genome assembly GCA_964440665.1 of uncultured Myxococcales bacterium. Taxonomy (GTDB): domain Bacteria; phylum Myxococcota_A; class Polyangia; order Fen-1088; family Fen-1088; genus JADGRB01. Next base: position 1,180 of record CAYTTF010000402.1, on the reverse strand, counting down.
ATCTCCAGCTGTCCGCCGCTGCCGATGTAGGCGATGAGCACGCCCGGATCCACGTCGGAGAACGTGCGGCCGAGCTGTGGCTGGAAGCGTCCCTCGGTGCCGTCCACCTCGATCACCACCTCGGCCGCCCCGGTTCGGGCCAACGCCTCGACCGGCAGCGACGTGATGAGGTTGCCGAAGCCGTCGACGTGGATCACCTCACCCTCGACCGCGCCGTCGTGGCGATGGACCGGCGGCGCACCCAGATCGATCATCTTCGGGACGACCGGCCCGGCCTCCGACGGCGACGCGCCCGCCGCCAGGCGCCCGGCGGTCGGCGCGAAGACGTCGCGTCCGTGAAAGGTCGGGCTCACCGGGTCGCGCCGGAAGGTCGGCGCCTCGATCCAGTAGACCTTTCGCGGCGGCCGGGCGGCCAGCGACAGCACGCCGTTGTCGGGGCCGATGAAGATCGACCCGCCCGATTCGACCAGCAGGTCGGCCCGCTCGCCCCCCACCCCGGGATCGACGACCGCGACGTGGATCGAGCCGGGTGGAAACAGCGGCGCCGCCTGCGCCAGCGCCACCGCGCCGGCCGCCACGTCCTGCGCCGGGACGCCGTGGGTGATGTCGACCAGCGTCGCCCGAGGCGCGATCGACAGGACCACCCCCTTCATGGCTCCAGCGTAGCCGTCGTGCGTACCGAAATCGGTGGTGAATGTCACGACCGGCATGCGGGCGTAAGTATCGCACGGCGGCCGGGGGCCCGCCCGTTACGCCCGACGCCCGCCGGGGTTATGATTCGATCGAGATGGACAAGACTGTAGCCAGCGCCGACGAGGCCGTCGCCGACTTCTTCGACGGCGCCACGCTGATGGCCGGCGGGTTCGGCCTGTGCGGGATCCCGGAGAATCTGATCGCGGCGTTGCGGCGGAAGGGAACCAAGGGGCTCACCATCATCTCCAACAACTGCGGCATCGACGACAAGGGGCTGGGGATCCTGCTGGCCAACGGCCAGGTCAAGAAGATGATCTCCAGCTACGTCGGCGAGAACAAGATCTTCGAGCGGCTCTATCTGGACGGCAAGCTGGAGGTCGAGATGACGCCGCAGGGGACGCTGGCCGAGCGGATCCGCGCCGCGGGCGCCGGCATCCCGGCGTTCTACACGGCGACCGGGTATGGCACCATCGTCGCCGAGGGGAAG
>CAYTTF010000401.1:0-4241 GCA_964440665.1 uncultured Myxococcales bacterium | reverse complement strand
TCCGCGATGCGGGGTCGGAACAAGATCAGAGGTTCGAACAGATGGTCCCAGACGAGGCGCCGGCCGAGGTCCTTTTCCATCTGCGACACGAGGTCGCGGGCGAAAGCGTGCAGGCCGATCTGCGCGTCGTTCTCCGGTGAGACGATGAACCGGAACTGGCGCTTCTCGCCCTTGACGGGCTCGGCAAACGTGCCGCGATCGAACGCCTGGTCGGGGCCATAGAGTTGCCCTGGCGAGCCGTCCCGCTCGACACCGTCGCGTTCGAGGTACGCGAGGTGTCTGCCGGCGGCGAGGCGCCCGCCGCGCGCCATCGAAACGTAGTGGGATTTCACCACGCAGCGACGCGAATTCCGCGGGGTCTCGCCGACGTCGTAGCGAGCCTTCCCGCCGTCCGCTGACGCCGCGCCAGAGCGCTTCGAAGCCCTGCGAATTCGACTCAGGAGCGAAGCCCGATTGCCTGTCCGTCCGTACCCGTCGCCCTGGCTCGAGCGCCCGCGAATCTGCGGTCGGAAGAGGAACTCGTATTCGAAGGAATCGTTCGACATGGCCGTTTTTTGCGAAGGGGTTCTCGGCAACCACCCCCCCAAAACGTCCAAAAATCGTCTTCTCCGTCGGTGAGAAGCTGAAATGACGAGCGAAAAAGCCCAAGTGCTACGTGAAATCGCGAAGAACGACGGTCGTTTAGCGACCGCCAGCTATCTCGGGGGTCCGAGAGATAGCAACTTTTCCTTTTTCATTTGGCCTAGATACGCGGAACGCGTAGCAGGCCCTTTATCTTGCCTTTGGCTTTTTCGATCTCTGCTGCTTCTGGGCGTTCGATTTTTGCCGGTCCTCGGACGCTTTTGCGGGGTGGTTGCCGAGAACTGTGTCGTTGGCGAGTCCATTGGCCAAAAGGAGGTTCGAGATGCAGTCGACACCGAAGGGGTTGAAGTTGGAGCAAGTGAACGCGGCGAGGGAGGTACTGAAATCGTTGCCTGCCCCGCCGAAGGAGGCGAAGCTTTTGACCGTCAAGGAGGCCGTCAAGCTGCTGGTGCCGACGGTTAGAAAGTTGTTCCAGCGGGGGCACACCCGCGAGGGGATCTTGGCCCTCCTCCGGGAGCAGGGAATCGAGTGCTCCGACTGGATGCTGGAGACCGTCTTTCGAGAGGCGAAACCGAAGGCGGAAAAGAAGGTGCCGGTGGCTGCGAGCGCCAAGCATTCGCCCGTGGCTCCCTTGAGCGCGGTGCCGGGGACCGGCGCCGCTCCGACGGCCGGTGCGCCAGCCAGCGCCCAAGTCGTCGCCCGCCTGCCGGCGCCGAACGGAGTCGGTGAGCGGAAGGTCGAGGGTTCAACTGCCGTCGCGGGCGTTGCCGCTGCGCCGTCGAAAGCGTCCTAGTAATCGGCGCCTCGTCGGGCGGCATTGGTCGGACCCGGCGAGCGTCGCCCTCCCTAAGAAGAGCTGACTGACGGTAGGTGGTGCGGGTGGTGCGCCAGCGGTGATTGACCGGGGTTTCTCCGACGGTCTGCTGACAGTAGAGAGGCAGGGCGGCGAGCGGGGGTGAGTTCGGTTCAGCGCGGGCGGGCGGCGGGTGGTGCGCGCGGGGTCGTCGGAGTGGCGCCCTGGGTCAACGGTGCCGGTGGTTCGGCGGTGGCGGTGGGTGGCGGAGCGGCGGGCGTCGGATGGGATGAGAACAGCCGAGCGTTGCTCCAATCGCCGGTCTTATGGAGGCGGGCGCTGTCGGTGTTATCGGGATACACCGGCGCGCGAGCAGGGAGTGAATCGATATTGGGATTTGGTGGTTTGGCGTTGAGCTTTGCTACCTCCGGTAGGACCTGCTCGGCGATGCCGGTGATGTCGAGGTCGATTTCGAGGCGGCGGAGGATGCAGTATCGAAGGGCAGGCGTAGGCTTTGGGCGAGAGCGCCGAGCTGGTCGGTGCTTGGGATGCCTGCGGTCGGGGCGGACGGTGCGGGCGTGGTCGTACTCGGAGAGCATGGCCGTGGCGACGCCGATGCTGATGCAACCGTCGAAGAGGTCGTCGGTGGTTCGTCCGAAGCGGGCGGCCCGGGTGACTGGAACAGAGAGGTAGCCGACCGCCGGCCGGCCGCCCCGCGCGAGGACGACCTACTCGTCGCCCTCCGCGCCGCTGCAGCGGCCATCGCCGACCTCGACCAGCCCATCCCCTACGACCACGTGACCGCGCCGATCCCGGACGACGATTGGGCTATCTGATCACCCATCAACTATCGCGCCCCATCAAACTACGCGCTCACGCTCAGTCTATCAAACCCCGTGAAGAGCGATCTTCTTTCCCTTCACGACCGCGAAGATCTCGAGCTCGCCGCCCATCGCGTTAACATATCTCCGAATCGTCGAAAGCCGGACGTCGGCGGCATTTTCGAGGCGCGACAGTTCTGATTGCGCCATCGCGGCTTTCTGGGCCGCTTCGACCTGGGTGGCGCCGAGCGCCTCGCGCAGGTTCTTGAGGTTGATCGCCTGGATGTCCTCGTCGACCTGGGCCTGGATCCGAGCTAGGCGGTCCGGCGCGATCTTCTTTTCGAGCTTCGACCAGGGGTGAGTTCTCACGGTTCTGGTCTTCATGGTTTTTTGCTCCTGCTGTGGCGTTGATCGGACTGATGGAGGTGAGTGACGGCGGGGATGCTAAATAATTAGCATCGATATCACGCTAAGTCCATAGCGCCCATGTGTTATAGTGGCCCCCCTGCGATGGAGAAGGTGGCCTATACGGACGAGTTCGCAGGCTGGTACGGCACCCTCGACGAAGGTGAGCAGGACGTCGTGATTCGAGCTGTCAAGCGGCTTGAACAGCTCGGAGTCCGCCTCCCATTTCCGTACTCGTCGCAGATCAAAGGCTCGAAGAATGCTCTGCGCGAGCTACGCGTTCAGTCCAAGGGCCAGCCGATTCGGGTGATCTACGCGTTCAATCCCAACCGGCAATCAGTGCTCATCCTGGGTGGGGACAAGACCGGTGACGACAGGTTCTACAAGGTCATGGTGCCCCTCGCCGATAAGATTTGGGATAGATACGTCGAGGAAGAGGGCTGGCTGGCCGAGGAGTCGGCTGATGGCATCGACGACGATTAAAGCTTGGTTCTCGTGCCTGGTAATATGCTGGGCGCAGTCGGGGGTTGGCGAGCCCACTTCGATCTGCATAGCCACCTTGACCACTAGGCGGTCGCCGGCGTCGAGCGGGCGCTCGACGTGAGCGCCCCCGTGAACGGACCACAAGGTGTCGCAGCTCAGACCTGCTAAGTCCGCGTATAATAAGGGGTTAATAGCGCAGAAACGTCGATAGCAATGGTTCTGTCAACTACCCGGTCGCCACGTCAGAGGTGACCCCCAGCGCGGCGGGGCGGTTGCAAAACGCACCATATATTAGTAGACTTCAAACATATGACTGGTATTGCAACCATCGAGCGGAGCCTGTCGAAGAACGAGGCGAGGGTCGTGCTCGACCTCGAGTGGCGCGATCAGCGGACCGTCAGGATCGCCGATCTCGACCGCATTCTAGGGCATTCCACGTCCTACGCCCGATTCCTGGCGCACGAGCTTGTCCGGAAGGGCTGGCTGGAACGCCTTCGACCGGGACTCTTTCGTCTCATTCCCGCGAACCGCGGTCGAGAGGGAGTCGCCGATACGAATCCCCTGGCCGCGGGAGCGGCCCTCGTTCATCCGAGCTTCTTCTCCTTCGGTACGGCCTGTTCCTTCCATGGCCTCACCGAGCAAGCGTTCAGCGAAGTCTACATCGCCTGCCAGAAGCGCCTGCGCCCGCGCACGGTCCGAAACACGCGGTACGTGTTCATCGACGTGCGCCAAGACCGTTTCTTCGGCTTCACCGACGCCGACGTGCTCGGCGAAGTCGTGCAGATGGCGACGCGCGAGCGCGCCCTCCTCGACGCCATCGACCGACCGCGTTTCGCCGGCGGCCTCGGCGAGGTCTCGAGGATCGTCGCGCGCTCTGCCGCCAAGCTGTCCTGGCCGGCATTGCTCACGCTCCTACGACCCTGGCGCGAATCAGCGCTCGTCCAACGCCTCGGCTATTTGCTCGACCTCAATCACGTCGAAGTCCCCGCTCCAGAGCGCCAGGCTCTGAAATCGCTCGTACGCCCGGCGAGCAAGGTCCACCTCGGAGCCCGAGGAAGGTGGGGATCCGCCGGTGCGCTCGGCCCTTGGAACGTTGTCGAGAACGTGCCCCGCGACGTGCTCCTCAAGGTCATTCCAAAAGGTGAGATCGTCGTATC
>CAYTTF010000400.1:2811-4266 GCA_964440665.1 uncultured Myxococcales bacterium | reverse complement strand
TAAGTCCGGTTCTACTCACAAACGGAGCCGCTGGGCGCGTTTCGTCGCGCGTGACGGCGGGTAGGGGGCACTCAGGATCGTCGTTCTTGACGCTGTTCACGGGTGTCGAGACCGCGGTCGCGACCAGAGCGTTATCGGGCGCAGGCCTGACTTGCACCGGCGGCCAGCCGGTCGTCGTCGCCAGCTCTGGCAGCTGCAGCTTCAATATCTCGCTTGCACGACGGACCCGAGCTGTCAGTGACGGCCCTGTGCCCGGGGTCCCCTGAGAGGGGCTGCCGGTAAAGGCTGTTTCCGGTCCCTGCTAGCGGCGCGGCCTCAGAACTGCTCTCGTTCGTGAGCGTGACCGATTGCGGTTCTCAGCTTCGGCTCGAGCTTCTTGCAGTCGAACGTCACCTTCTCTGACTGCACCGAGACAACGGCGTCCGCCGGTACCAGGAAGTCCCCGGCGTTCTCGACATAGACGGTGAGGCGGCGCCCATCGGACGAGATCTCACGGACTGCCCCGAACTCCTCCTGGCCATCGGAAACGAACGTCTGGAATCCCACCTGAATCTTCTCGCGCATAAAGAGCTCCTCTCGTGAGACCTGGATACCATGTCTGGCGCCGTGAAAATCGACGACAGGCCGAGAGTCGACTCGCGAGCAGACATCGGTCGCCCTCGACCCGGTTCTGGCTGCGAGAAATCTAGATTGCCGCCGCGTCGCTTTTCAAGGTCAGCTCGGACCCGGAATCGGCATCAGCTCGACGACCTCGATGAAGCCGTCGGGCATCATGAAATGGGGATGCCCCTTCAGAACCGCGGCCACCGCTTCCTTCGATTCGCCCTGCATGATCGAGAAGCCGCCGAGATCGTTTTTGGTTGGCGAGGCACCACCAGGCGTCACCTTCAGGCTCTTACCAAGAGGAGCGCCCATATCTACGATCTCCTTCGATGCCTTGGCCCCCCAGGCCATCCATGCGTCCATGCCCGCCTTTTGCTGCTCTGGAGTCGCCTTCATCATCTGCTCAAACGACGCCATCGGCGCCTTGTAGAGAACGAGAAACCTTTTCATCGCCGCCACCTTTCTCCGAGTTGTTGCGCGCGGACCAACGGAGACGTCCGAGGTCGCGAAGAGCCACAGATCTACCAGATCCCCGGTCGAGATTCGCGGTCACGCCTGCGACTACCCTCTCAGAAAACTGATGTCTTCGTTTCGCCCCGGATGAGAGAATCGGAGAGGAGTCAGAGAATGCCAACGTCGTCTGCGGGCCAACCCAAGTATCTCATGTGCGCCAGAGCGCTCGCCCTGCTTTCGGGGCTGGCGGCGGGCTCGGCCGGCTGCGGGAGCACTCTACCGAGCGGCAACACCGACAGCGGTTCGAAGGACGCTTCCGGCAGCGATCTTGTTTCAACTCCCTACGACGGCGGCGTCCACGGCGTGCAGCCCTACGACGGCGGCGTCCACGGCGTGCAG
>CAYTTF010000400.1:0-2711 GCA_964440665.1 uncultured Myxococcales bacterium | reverse complement strand
GGCGTGCAGCCCTACGACGGCGGCGTCCACGGCGTGCAGATCATCCCCAACGACGGGAGCCAGCCCTACGACGGCGCCCGTCTCGGGCTGTTCGGCAATCCCGATGCCACCGGTACCACCACCCCTTACGACGGCGGCTTCTTTGGTGTCCGGATCAATCCCGACGCGCACTGAAACTGAAGGTGGCGACGCCGATCTCGACGCCGTCACATCGGACGAAGGCGGAGACGGCTGGATGGCGGTCGAGGCTGAGCGACGACGACGTGTCGCGCCCGGCCGACGAGCTGCGCCGAGCTTCGATCCGGCGCCCTACTCCCCACCGTCGCTGTCGCGGGCGCGGCGCCTCTGGACCGTTCGTGCCACCGCCGAGCATGAATCGGCTTTGATCTTCGCGGGTCTCCTGCCCTTCGCGCTGGAGGCCGGGGCCAGCCTGGACGCGCAGATGGTGATCGTGGGGATGGCGGAGGATGAGATGCGCCACGCCGCGATCTGCGCCAACGTCGCGCGCCGCCTGGGGGGCGATCCGCGACCGCCGGCGACACCGACGATACCGCGCAGCGCGCGTCCGATCGAAGAGCAGCTCCTCCGTCACGTCATCTACGGCAATTGCCTGACCGAAACCGTGAACGCCGCCCGGCTCGTCGACGCGGCCGAGCAGGCGCGCGACGGGTTCATGCGCGCGGCGATCTTGGAGCTGCTCACCGACGAGATCCGCCACGCCAAGTTTGGCTTCGTATTGCTTGCCGGGTGGACGACCTGGCTGGCGTCCCACCCGGACGTTCGCCAGGCGCTCGATCGGTTCTTGCCCGAGGCGTTCGCGGCCCTCGAGCGGACCTTGTCGGGGGTGGGCGCTTCGCGCGACGGTTTCGGAGCCGAAGATCTCGCGCTGGGCAGCCCAGATCCCGGACGTCTGGCGGAGGTCTTCTACCGCACCGTCGAAGAAGCGGTCGTCCCCGGATTGCAGCGCCTGGGCTTGGCGGCCTCTGAGGCTTGGCGGGCTCGCCCGCGCGCAAGCGGCGAGCCAGGATGAACGCCGCGCCCCGGCCCGGCGCGCCCGTCACGAAGTCCGGCTGGTGGATCTCCACCAGGGCATAGCCTGCCGCGCGCATCCCATCAACCTCCCGCTGCACTGAATTGACCGGCGTCGACGTTTGCGCGAGAAGATTGCAGTCAACGGAGGCGTCGTCATGAAACGCGAGCTCTCGTCCTGTTTGGCGGTCTTGGCGCTCGGCGCGTTCGCGGGGTGCGGCGGATCGGGGGGGCACCCGGACACCGGGTACGGCATCGATCAACCGGTGCCGACAACCGTGAACTGTGTCGATCTCTGCGTCCGGAACGCCACCTGCGGCGTCGAGCTGTGCGACGAGGACACCAACTCGACAAAATACACCGTCCTCCAGTCCGGTCTGGAGACCGAGTGTGAAGGGGTCTGCACCGAGGCCCAGCTTCAGCTGTCGATCTCGACCACCCAGTGGCAATGCGTCTTCCAAGACAGCTGCCGCGAGGTCTTCGGCAGCAACGCTTGCGGCGGAATGGCGCACTACACCTGCAACTGATTCCCCCGGACAAGAAGTTCGCGAAGTGACGGGGGAGATTCCCGCGCCAGCTACAACGGGCGGGCACCAGGGTGGTAACCGAAGCTCGCGAAGTGACGGTCACGCTCGGGACGAGGCGCGAAGCGCGACCCCCGTCCCTCTCCACTTCCAATCTATGCCAGACCCCCGGGCTTGCGACAACCCCCCGGTCATGCCGCACCGTCGCGACCATGACCAAACACGCAGTCGTGATCGCCGGAGGCGGCCCGACGGGCCTGATGTTGGCGGCCGAGCTCGCGCTCGCGCGCGTCGACGTCGCCATCGTCGAGCGGCGTGCCAACCAGGACCTCGAGAGCTCGCGCGCGGGCGGTCTGCATTCACGCACGATCGAGGTGCTCGATCAGCGTGGCGTCGCGGAGCGTTTCCTCTCGCAGGGGAAGGCCATGCAAGTCGCCGGCTTCGCGATGATCCCGCTCGACATCAGCGACTTTCCGACTCGCCACAACTACGGGCTCGCGCTGTGGCAGGACCGCATCGAGCGCATCCTCGCCACCTGGGTCGAGGAGCTGGCGGTCCCGATCTATCGCCAACATGAAGTGACGGGCTTCGCGCAGGACGACGCCGGCGTCGACGTCGACGTCGCCCCCGTCGGAGACGCCGCAACGTCGGGAGGCGACCGTTCGTTGCGGGCGCAGTACCTCGTCGGATGCGACGGCGGTCGCAGCCTGGTCCGCAAGAAGGCCGGGATCGAATTCCCGGGGTGGGATCCGTCGCTCAGCTACTCGATTGCCGAGGGCGCGATGACCGAAGAGCCCGCGTCGGGCATCCGCCGTGACGAAAGGGGCGTCAATGCCGTGGGCAAGCTGGAGGACGGCAAGCGCGTGCGGATGGTGTTGAACGAGCCGCACGTCGTGCAAGCCGACGCACCGACCCTGGACGACCTTCGCGCGGCGCTCGTCGCCGTCTACGGAACCGACTTCGGTGTTCACGACGTCACGTGGCTCTCGCGGTTCAACGATGCGGCCCGGCAGGCGGCGTCCTACCGAGCCGGGCGGGTGCTCTTGGCCGGCGACGCGGCGCATGTGCATTCCCCGGCCGGCGGACAAGGGCTCAACATCGGTGTCCAGGACGCCGTGAACCTGGGATGGAAGCTGGCCCAGGTGGTGCGCGGCACGT
>CAYTTF010000399.1:0-4285 GCA_964440665.1 uncultured Myxococcales bacterium | reverse complement strand
GCGCGGCCGGCGTCGATCGGCGTCGACAGCTCCGCGGCGGCCATGGAGGCGCTCATCGATCGGCCGGGCCCGGTCGAGGTCGAGACGGTGGTGGGCGCCGACTGGGCGGTCACCCGCGCCGGGCTCATCAACCTGGACGCGCCGGCCGCCAAGGCGGCGCACCTGACCGACGGCGACGAGCCGATCCAGATCTTCGTCCACGTCCTGCGCCACCCGACGCGCGGCACGTTCCTGGTCGACACGGGGGTCACCGGGCAGCTGGTCGAGGATCCCAGCCACGCGGGCGTCGGCTGGGTGGTTCGCAAGGCGCTGCACGTCGAGAAGATGAAGCTCGGGACCGACACGGCGGCGCTGCTGAGACGCGAGCCGCCGTTGGCCGGCGTGCTGCTCACGCACCTTCACCTGGATCACGTGAGCGGCATGCGCGACGTGCCGCGGGGCACACCGATCTATTCGGGACCGCGCGAGACTGCGGACCGGGAATTCTTGTACCTGTTCTCCCGCGGGACGATCGACAATCAACTGGAAGGTCAGGACGCCATCCAGGAATGGCGCTTCGAGGCCGATCCCAGCAGCCGCTTCGCCGGGGTGGTGGATGTCCTGGGCGACGGCACCGTGTTCGCGATCCTGGTGCCGGGCCACACCGGCGGCAGTACAGCTTATTTGGTGCGCACGCCCAAGGGGCCGGTGCTGCTGACCGGCGACACCTGCCACACCCGCTGGGGGTGGGAGCACGGCGTCGAGCCGGGATCGTTCTCGGGCGACCGCCCGCAAAACGCGATCAGCCTGGCGAATCTGCGCGCGCTGGTCGCGCGGCACCCGGCCATCGACGTCCGCCTCGGCCACCAGCGGTGAAACGGCGTGTGGCGCGGGTGACGGCTCGAGGGGCGAGGTGTGGTCGGGCGCGGTGGGCGCGACGTTCAATTGGGGAGTAGGCTTGGGCCACCAATGAGCGCTCGCCTTCGCTACAAAGAGGTCGCCCCGGACGTCTACCGCGCGCTGGCCGGCGTGCAGGCGCACGTGCGCGAATCGGGGCTCGATCCCAAGCTGGTCGAGCTGGTCTATTTGCGCGTCTCGCAGATCAACGCCTGCGCCTATTGCGTGCACCTGCACGGCAAGGGGCTGCGGACCGCGGGAGAGACCGACGACAGGTTGGATGCGCTCGTCGTCTGGCGCGAGGCGCCGTTCTTCACCGCGCGTGAGCGCGTCGCGCTCGCCTGGGCCGAGTCCGTGACGCGGCTCGGGCCCGACCACGTCTCGGATGCGCTCTACGAAGAGACGCAGAAGGAATTCGGCGACAAAGATCTGGTCGAGCTGACGCTGGCGGTGGCCGCCATCAATGCCTGGAACCGGATGGCGATCGCGTTTCGAGCGGCGCCCGCGAGTTAGCGCATGTGGGGTGCGGGGTGGATGTGCGGGGTGCCGGGTACAAGGTGAATGACAGCGACTGGCGGTCGACGACCGTCGCCTTGACCGAGCGCGGATACGCGTCGTTGCCGGCAGCCATGCCGGAGGCAAGTTGGCGGAAGCTGCGGGCGGAGGCGGAGCAGCTATTTGCCGACGACGCCTTTTCGAGCGCGCGGATCGGCCGCGGCGAAGGGGTGCGCACCGATGGTGTCACGCGCGGTAGCTCCGTCTGCTGGCTCGACGACAGCATGCCCGCGGGCGATTCATTTCTGCATTGGATGGACGGGCTGCGGGTCGCTCTCAACCGGGATCTCTTCCTGGGTCTCGACAGCTTCGAGGCGCAATACGCCCACTATCCGGTGGGCGCCTGCTATGGGACGCACGTCGATCGACACCGGAGCTCGAACGCGCGGGTGGTCTCGGCGGTGATCTATCTCAACGGCGATTGGCCGGCCGACGCGGGCGGCGAGCTGGTGATCTACGACGCGCACGAGGCGCCCCGCTTCATCCAGGCGCCCGACGGCGGAACGCTGGTCCTGTTCATGAGCGACGACACGCTGCACGAGGCCCGGAAGGCAACGCGCGACCGCTGGAGCATCGCCGGCTGGTTCCGCAGGGGCTAGTTGTAAAAGTAGTAGTCGGCGCTGTAGTCGACGCGCGTCTCGGTCTTGGGCGTGGTCGCGTCGCACTTGGTCGTTGGCGGCTTGCCCTTCTTGGTCTCCACCCGCTGGACGTAGGTGACTTTGGAGAAGACGCCGTTGCCGGTGGTTTTTTCGGCGTGGAGCAGGAGCCAGGGAATCGCGTCGGCGGCCGGAGCGTCCGCCTGCGCGAGCTTCTTGCCGGTGACAGTGCTGCCGTCCTTGGCGGTCCAGATCGGGCCGGCGCCGTGCGTTCCGGCGGGGGCGCCCTTTTGATCGAGGAGCACCGCGTCCGGTCGCAGCAGCGTCCAGGCGTAGGTGGTGGTGCCCGCGGCGGCGACGCAGCCGTAGACCTGAGCGCCGACGCCGTGGAGATGCGCCGCGACCTTGGGCGCTTCCTTCCCCGCCGCCGTCACGGCGAGCGCCGCCGGCACCTTCGGTGGGTTGGTCCAGGAATCGGCGACGGCGACGCCGCCGGCGCAGAGAGCGGCAATGACCGCCGTCCGGGAAATGAGCGGGCGCCTCGGGATAGTCGTCTTCATCGCGTGGAACATACGCCCGCTACGCGGCCAGCGTGAAGAAGAAGAGTTGCGCCGGCGCAATCGCGGGTTTCGAAACCATCGTTCACGGTTGAGCTGTGCATGAATTCGCCTGTCTGGGGCGGATTGAACGCTTGTCTGTTTCGTTTGTTTCAGCCACGATTTACCGATGCACGGAATGGCGATCCACGAAGTTCCGGCCGGCAAGGCCAGCGCTGGAATCGATGGCGCCGACATACCGTCGGTGCTGGTCGTCGACGACGAGCCGGCCGTGGTGCGGATGTCGGAGCGGTTGTTCGCGCGGAACGGATATCGGGTCACGGTCGCACACGGTGGCCAGGAAGCCATCGAGCTGACCGACACCAACACCTTCGACGCCATCGTGAGCGATCTCGACATGCCCGACGTCGACGGGCGCGCCCTCCTGCGCGCGATTCGCGCCAAGGACCTGGACATCCCGTTCGTGTTTCTGACCGGGAGCCCCGACCTGCAAAGCGCGATCGACGCGGTCGAGTACGGGGCGTATCGCTACCTCATCAAGCCCGTCCCGCAAGAGGAGTTGCTGGATGTCGTGACGCGCGCCGTGCGCTGGCACCGTCTGGCGGTGGTCCGTCGAGAGGCGGCCAACGATCTGGAAGGAAGAGCCAGCAGCGATCGCGCGGGCCTGGAAGCGCGCTTCGCTTCCGCGCTCGACAAGCTCTGGATCGCGAGCCAACCGATTGTCTCCTGGCAGGATCAGAAGATCATCGCCTACGAGACGCTGGTTCGAACCGAAGAGGCGACGTTGCGGAATCCCGTTGACCTCTTCGACGTCGCCGAGAGACTCGGGCGGACGGAGGAGCTGGGACGCGCCATTCGCGGCCTCGTCGTGGAGCTGATCCCGCGGGCCCCGGAGTCGGCGATGATCTTCGTCAATCTGCATCCAAATGATCTGGCCGATGAGGAGCTCTTCGAGTGCGAGGGCGGCCTGGCGCCGTTCGCTTCTCGGATCGTCCTCGAGATCACCGAGCGCGCGGCGCTCGATCAGATTCGTGGGCTGCGCACGCGCGTCGAGCGCCTGCGCGCGATCGGCTACCGGATTGCGGTGGATGATCTGGGCGCCGGGTATGCGGGCCTCTCCAGCTTCGCGGCGCTCGAGCCGGACGTGGTCAAGGCCGACATGTCCCTGGTCCGTGGCATCGAGTCGTCGGCCGTCAAGCGCAAGGTGGTCAGCGCGATCGCGGCGCTCTCCGTGGACCTCGGAATCAAGCTGGTGGCCGAAGGGATCGAGACGCCCGCGGAACGGGACTGCATCGTTTCGCTGGGCGCCGACGCCCTGCAGGGCTACCTCTTCGCCCGACCGAATCGCGGGTTTCCGGTCGCCTGCTACTAACCCGACGAGATCCGGGCCAAAATAGCTGAACGAAACCCCGCGCCGGGCGGGACTATCGAGACAGGCTGACGCTGTCATGGTTGTCGTTCCGCGATTGATGCTGGTGGGGAAGTCGTCTCGGACGGACGACGGGGACGACGTCGCGCTGGCCGAGGCGCTGATCCGCCGCGATCCGCAGGCGACGTTCGTGGCCTGGACCCGCCTGCATGGCCTGGCGGTGGGGACGTTGCGCCGCCTGGCCGGACCGGGCGGCGACGTCGACGATCTGGCCCAGGAGGTGTTCCTACGCTTCTTTCGCCAGGTCCCCAAGCTTCGCGATCCCAAGGCGC
>CAYTTF010000398.1:0-4285 GCA_964440665.1 uncultured Myxococcales bacterium | reverse complement strand
GGGTTAGCTCCGAGCGCCGAATTGAAGCGCTGGATCACGGTCACCGCGCCGGTCTTGAGCGCGCCCACAACACCGAGCCGCCGCGCCCTTGGCGGAGCCACGATGAGACCGCGCGAATGAGCCGTCCGGCGCTACCCGTACCAGTCGTCGAGCTTGAGATCGGATGGCATGTCCCTGGGATCGAAGTCTCCGTCGTGCGTCACCAGCGTGGCCCCGACATCGAGCGCGGCAGCGGCGGCGAGAAGGTCGATGCGGCCCTTTAGCTTCCCCTTCGACGCCAAATGGAACTTGAGGCGTGCGTAGTGCTCCGCGGCCGTCAGGGTGAAGGGCAGCGGCTTGATCCCGGAAAGCGCCTTGTGGACTTCCTTTCGATTCTCATCGCGCCGAGCGGAGCGTTCCGCGCCGTACAGCAACTCGGCGGCCACCACCGCGCTGGTCACCAACTGTTCCCCCCGAAGGCCCGCCAGATTGATCCTCTCTCGAACGCCGCCCTGGTACTTCAGGGCATAGATGATGGTGTTCGTGTCGAGTAGCCAGATCACAGGTGAGGGGCCGCCGCCGGATCGTCCAGATCGCGAGCATCGCGGATGATCTGGATTAGCTCCGACGCACTCTCGCCGTGCCAGGCGGCTCCGTTCAAGACGTCGTCACCGGCCTTCGTCGCAGCGCCCCCCACCAAACGCATCTCGACCTCCACATCGCTGACGGCCAGCCGCAATGGGTGCGACGGATCCCGCTTCAGTTCAGCGACCGCGTCTTCCAGGGTCTTGGGAATGTGTTTTTCCGGACGCGCCACGGGTAAACCTTCTAGCGTTTAGGTTATCACGAACCGGATTCTCCCCGGTGAAACGGCCTCCCCGCGCGTCAGCCGCCAGCGTCCCCCTGCGCAAAACCGCCCTCTCGATCGAACCCGACTGATGTTGCACGAGCAGCGGCCCGAGCCGGTCATGGTCCGCGGCGCGGGCTCGTGGCTAGTAGGCCCCGGTCACCGCCGAGTCACCTCCGATTGGAGTGCTGACGTCGCTCCCGTTTGAGGAGAGCTCGTGCCTAGCCCGCCATGAAGTCGCAGCAATACAGGGTAGCGGGGTAGCCCTGGTAGCTGGTTCCCGGGACGCCGGGGTCCGGACAGGTCATGGGGAGGTAGCTCTGCTCGGGCTTGTCGTCGCCGTAGCAGGCGAAGCCGAAGCGACCGGGGGCGCATCCGGGAACGGCGGTGTCCTGGATGCACGTGCTATTGGGCGGCGTCGTCGCGGGCGGGTAGCAACAGAAGGTGTCGTAGCCGGACTGGAGCGAGGCGGTCGGAACCGGGCAGAGGAGGAAATAGTTGTCCGCGCGGCTCTTGTTGGCGCCCAGATCCTCGCCGCGGGGAAGTATCCCGGTCGGGCAGAGCCAACCGGTCAAGCCGGCGACACAAGACGCCAAGGTGTCCTTCTCCTGGCAGCCGGCGGTGAGGCCGGTGCCCGAGCAGCAATAGTCGATGAGGCCATTGTCGGGCACGCCCTGCTCGCAGGTGAGCTCGACATTGAAGGACTCGGGCCGGATCGATCCATGGCACTGGTAACCGTAGGTTCCCGCGCCGCAAATGGCCACGGGGTTGTACGCGCAGGGCGTGGTGGGGGTCGTGCAGCAGTACCCGCTGCCGCCGGACGTACCGCCATCCGGCGTCGCTTGATCGGCGCAGATCATTCCCTGGGGAACACCCTCGACATAGGTCGGGTGGTCGTCCGGCCGCGCCGTGCCCGTGCACGAGTAGCCCGTGAGGCCGAGCGACGCCGGGGTGCCGCCGTCGATCGTGGCGCCGCAGGTCGCTTGCACCGTGAGGTCTTCGACGCAGGTCCCGTTCGGGGCCAGGGGCGTGGTCGTGCACGCGCCCAGGAGCCCGACCAGCAACAGCGAGGCCAGGCCGCGCGGTACGGGTGGCTTTTCCGTCGACGTGGTCATTTCAACCACTACCTCAACCAACCCGGCGGGGGCTGCGGCGCCGGGAGCGCAGGGAAGTCGCAGCCCGTCGGCGAGGTGTCATCGATGATCTTGTTGCTCACCGTCGCGTCGTTCGCCGTCGGAATGAAGCCCGCGAAGTTCACGTTGCCCGGGCCGAGGACGAGGTTGGCGAACGCCGACTCGACCGCCGCCGGCCCGATGTTGTCGACGACGACGTTGTCGAGCGTGATCGGCCCGGCGGGCAAGGCCCGGCTGAACCCGTTGAGCGTCACCACCGGAGCGACCACGTTCATGCAAGTCACGTCGTGGATGTTCTGGAACAACATCGTCTTGAACATCGGGTAACTGGTGCCGGCGAACAGCGGGTTGTAGGCGGTGCTCATCAGGATCGCGTTGTTGACGTCCCGCATGCAGATGTTGCGGAAGTTGATGTTGTTGACCATGCCGCCGCGGCTCGAGTCGGACTTGACGCGGATGCCGTTGAAATCGCCGGAGCTCGCTCCCTGGCCCACCGGCCGGGAGTCGGCGTCGATCGTGAGATCGCAGACGGTCACGTTCTCGACCCCATAGTGGACCTTGCCGTCGAGGGTCGTGAAGGCGCCGTAGGTCTCGCTGCCAATCGACATTCCGTGTCCGGTCCCGAAGTGGTTGTGCGCGATGAGGACGCCGGAGACCCAGTGGCCGCCCTTGAGCGCGATGTGGTCGTCGCCCGTGCTGATGGTGTTGTGCGCAATGACCCCGCAGGTCGCGACGCTGGTCTCGCCCGGGTCGACCCCGTCGGTGTTTCGCGAGAAGTGCGGCGACATCAACAACCCCTGGCTGTTGAGCCAGCGCGACGGCGTGAGGATGGTGATCCCCCAGACCGTGAAGCCAACCCCCGCCGCCGTGCAGTTGTCGGTCCCGTCGGCCGCGAAGGCTCCCCCGGCAGGCGTCGAGGTGATCTTGACGTGAAACTTGGGCGAGTTGTGCAGCGTGATCTTGTAGAGCAGAAATCCCGTCACCCCCGTCTTCAGGTTGATGAGGGTCGGGTTCCCGATGCTCCCGTCTATGTTTTGCAGCGCGTCCGACATCTGCCACCACGAATAGTCGTGGCCGACCAGCGGCTCGCCCCCCTGCCCGTCGATGATGCCGTCACCGACGATCGCGGGGCTGGCGCCGTTCACCGTGATGAAGTCATTGCACGCGGCTGAATCGTTGACGCCCAGCACGCCGCAGTTTCCAGTGGATTGATACAGGCTCGGGTCGCGCGAGGCATATAGCGTGACGCCGCCGTCGATCCAGAGCGTGGCGCTCGTCAGGATGACGTGGGCGACGACGAGCGAGTTGTTGGTTCCGTCGGCCTGCACCTTGACCACAGGGCAGGCCGCGAGCGCGGTGTTGAGCCTGGTGGTGTCGGCTATCACGTTGGTCTCGTCGGGTATCCAGCTCGTCTCGTCCGTGACCTGATTCGCCTTGATGATGCAGGCCGGATCGGTCGGGGTGGCCGGCAGCATCGGTTCGGGCGGGAGCTGCATGTCGACGTCGCCGCAGTCGGCCATGACCCCTGCGCCGATGAGGGTGGGATCCGACGCGACCCCGCTCGTCCCGCAGGTGTAGGTGACGGCCGCGATGTCGTTGTTCTTGTCGCAGGCGGCGCCGGCGACAGTAGAGGCCGCCCAGAGAATTCTGAGCAGCCCCGGGGCGATGAGGTGTGTCTGTTTGGTGATCAACGCGGGCTCGTGGTCGCCGCGTCGGCCGGTCCGGTTGGCACCGAGCACGACGCGGCTCTAGGTTCGTATTTCAGCCGGTCAGCAGCCCGCGTTGCCGGGGCAGGGCCAAGCCGTGGTGCTGGCGCAGCTCCAGGTGGGGGAGGTCGCGGACGCCTGGCACACACAGAAGCCCGCCTTGGCGGCGCCGGTCGAATCCTTGTAACCGGTCGTCTGTCCCGTCGTAGTCCCGCCACACACGATGCAATCCGCAATGGTACAGGGCATCGACGCCTGGGGCGCCATGGTCGGGTCGGTGGGGCAACCAGCATTAGCGGTCGCGGGCAATGCCCAGCACATGTAGGTTCCATCGGTCGAAGGCGAAGGCGCAACCGCCGGGAAGCTGCAGACGCTGCCCTCGACGTAGGCGCCTGCCGTGCACGTCTCGGTCTTGGTGCCCGTCTTCTCCGGCCCGCACGTCTTGGTGCAGAGCTGCGTATCGGTCGCCGTGCAGGCGATGCCTTTGGCGATGGTGGTCCCTGCGCCGGTGGTGGTACAGGCGGCCACAGCCGAAGAGCCACCGGAGCCCGTCGTGCCCGCGGTGCCGGAGCCCGTCGTGCCCGCGGTGCCGGAGCCCGTCGTGCCCGCGGTGCCGGAGC
>CAYTTF010000397.1:0-4289 GCA_964440665.1 uncultured Myxococcales bacterium | reverse complement strand
CGCGAGATGCTGGGCGTGATCGCCAACCAGGTCGCCATCTCGATGCAGAACGCGCGGATGTACGAGGTGGTCGAGGAGCAGGCCACCACCGACGGTCTGACCGGCCTCGTCAACCACCGGACCTTTCAGGAGCGCTTTAGCGCCATGCTGGGGCGCGCCGATCGGCGCACCTTCGCCGTGTCGCTGTTGCTCACCGACATCGATCACTTCAAGAAGGTCAACGACACCTACGGCCACCCCACCGGCGACGAAGTGTTGCGGCGGGTCGCCGTGATTCTCAAGGCCAGCGCCCGCAAGATCGACATCGTTGCCCGGTACGGCGGCGAGGAGTTCGCGATCGTCCTCGAGGGGACCGATCGCGCCGGCGCGTTGCAGCTGGCTGAGCGCATTCGCCAGGAGGTCGCGCAGCAATCGTTCGCGTCGCCGCAGGGGGCGTTCCAGGTGACGCTATCGATCGGCGTCGCCTGCTATCCGGATGACGCCCGCGACAAGGCGGAGATCATCTCGCGCGCCGATCAATCGCTCTACGCGGCCAAGCACGGCGGGCGAAACCGCACCGTCTGCTACGCGGACATCGATCGCGGCGGCAAGCTCAAGGTCGCGGCGAAATAGCACATCGCGCGCGATCGGCGCTAAGGTCGGCCGCCGTGGGCTCCTACCAGGCGTTCGCCGAGCTGCTCTGTTGCCCGACCTGCAAGGGGGCCTTCGCACCCACGGCGGGCGAGGTCTTGCGCTGTGCCGACGCCCGATGTGGAAAGACTTTTCCGATCGTCGGCGACCGACCCGTTTTGATCGACGAGGATCGTTCGGTCTTCCAGCACCGCGACTACCAGAGCGTTCCGGCGGCCGGCCCAGACCTCGAAGGCCGGAGCGCGAAGGCCACCCAAGGTGCCGGCGGGAAGGCCCGCCTGTGGCTGAGCCGCCTTCCCTCGCCGTCGGTGAATTTGTCGGCCGTGCGGTGCTTCGAGAGCATGAAACGTCTGCTGCTCGAACGAAACGCGTCGCCGGTGGTCCTGCTGGTTGGTGGTGGCATCCGGGGCAAAGGGATGAGCGCGCTCACCGGCGAGCCCGCGATCCGTCTCATCAACGTCGACCCGTCGCCCGACTCGACGGCGTCGATCTTCTGCGACGCGCACGATCTGCCGTTCCGGGACGGCAGCATCGACGCGGTGGTGGCGCAGGCCGTCCTCGAGCACGTCGCGGATCCCTGGCGCTGCGTCGAAGAGATTCACCGCCTCCTCAAGCCGAATGGGATCGTCTACGCCGAGACGCCGTTCATGCAGCAGGTCCACCTGCACGGCTACGACTTCACCCGCTTCAGCCACATGGGGCACCGCCGGTTGTTCCGGCGTTTCGCCGAGATCGAGAGCGGCGCGGTCGCCGGGCCCGGCACCGCGCTGGCGTGGGCGTGGCGATACTTCTTGGCGTCC
The DNA here is from genome assembly GCA_964440665.1 of uncultured Myxococcales bacterium. Taxonomy (GTDB): domain Bacteria; phylum Myxococcota_A; class Polyangia; order Fen-1088; family Fen-1088; genus JADGRB01. The sequence goes on along the minus strand of CAYTTF010000397.1, from coordinate 2,859 downwards.
TGGACGCGCTCCCGCGCGCTCGCCAAGGCGCTGGCGCTGTTCGGGCGGATCACGGCCTTTGTCTTCGAGCTGACCGATCACATCTTCGGGCAGCGCCCCGGCGCGCTCGACGGGGCGTCGTGCATCTTCTTCCTCGGCACCAAGGCCGAGACCGTCGTTTCCGACCGGGACCTCATCGCCGGCTACCGGGGCACCCAGCGCTAGCGGCGCGCGGCGGCCGCTCAGCGGCGTGCGGCGGCCGCTCAGCGGCTCGGCTTGACCTTGACGTCGTTGTTGGTCTCGGAGACCAGCTTCCCCTCTTCGGTCGTTCGGAAGCGGATCTCGGTCTTCACCTCGATGACCATCTTGCTGAGCGCCTTGACGACCTCGTCGTTGAAGTTGAGGTGCTCGAGCCAGGTCCGGACCTCGCCGGCCGCGGCGCGCATGATGTCGTCCTTCGATCGGCTGGCGGCCCCGACGCCGGCCGAGACGGCGCGGCGAACGAAATCGCTGATGCCGCTGCGGTCCTCGCCCCGCGCGGTCACCTCGTCTTCTTCGCCCACCGTCTCCGGCGCCGAATCCTCGGCCCCGCCGGTTGCGTCCGTCTTCGCGTCCTCGACCATGGCCGAAGGTTACCGCGGAGCCGCCTCGGGTGCGATATCCTCCCTGCGCCGTGTCCGGCAGAGCACGCCTTTTTTCAGCCTACTTCGTGACCACCCAGGTCGCGCTGTCCTATTTCGGGCTCTCGATCTCCCGTCGCTTTCGCAGCCCAGAGGCGATGCAGCGGCTGACGCTGGCCAAGCACCGGCGCAACGCCCGCCGGATCGAGGCGGCCATCCTGCGGCTGCGCGGGCTCTTCATCAAGGTGGGCCAGCTCATCAGCATCATGGCCAACGTGCTCCCCGATGCCTTCCGCGAGGAGCTGCAGCGGCTGCAGGATCAGGTGCCGCCGCGCCCCTACCGGGACATCGAGGCGCGGCTGCGCGAGGAGTTCGGCGGGCGCGCGCCCAGCGAAGTGTTCGCCGAGTTTTCGACCGAGCCGGTGGCGTCGGCGTCGATCGGGCAAGTACACCGTGCGCGCCTGGCATCCGGAGAGGAAGTGGCGGTCAAGGTTCAGTATCCGGACATCGAGGAGATCGTTCGCATCGATCTGCGGGCGCTCCAGCGCATCTTCGGGATCCTGCGCTGGTTCATGCCCGACTACGGCTTCGACACCATCTACCGCGAGATCCGCGAGATGGTCCTGGCCGAGCTGGACTATCGGCTCGAGGCGTCTGCGATCGAAAAGATCGCGGCCAACTTCGCGGCCCGCAAGACCTCCGCATCGCGCGTGCGCTTTCCGCGCGTGATGGCGGCGTTCTCGACCGCGCGCGTGCTGACCACCGAGTGGATGGAGGGGCCGAAGGTCGCCGACCTCGAGCGGCTCGAGAGCCTCAAGGTCGACCGGCGCGCCGCGGCCCGCATCTGCGTCGAGGCCTACTGCCAGCAGATCTTCATCGACGGCCTCTATCACGCCGATCCGCACCCCGGAAATCTATTGGTGCAGACGCCGGTCACGCCGGGCGGGCCGCCCACCATCGTTTTCCTGGACTTCGGCGCCACCGCCACGGTCAGTGAGTCGATGCGGCGCGGGATGGTCTCGTTCATCCAGGGCGCGATCACGCGTGACACGGTCCGGATCGTCTCGGCGATGAAGGAGATGGGGTTCATCTCGCGCCGCGCGGACCCCGAGGTCTTCGATCGCGTCGTCCAGTATTTCCACGACAAGATGCGGGTCCAGGTCTCGGCCGAGGGTTTCTCGCTCAAAGACCTCAAGTTCGAGCCCGAGAAGAGCCTGGGGAGCCTGCTCGACCTGCGCGATCTCAACGTGAGCCTGGCCGACCTGCGCGACGCGTTCCACATCCCCAAGGAGTGGATCCTCCTCGAACGCACGCTGCTGCTGCTGCTCGGCGTCTGCACCACCCTCGATCCGGAGATGAACCCGGCCGCGATCATCGAGCCGTATCTGGAACGCTTTCTGCTCGGCGAGAAGAAGCAGTGGTCGGAGATCGTGCTGGAGGCGTCGCGCGAGATGGCGCTCTCGGCGCTTTCTCTTCCCGGCGAGCTGCAGCGGTTCATGGATCGCGCGCTGCGCGGCGAGATCGAGGTCGGCTTTCACAACCTCGACGAGAACGCGCGCTTGCTCTACTACGCCGGACAGCAGATCCTCTGGGGCCTCCTGGCCGCCACCGGGGCGGCTCTGGCGACGGTCTTCAACGGCCGCGGTCAGCCCCGCGCCACCTGGGTCGCCGGTCTCGCCGCCGGCCTCTCCGGTCTGCTGCTGATCCTCGCCTGGTTCGCGGGGCGCCCGCGCAAGCCACGCAGGCGGAGATAGTGGGCTTGCCCACCCCCGCATTGACGTTGCGGGGTGGGCGGAATATCTAGAAGCGACGGCGGTTCTGCCCCCATGCGCCCCATCCTCGTAAATATCCCGGCCAAGTTCCTTTTCGTCGCGGCGCTCGCGCTCGCGCTGGGGATCTTCATTCGCGACCTGATCCAGCGGCGAAAGGATCGGGCGATCCCGTTTTCGTCGACGCCGCTCTACCTGCTGGTGGCCGCCGAGGTCCTGATCGGCATGAAGTCGGGCTCGTGGACGCCGAGCGCAGCGGGTTTCGGGCATCCCTGGACACCGGTGCCGATCTATTCGTACGGCGTGATGCTGGGGACCTCGCTGGTGGTGGGGTGGTTCCTGGTCATGCGGCTCGCCAAGCAGGACAACATCGATCAACAAGAAGCCGGCACGATGTACATGTGGACGGCGGTCTGGTCGATCATCGGATCGCGCGTGCTCTACGTTCTCACCAACCTGTCGGACTTCGACAGCGTCACGGAGATGTTCAT
>CAYTTF010000396.1:0-4298 GCA_964440665.1 uncultured Myxococcales bacterium | reverse complement strand
CGTGGAGGCGATCGGTTACGTACTCAGGCGGCAGAAGGGATCACACCACGTGTTCGCGCACGCGGCGCGGCCTGAGCTGCCGATCGTGAACCTCCAGAGCGACGGGGCGACGGCAAAGGTGTACCAAGTGCGGCAGGTCGTGCGGCTCATCGACGAGTACAAGCTGGAGGTGACGCCATGAAGAAGGAAACGTTTCGGTACCGAATCCTGGTGGAATGGAGCGACGAGGACCAGGCGTTCATCGCCCGTGTCCCAGCGTTGCCGGGGTGCCTCGCGCACGGAGCGACCGCAGAGAAGGCGGCGCACGAGGCCGAGGTGGCGGCGGGGTTGATCCTCGACGTGATGAAGGAGGACGGCAAAAGACCGCCGCCTCTCGATGCGGTGGCCGACTACTCGGGCCAGCTCCGTTTGAGGCTACCAAAGTCCCTGCACGCGGCGGTGTCGCAAATGGCCACGGCTGAAGGGGTATCGATCAACACGTTCATGTTGTCGCTGATCGCCCAGGGATGCGGGCGCCGCGAGGCGGAGAACAACAACGCGCAGCCGAAGCCCGGACGCTCGGGCAAGCGAAAGGCTGTGGCCTAGAGAGGATTTGGTGCTCAATCCGGGCGAGGTCGCGGTCATGGGTACCGGGGCGACGCTGATCAACTCGCTGGGCTGGGTACCCACGTGACCCGTAGCCGCAGTCGCTCCCGATCTGTCCCCCACCGGAGACGGGCGCCTGCCGGTTCACCGCAACGCCGGCGAGGTCGAGGCCACGGAGACGACCAGGCCGACAGCGGATGAGACGGCACCGCCGGGACCGTCGTAGGGTCCCGGGCTGGCGAATCCCAGCGCGATCCGCGATGTCCTCCGCCACTTGAAAGAGCAGCGAATCGTGGATCTCGCAAATACGCTGTCGTCTTCGAGAGCAGCGTGACGCGGAAAATCCAAGGACGCCCTCCCGAGCCAGCTCGGCGCCGTAGGCCACCGCTGCCCGGATGGCGTCAGGCTCAGATACCCGAGTCTTGCGACCCTCTACCGGGAACGCGGAGCGTTCACGGGTGGCACTCGTGAGTCGCCGCCGCTCGCCGCCGTGGGGCGTCCGCACACAGCCGGCCGCCACGACAGAGCCGAAAAAAAGGACCGAGGCCGCGCCGATCGAGATGGAACGCGAGGCGGAGACCTGCCGTATTGATTGGGTATTGTTGGAATCCCCCCCCTGCCAGTGTTTCGCATCACTTTTTGGGGCACTCTTCCCGACGAGACGGAGGTAAGGTAATGCGCTAACACCCGAATAGTCTTCTCTCGGGAGGTCCCCCATGCAGCTCTTGCGTAACCGGTCTATTCAATTCCTGTGGGTGCTCTCGCTGGTCGGCTGCGGCTTCTCGCCCGGTCCGCACGAGGGGATGTCATCCGGGGTGGCTGGGACGGGGACGATGGGCGCTGGAACCGGGTCCGGCGGCGTCTCGAGCGCCACATCGGGGGGTGGAGGTCAAGCGCTATCGGGTGGCGGCGCCGGCGGGACCGGAAACGGCGGCGCCGCCGGCACCGTCGCCACGAACTGCGGGCAAACGACCGTTCCGATCATGCCCTTGCCGCCGGACATCCTCATCGTCGAGGACCGCTCCGGATCGATGAACGACGACGACACGGACACCATGTGCCAGGGCGGCTGCGGCGCGACGTCGAAGTGGGCGCTCATCACGGCGGCGCTCAATAGCGTCGCCTCGCAAACCGATACCACCGTCAACTGGGGCCTCAAATTCTTTGCCGATGCGGACAACAGCTGCGGTGTCAACAGCCCCGGCGTCGCGGTCCCGATAGGCCCGATGAGCTCGGCCGCGATCGCGACCGCGATCACCGGCGCGACCGCCGCGAACGGCGGCGTGACGAACGGTAGCAAAACCCCGACGGCGAAGGCGGTCACCGCCGGTGTTGCGTACCTCATGACCCTGACCGACCCAAACCCGAAGTACCTCTTGCTGGCGACCGACGGCCTTCCGAACTGCGCGGTAGGCAACAATAACATCAACGCGGACGATTCGGCGGGCGCGGAGCAGGCGGTCGCGGACGCGCTGACCGCGGGTTTCCAGACGTTCGTCGTCGGGATTGCGACCACCGCCGACGCGATGGCGACCGCCACGCTCAACACGATGGCGACGAACGGTGGCCAGGCGCAGACCGGCGCCGCGACGATGTACTACGCCGTTGCCGACACGGCCAGCCTGGAGGCGGCCTTGAGCAAGATCGTCGGTATCGTGGCCAACTGCACGATCTCGCTCGCGGGAGCGCCCACGAACTTCACCAACGTGGCCGTCTCGGCGACCGATCCGACGACAGGCAGCAAGGTCGAGGTCATGCAGGACGCGACCAACGGCTGGGCGTACGACGCCAGCAAGAAGAACATCGTGCTCAACGGAACGGCCTGCGACTCCCTCAAGAACGGTTCGTACTCGGACCTCAACTTCATCTACTCCGGCTGCGCGATCTGCATCGACAGCTGCCCCCAATGACCCACGGCGACTGCCGTCCTCACACGGCGCCGAGCTGACGCCGGGTGGGAGCCGCGCAGCAGAACCACGGCTCGGTGAGGTGGGGGGGCGGCGGGCTGGGCTGGCCCGCACAGACGATCCGAGCTCCCCTCAGTTTTCTGAGGTCTTGCTGGCCGAACGGGACGCGAGGCCGGCGCCCTGCGCCTGGCCCGAGAGTTGCTCGCTACGCCGGCATGCGCCTATCGACGCCCTCGGTCCTGTTGATGCCCTCGGTCCTGTTGGCTTTGACCTTCGGCGTCGGGTGCGGCTCGTCGACATTAGGCGGAACCATCGGCGGCGGTGGTGCCGCCGGTGGTGGCCCTGGGGGCCACGCGGGTGCGCCCGCCGGGCAAGGCGGTCAAGTTGGGCAAGGCGGTCAAACGGACGGAGGGCAGCTCGCTTGCGGGGACGCCGAATGCCAGTCGTCCGAGATCTGTCTCACCCCAGCTTACGGATGCATCATTGCCACGTCGCCGGACGCCGGCGTCTGCCCTGCCGGATCGGCATATTCCGACGCGGGTGGCGGCTGCGTCGACCTTCCACCCCCGCCGTCTTGTGTGCAGCCGACTCCGGGACAAGGTTCATTCGATTGCTCCGGTGCCGGTACTGCCGCGACCTGCCGGACGGTCAATGCGCCCATCCCGAGCGATTGCAGCCGCGTCTGCCGCAGCATCTGCGCCTGACGGTGCGCTTTGTGCGAGGAGCTTCGGTTGGCGCGGGCCGAGCCCAGCCGAACGAACGTACCTCCCACGCTCAGGCGCGCGAGCCGGACCTGCTGGCGCATCGCGATCCCCGACATTCTTTGAGACAGAATCACGATCGATCCGAACATCTGCTTTGGAAAGCCGTGCATCCGTGGTCACCGGATCTGGGTATTGCTGATTCTCGACCTCCTAGCCGGTGGCGCGAGCGTGCAGGAGCTCCTCGATGAGTATCCCGGGCTCGTCGAGGAGGACATCCGCGCCTGCTTGGCCTACGGCGCGGACAAGTCACGCGACCGGTTCGTCGATGTTCCGCTCAAGCGGACCGCGTGAAGTTCAAGCTCGACGAAAATCTCGGTCGCCGAGGTTCGGCGACCCTCGCCGCGGCAGGGCACGACGTCGCCACCGTTGCCGGTCAGGGCATGACCTCGGCGGCTGACGCGGATCCTCAGCCGCGCACGGACAACCTGCGTTTCGGATATTGCGTTTGCTGCGATTGATTCGTACACTGGTAATCGTCGTGCAGTTCTCCCCTCTGAAACTCCCAACGCAGGAGGCCACCGAAGAAGCAAGAGCCGCCTTGCGCGCCTTCTCTAGTCTCACTCGCCGTCGGGCGCGCTCGCGTACGGTTCAGATCCGTCCCGAGGGGGAAGGCCGTCCGATCTCTGCTACCGTCCCCCGCGAAGCCTTCGACCTGTTCCTCGAGATCCTCGGCCAGATGGCCAACGGCAATGCCGTCACCATCGTCCCGGTCCACGCCGAGCTGACGACGCAGCAGGCTGCCGACATTCTGAATGTCTCGCGGCCGTTCCTCGTCGGTCTCCTCGACGAAGGCAAGATTCCCTGCCGCATGGTCGGCGCCCACCGCCGAGTGAAGGCCGCCGATCTGCTCGCGTACCAGCAGCGCGACGAAGCCGAGCGGAAGAAGGTGCTCGACGAGCTGACCGCGGAAGCGGAGAAGCACGGTCTCGGGTATTAGCGCGCGATGGCGTTCGTCGTCCTCTGCGACGCCTGCGTGCTCTACCCTGACCCGCTTCGCGATCTCCTCGTGCGCCTCGGGAACACCGGCGTGGTGCGGGCGCGG
>CAYTTF010000395.1:0-4299 GCA_964440665.1 uncultured Myxococcales bacterium | reverse complement strand
GGCGTTCCAGCCATCGGCGGACGCTGCGCTCCGAACGCCGGCGTTCCAGCCATCGGCGGACGCTGGACTCCGAACGCCGGCGCCCCGAGCGTGGTCGGACGTTGCGTTCCAAACGCCGGTGTCCCCGCCATCGGCGGGCGTTGCATCCCCAGGGCAGGGGTTCTCGGCATCGCCGGACGCTGCGTTCCAAGCGCGGGCGTTCTCCCCATCGGCGGACGCTGCATCCCGAAAGCTGGGGTCCCTGGAATCGTCTGCTGCGACACCACCGCGCGCTGACCTGTCGTGCGGCCCGAGGAAGCCGGCCCGCGGGCCGTGATCGGCGCCTGGGTCGTGGCGGTCGGTCGGCGATCGACGACCGGCGTCGTTGGTAGCGGCGTAGCGCCCCGCGGCCGCGTCGGCGGTAGCGGCGTCGCTCCGCGCGGCCGCGTCGGCGGTAGCGGCGTCGCTCCGCGCGGCCGCGTCGGGGGCAGCGGCGTCGCTCCGCGCGGCCGCGTCGGAGGCAGCGGCGTCGCTCCGCGCGGCCGTGCCGCCGGGGGGGGCGGGGTCCGGCCGCGCGACCGCGGCGCTGGCAGCGGCGTCGTGGGAAGAGGGGTCGCCATCGGCTCTCCGACGGACGGAGTCGGAGTCGCGCCCGGCAAAGCCGAGGGCGCCGGCTCGAATCGGGCGGCCGACAGACCGCCCTCCCGCGGTGAGGCCGGCGTCATTCCGGGAGAGGTCAGCGGCGCCGGGGTGGCGGGAGCTGCGAACGCTTCGCGCAACGCCTGCGCCTCCGGACCGAGGCGGATCACCCGAGATCTCTCCAGCATCAGGATCCGTGGCCGGCGCGGCGGATTGACCAGCCCCAGCAGCGCCCCCAGATCGCTGGCACCCACCGGCACGTTCATCTGTCCCAGAACCTCGCGAATCGCGGTGCCGAACGCGGCGGCATCCGGAAAGCGCTGGGCCGGATCGGCAGCCAGCGCGCGATCGAGAAGGCGTTCGATCGCGACCGGCAGATCCGGCCGGATCTGGCGCGCGGAGGGGACCACGCCCGAGGCGACCTGGCTCCACCCCGCGACCTCGTTGGTGATCTCGCGCAGGCGGCGGCCGGTGAGCAGCTCGAACAGCACGGCGCCCAGCGAAAAGATATCGGTCCGCCGATCGAGCGGCTCCTGCATCGCCTGCTCCGGCGACATGTACGAGAGGTTTCCCTTGAGGCTCCCCACAACGGAACGATCGTGGCGCCGCTTGGCCAGACCGAAATCCGACAGCTTCACCTCGCCCGCGAACGAGATGAGGACGTTCGATGGGGTCACGTCTCGGTGTACGAGCCCCATCGGCTGCCCGTCGGGGCCCCGCAACTCGTGCGCGAAGTGCAGGCCCTGCGCCAGCTCGGACGCGATGTGCAGCGACAGCGCCTCCGGAATGATCTCTCCCTCGGCCGTCAGCTGCTCGCTGATGATTCGCAGGTCGTAGCCTTCGACGTATTCGAGGACGATGAAATACTGACCGTCCTCCGAGATCCCCAGATCGTGAATCTGGACGATGTTGCGATGCGAGAGCGCGGAATGGATCCGCGCCTCGGTGAGCAGCATCTTGACGAAGCGCTCGTCCTCCGCCAGGTCGGGGAGGATCCGCTTGATGGCGACGAACTTTTCGAACCCTTCCGCGGCGACCACCCGGCCTTTGAAGACCTCGGCCATGCCGCCGATCGCGATCGGCTCGAGGAGCTCGTACTGGCCGAATTTCATGCGGGAAGCTCTCCAGGCTAAACCGGAACCCCGGGCCCGGTCCATCAGAACCCTTGGCCGGTACCGTATATAGTGCCGCACACGGTGACTCTGAGGTTCGACCCCGTGCGACGGATGTGCGCGGCCGCGGTGGAAGATGGCACCGTGCCGGGCCTCGTGGCGTTGGTGGCGACCGGTGGACAGACGGTGTTCCACGAGGCGTTCGGGGCGCGGCAGCTGATCCCGCGCAAGCTCCCCGCACTGGCCGACACGGTGTACGACGTCGCGTCGCTGACCAAGGCGGTCGCGACCAGCGTGCTCGCCATGGGCGAAGTGGGCGCCGGCCGGCTGGCGCTCGACGCGCCGGTGGCGAGCCTGCTCCCGGAGTTTGCCGGTCCGGGGAAGGACGGGGTGACGGTGCGGCAGCTCCTGTGTCACGCGTCGGGACTCCCCGCCCACCGGCCGTTCTGGCGGCGCGCGGCCGAGGCGCCGGCGGAGCGCTGGGCCATCACGCACCTCGCCGCCCACGAGCCGCTCGAGTACCCACCCGGGGCGCGCGCGGTTTATTCGGATCTGGGCTTCATCCTGCTCGGCTGGCTGCTGGAACGGACCACCGGCGCGCGCCTCGACGTGCTGACGCACGACCGGATCGCGGCGCCGCTCGCGCTGGCGGCGACCACCTTCGTGAACCTGGCCGATCCCGCCGCGCCGGCGCGGCTGCTGGGCGACCAATCGGTGGCGGCGACCCAGCTTTGCACCGAACGGCGGCGACTGGTTCTGGGCGAGGTGGACGATCTGAACGCGGCCGCCATGGGCGGGATCGCGGGGCACGCGGGCCTGTTCAGCACCGCGACCGATCTCGGTCGGATCGCCGGCGCGCTGACCGCCGCCTGGCGCGGCGAGGGAGGCAGCCCAGCGATCGTCGAGCACGAGGTGGTTCGGACGTTCTGGTCGCCATCTGGCGTTCCCGGGTCGACCTGGCGCCTCGGCTGGGATGGCCCGGCGGCCGCTGGCTCGCAAGCCGGCGGGCGACTATCGCGCGCAGCGGTTGGCCACCTCGGGTTCACGGGCTGCTCGCTCTGGATCGATCCCGCCCGCGAGACCTGGATCGTCCTGCTCTCCAACCGAGTCCACCCGACCCCCCCGACCGACGATCGCTTCCGCCAGTTCCGTCCGGCACTGCATGACGCGGTTGCCGAGGCGCTCGGCTATGATTGTCCCTGACGTGAGCCTGCGAGCCCCCATCGCCGTGCCGATCGAGATTCGCGCCGACGCGCGCCGGATCTTCCGCCTCGCCTGGAACGTGGGCGAGGATGGCCTGCGGCTTGCGGGCGAGCTGCCGTTCGAGCCCGGGCGACCGATCGAGGCCCGCTTCCGGCTGCCCGACGGCCAGGCACTGACGCTCCAGGCCCGCGTCGCGAGCGACGGCGGCGACGAGGACGATCGCGATCATCCCCGGGAGCTGGCTTTTGGGGATCCGCCGGCCGAGGCGCGCGTCGCCCTGCGGCGCTACGTCCAGGAACGGCTGGAGCTGCCGGCGTGAGCAACGCCGATCGGTTGGAGCGGCTCGCGGCGCTGGAGCGGCAAGCCGCCGAGGCCGGTGGGGCCGCGCGGGCCAAACGCCAGCACGACGCCGGCAAGCTCACCGCCCGTGAGCGGGTCGCGCTCTGCTGCGACCCGGGCAGCTTCGTCGAGATCGACAAGTTCGTCACCCATCGGGCCACCGACTTCGGCCTCGGCGACAACAAGATCCTCGGCGACGGCGTGGTCACCGGCTATGGCGCGGTTCATGGCCGAACGATCTTCATCTTCGCGCAGGACTTCACGGTCTTCGGCGGATCGCTGGCCGAAGCGCACGCCCGCAAGATCTGCAAGGTCATGGACCTCGCGATGAAGGCCGGCGCGCCCATCGTGGGGCTCAACGATTCGGGCGGCGCGCGCATCCAAGAGGGGGTGGTCTCGCTGGCCGGGTACGCCGAGATCTTCCTGCGCAACACCCTGGCCTCGGGCGTGGTGCCGCAGATCTCGGCGGTGCTGGGGCCCTGCGCCGGGGGCGCGGTCTACTCACCGGCCATCACCGATTTCGTGTTCATGGTCGAGTCGTCGAGCTACATGTTCATCACCGGGCCCGACGTGATCCGGACGGTCACCCACGAAGAGGTCACCAAGGAAGAGCTGGGTGGCGCGGCGGCGCACGTCCGCTCGGGCGTCGCCCACCGCGCCTTCGCCGACGAAGCCTCCTGCATGGAGGGGCTGCGCACGCTGCTTTCGTTCCTGCCCCAGAACAACCGCGAGGATCCGCCGCGGCTGCCGACCAAGGATCGCGCCGACCGCGCCGATGCGGTGCTCGACGAGATGGTCCCCGACGAGCCTTCCAAGCCCTACGACATGCGGGCGCTCCTGGGGAGGGTGGTCGACGACGGGCACCTGTTCGAGATCCAGCCGGATCATGCGCGCAACATCATCGTCGCCTTCGCCCGCCTCGACGGCCGGCCGGTCGGGATCGTCGCCAATCAACCGGCCCACCTGGCCGGATGCCTCGACATCGACGCCTCGGTGAAGGCGGCGCGCTTCGTCCGCTTCTGCGACT
>CAYTTF010000394.1:0-4308 GCA_964440665.1 uncultured Myxococcales bacterium | reverse complement strand
GCGACGGCCAGAAGGACTTCGTCAAGGTGCTCGATTTCGGCATCGCCAAGAGCGGTGAGATCGACAACCTCGACAACGAACGGGACAGCCACGGCGACATCCGGCGGCGCCTCACCCACCCGGGCATGACCATGGGCACGCCGGAGTACATGGCGCCCGAGCAGGCGGCGGGACGGCCGGCCGATCCGCGCTCGGACATCTACGCCGTGGGCGGGTTGCTCTACGAGATGCTCTCCGGAAAGGCGCCCTTCGAAGGGGCGAACTTCATGGAGATCCTCCACAAGAAGGCGACCAGCATGCCGGCGCCGCTCTCGACCTTCCGGGACGACGTGCCGCCGGCCCTCGAGTCGCTCGTCATGCGGTCGATGGCCAAGGAGCCCGACCAGCGGCCGCGTTCGATGGACGAGGTCGCCCGCGAGCTCAGCGCGCTGTCGGATACGCTGTTTCCGGGTCTCGGTTACATGCCGGCCGCCGATTCGGAACAGGTTCCGCAGTTCGGCGTCCTGGGCGCGCTCCGGGGCGGCGCCGCGCAGGCGAGCGGACTCTTCCAGCGGGTACGCGGCTTCAAGGTCGCGCACGTGGTGATCGCCGCCGGCGGGCTCCTGGGCCTCTTCGTGGCGTATCTGGTCGTGAGCCACCATTCCCGGCTGACGAACCTGCCTGCCCTGGCGCCGTCGGTCTCGTCGGTCGGCGCGAAGGCCGCACGGCCCCCCGCACCGGCACCGCTGCACGCGACCAGCACGATCGCGACGCCGGCCGCGGAGAAGGGGGCCCCGGCCGCCGGAGACCAGGAGGCGCCCGCGACCGAAAAGGACGGCACGGGGCGCACGGGCGACGACGACGCCACGCCGAAAGCCAAAATCGCCGTGCACGCGGGCCCGTCGCCCGCCGAGAACAAGCACCTGCTCGACGACGGTCAGCGGCTGCTGCGGGCCGAGAGGTTTCCCGAGGCGCGCGAGATCTTCGAGAAGGTGGCGAAGGGGAAGTCGAAGTCCGACCGTGTCTCGGCGCTGTTGGGCCTGGCCGAGATCTCGTTCCAGGAGAAGAACTACGCGGACGCCGTTCGTTCCGCGACGCTGGCGGTCGATCGTGGCGGCGGCGTCAAGGCGCGCGTGCTGCTTGGCGACGCGCACTTCCGCCTGAGCCACTACAAAGAGGCCGCCCAGGCCTATGGCGACGCACTCAAGCTGGACCCCAACAACGCCAGCGCCAAGAGCGGTCTCGCCCTCGCCACCAAGCGCATGTAGCCCGCGAGTTGGTTAGACTGGCGGTGTGTCGGTCAGCCGCCGCTGGTGGGTTTCGTCGATCGCGGTGCTGGCCGTCGTCGGGACCGGGGTGGCGGTGCGGTCCGAGCGACACGCCATCTCGGCGGATCTGGATCGGGCGCGGGATCTGCACGGGACGGGTTTCGTCGGGTCGGTCGCTTGCCGGCGCTGTCACGTCGACCATTTCGCGAGCTGGTCGCACACCTTCCACCGGAGCATGACGGCCGAGGCGTCGCCGGCCAGCGTGCTGGGCGATTTCTCGGGGGCGACGCTCACGAACGATGGCGTCGCCGCGCGCATGGACCGCGACGCCGACGGCGGCTACCGCATGACCTTCACCCGAGCCGGCGCGCCGCCGCGGGTCGCGAAGGTCGTCCGCACCGTCGGTTCGCGTCGCACCCAGCAGTACCTGGCGCGGGACGGCGATACCTACTGGCGCCTTCCTGTTGCCTATCACGTGGAAGAGAAGCGCTGGTTCCCCATGACCGGTGCGTTTCTGTTTTCAGATCCGGACCCCGATGCGCCCGCCGAGTTGCCGGCCGCCGCGTCGGATCGGCCGGTGTTCGGCGGGGGCGACTTCGATCGGCACGTCGCGAGGTGGAACGACAACTGCATTTTTTGCCACAACGTCGCGCCGAATCCGGGGCGCGATCGCGCGACCGGATCGTTCGACACCTCCGTCGCGGAGCTGGGCGTCGCCTGCGAGGCCTGCCACGGACCGGGCGCCGAGCACGCGAGCCGCAACGCGGATCCGGTGCGGCGCTATGCGCTTTATGCGGCACCCCGCGCCGATCCGACCATCGTCAACCCGTCTCGCCTGCCGCCCACGCGGTCCGCCGATCTCTGCGGTCGGTGCCACGGGCAGCGGATCGCCGACGAGGTGGGTCCCTTTCTCGAGCACGGCGATCCGTTCGTCCCCGGTGACGATCTCGCCCTCGAAAGCGCGCCGCTCTGGCGAGACACCCCCCTGCACGGCGATCGCGAGGCCTTCGCGGCCCGGTTCTGGCGCGACGGAACGGCGCGACTGACGGCCTACGAATACCAGGGGCTGCTGCAATCGCCCTGCACGATGCGCGGCCCCATCACCTGCACCAGCTGCCACGGCATGCACGAGGGGGATCCGCGCGGACAGATGCGGGTGGGGCTGACCGGCCGCACGGAGAATCGAATGTGCACCCACTGCCACGCGGCGCTCGCCGAGCCCGACGCGGTCGCGCACCACACCCACCACGATCCCGCCGCCTCGGGCGGCTCCTGCGCCTCTTGCCACATGCCCCGCATCGTCTACGGGGTGCTCGACGTTCATCGGAGCCACCGGATCGAGATCCCCGATCCGGCGCGCGCGGCGTCGGGCGGACGCCCCGACGCCTGCACCACCTGTCACGTCGATCGGACCGTCGCGTGGGCCGAGACCGCCGCGCGGGCGTTCTGGGGCGGCGATCGGTTTCCGGCGTCGGCCGTGGTGGCGGGCGGCTCCTCGCCTCGAGAAGCCATCCTGGGCGGCGAGCCGGTGGCGCGCGCGGTCGCCGCCGACGCGTTCGGCCGGGCGCCGCCGCCGATCGCGGGCGACGATCGGGCCCGCCGATTGGGTATTCTGCTGGACGTGATGGCGCACGATCGCACCCCGGCCGTGCGCCACCTCGCCTGGCGGAGCCTGCGCAGGTTGGCGGCGCCGGGCGCGCAGCCGGGCTCGGGCCTCGGCGCCGACTACGATCCGTCCGGCACGCCGGCGGAGCGGGCGCGCGTGGTCGCCGGCCTGTGCGCCGCGCTGGGGGCCGCGGTGACCGAGCCGGCGCGGGCCGAGCTGGCGGCGCGTCGCAATCCCGCGCTCGATCTGGATCTGGAGATCGGGGAGTGACCGGTGAATCCCAGACGGACGAGGCGCGCCGATGCCGTCGGTTCGGCTGGACGGCGCTGGCGGTCTGGTCGCTGTTCGGCCTGGCGCTCGAGGCGGCACACGGCTTCAAGCTGGCCGCCTTCCTCGACGATCGGCTCCGTCACGCGCTGCTGCGGCTCGCCCACGCGCACGGCGTGGTGCTGGCGCTGGTGGTGCTGGCTTTCGGCGCGGGCGCGGGCGCCCTCTACGGCGACGACCCACCGGCCAAGGCCCGCCGGACCGGCGCGCTCATCCGTGCTGGCGCCTTGGTGGTGCCGCTCGGGTTCGCGCTCTCGGCCGTCGCGCCGCACGAAGCGGATCCGGGTTTTCCGATCCTGCTGGTCCCGGCCGGCGCGGTCCTGCTCATCGCCGGGCTCCTCCGTGCCGCGCTGCGCGCCTGGAGGTCGCCAACGTTTTGACGGCCCGCTCGCGTCCGCGGCCCTAATGCCTTACGATCAGCGGTTTACGGCACGATGGCCGAGACTTATCCTTACAAATTCGGCAAGTACATCCTGCTCAAGCCGATGGCGCGGGGCGGGATGGGTGAGATCTATCTGGCGGCCACCGGCGACGTCGGCTTCCAGAAGCTCTGTGTCATCAAGAAGGTGATCGCCGAGAAGACCGATCGCGTGAAGGCGAACCGGTTTCTCGACGAGGCCAAGGTGGTGCTGCGGCTCGCGCACGCCAACCTGGTTCCGACCTTCGACGCCGGCGAGGTCGATGGCGAGTTCTTCATCGCGATGGAGCTGGTCGAGGGGAAGGACCTGCGCGAGATCTGGAACCGCTGCGTGCGCACGCGGACCCGCATCCCGCTGGACGTCGCGCTGCACGTCGGCCGCGAGATCGCACGCGCGCTGGCCTACGTGCACAGCAACGGCGATCTGCGGCTGGTCCACCGCGACGTGGCGCCCCCCAACATCCTGGTCAGCTACTTCGGCGAGGTGAAGCTGACCGACTTCGGCTTGGCGCGCAGCGTGCTCAAGCAGGAGAACACCGCGCCGGGGGTGGTCTTCGGCCGCGCGTCGTATCTGTCGCCCGAGCAGGCCCGCGGCGAGATCGCCGACTCGCGCACCGACATCTACAGCCTGGGGATCGTCCTGTGGGAGCTGGTCACCGGGAACCAGTACCTGCAGCTGGCCAACCTCGATCCCGCCACCGCGATGTCGC
>CAYTTF010000393.1:0-4314 GCA_964440665.1 uncultured Myxococcales bacterium | reverse complement strand
GGGCGGGGGTCGAAGGCGAGCCCGCCGCGTCGTCCCGGCGCGCTCGGCGATCGGCGAGCGCGCGGACCAGGCCGCCCACGAAGACCGGCGCGGTCGTCGACAGGGGGAGGTACGCGCCGACGGCGAACGACAAGGATCCCACGCCGCACAGCTCGATGGTGGCGGCCAGCGCGACGCCGACCATCACGAATTGCCAGTCGAGGTTGAACGCCAGCAATCCCTTGATGAGCGTCGCCATCAATGTCGCCTGCGGCGCCGGGTAGAGGTCCGATCCGATCAGGTGGAGCGGCGCCCGATCGAGCAGGCGGATGGTGAAGCCGACCACCACCGTCGCGGTCACGACGCCGATGAGCAGGCCGATCTGCTGCGCGCGCGGGGTCGCGCCGACCAGGAAGCCGGTCTTGAGATCCTGCGAGGTCGCGCCGGCGTTCGCGGCGGCGATGCAGACCATCGCGCCGACGCAGAGGGCCATCGGCTGGTAGACATCGCCGGTCCAGCCGAGACCGACGAAGACCAGGCAGGTCGCCATCAGCGTAGCGATCGTCATGCCGGAGATCGGGTTCGACGACGATCCGATGAGGCCGACGATGCGGCTGGCGACGGTGACGAAGAAGAAACCGAACACCACGATGAGGACGCCCAGCAGGAGCTTGCTGCCGACGCCCGAGCCGGGCACGAACGGCAGGAACGCCGTCACCAGGATCAAGATGGCCGAGCCGACCACCACGAAGGAGATCGGCAGATCCCGCTCGGTTCGCAGGGTGCCGGCGCCGCCGTCGTGCCGGCGGAACGAGGCCAGGCTCTCCTTGAACGACGACACGATGGTCGGAAGTGTCTTGAGCAGCGTGATGAAGCCGCCCGCCGCGACGGCGCCGGCTCCGATCTGGCGGACGTAGGCGCGGTAGACGGCAGCGGCGGTGTCGGCGAAGGCGTGGGACGCCGGATTCCAGCCGCCCGGGCCGCCCGCGCTGACCAGGCTCGGCAGATAGCCGAGCTTGACCAGCTGCGCGGCGATCGCGTCGGGCGGCGTCACCACGGCGAGCAGCGGGATGAGCCCCAGCCAGGCCAGGACGCCGCCCGCCACCAGCACGCCGGCGATCTCGGGTCCGATGATGTAGCCGACGCCCAAGTACTCGGGCGTGATGTCGCCGCTCAGCA
This sequence comes from uncultured Myxococcales bacterium, assembly GCA_964440665.1. GTDB lineage: Bacteria > Myxococcota_A > Polyangia > Fen-1088 > Fen-1088 > JADGRB01. The sequence continues at coordinate 3,156 of CAYTTF010000393.1, read as the reverse complement.
CCGCCGACGGCAGGTAGCGGTTGGTCTGCCGGATCGCCAGGGTGGGCGTCTCGGCGACGAAGCGGAAGACCTTCTGAAGCAGCGCATAGGCGAAGGCGAAGCCGAGCCCGTGGTAGGCGGTGCGCGCCAGATCGCCGCCGCGCTCGCCCGCGATCAGCACCTGCGCGCAGGCCGTCCCCTCGGGATAGGGGAGGCGCGCGTGCTCTTTGACGATGAGCGAGCGGCGCAGCGGGATCATCATCAGGACGCCCAGCACGCCGCCCACCAGCGCCAGCGTCAGGATCGTCCAGTAGGAAAAATACGGCTCACCGACGCTCTTGTGCGTGGCGAGATCGCGGCTCAAGAACAGGAAGCCGGGCAGGGTGAACACCACCCCGGCCGCGATCGACTCGCCCGCCGAGCCGATGGTCTGGACGATGTTGTTCTCGAGGATCGTCGAGGAACCGAAGCGCTTGAAGACCGAGATGGCGAGCACCGAGATCGGGATCGACGCCGAGACGGTGAGGCCAGCCTTGAGCGCCAGGTAAACCGTCGCGGCGCCGAAGATCACCCCGAACACCATCCCGAGCGCGATGGCCTTGACCGAGAGCTCGGCGAGGTGCGCTCCGGGCGGAACGTAGGGGGCTGGCGCGGGGACGGCCGGGGATTCGGCAGTGCGCCCTTCGCTCAAAACAGGTCCCCCCAACGACATAGAGCCACCCCGCGCTGGGTGATCCCGCGGCGCACTTTGGCCGAGGTCAGCGAAGCCAGCTCCGCCGTTCGCTGGTAGCGGGGCGGGTTCTCGCCGGCGGCCGCGTCCTCTTCGCCCGGGTGGCAGATGATCTCGTGCGGGCCGGGACCGAGACGGCCGATGATCTCGAGGATGCGGATCTCGTCGAGGTGGCCGGACTCGACGTATCCCCAGCTCTGGGGCCCGTGGCGACGCGCGCCCAGCTGGCGCCGGGTCAGCCACGCGAGCCCGGTCAAGAGGCCCGCTTCGATGCCGCGCCGCGGATCGGTGACCCAGGCCAGGGTCGGCCGCTCGACGGCGCTGCGGATGCCGGCGATGCCGTGCCGGCGCGCCACCTGCTCGACCGCCCGCCCGACCACCGGCAAGAATCCCAGGTGGTGGTGCGTGTCGAGGTGATCGACCGCGATCCCCGCCTCGCGCACCCGCGCCACCTGGGCGTCCAGCTCCCGCTCGACCTCGGCGGGGACGATGCGGCCCTTCATCCAGGCGGCGATGAAATCCTGGCCGCGGGGTCCAAAAGCGCCGTCGGACCCGAGTAGCGAGCGCACGCTGTCCGCCGCCGCGACGGGGCGGCCGCCGCAAAGGGCGAGGTGGACGCCGACGCCCAGCTGGGGCGCTTCGGCCAGCAGCGCCCGCGCGCCGGGCAGGTCGTCGCAGTTTCCCAGCAGCGAGGCGCTGGTGACGATTCCGTCGCGGTGGGCGCGCAGGATCCCGCGCGAGATCGCCGGCGATAGGCCGAAATCGTCGGCGTTCACGACCAGGCGGATCTCGGCGTCGGCGACCACGACGGAACATAATGCCCGATCCCCGCTGAGGCGCCGAATTGACCCCCTGTGGCGTTGATGATATTTCCTGTTAGTTCATGGCCAAACGTATCTTGATCGCAGACGACAGCGTTACGATCCAGAAAGCCTTCGCCATGACATTCGGAGCGGAGGATGTGGCGCTCACGGTGGCTCGCTCGGCCGACGAAGGGCTGGCGCAGGCCCAGAAGGCGCGCCCCGACCTGATCATCGCCGACGGCGCGATGCCCGGGCGCTCCGGCTACGACCTCTGCCTCCAGATAAGGTCCGATCCGGCTCTGCGCGGGGTGCCGGTCTACATCCTGGCATCCAGCCAGCAGCCCTACGACGAGGCGAAGGGGCAGAGATCCGGCGCGGACGGTCATCTGCTGAAGCCCTGGGAGACGAACGCCTTTCTCGAGAAGGTTCGAGATGCCCTCTCCCGGGGGTCCACGACGGGCGCTTCGGCTGGTCGTCCGTCGGCCGCACCGCCACCCGCCGTCCGGGTGACCGCCGCGTCGCTCCCGGCATCCGCCATGGAGGACGACTACGGCGAGATCAGCATCGATAGGGGACGTGATTCGGAGCCCGTCACGCCGCCGCCGGCGATGAATGCTCCGTCCCCCAGCGTTCCCCCGCGCCTGCCCGCGACCTCGATGCCGGCGGCTTCTGCCCCCAGCCCTCCCGGCATGCGGCCGTCGCTCATTCCCGGCATGCGACCGGGCGCGATGCCGCCCGCGCGTCCGGGGACCGTGCCGGTTCGGCCGCTCTCGAACACCGGCGGGTTCCAGCCGCTCGCGCCGCTCCGACCAGCGGTCCCGCCCGTCGGTCGGACCATGATCGGTCTGCCGGCGGCCAACGTTCCAATTCCTGGCGCCATGCGGCCGAGCGCGCCAGTGGCTCCGCCTGCCGCTCCGTTACCGCCGCGCGCGCCGACGGGACCGTTTGCGCCGCAGCAGCCAATGGCACCTGTCGCCGCCCCACCACCGCCGCGGGCGCGCGAGATGACCCCGGTGCCGCCGCCACCGCGGGCGCGCGAGATGACCCCCGCGTCGCCACCGCCGCGGGCGCGCGAGATGACCCCCGCGCCGCCACCGCCGCGGGCGCGCGAGATGACTCCCGCTCCGCCACCGCCGCGGGCGCGCGAGATGACTCCCGCTCCGCCGGTGCGCGCGCGAGAGATGACCCCCACCCCCCCACCCGTCGTGGCGGCCTCGGTCGGGGAGACCATGGCGGCCATCGCCGCCAAAGGACCCGAATACGAGGCGATCGCCAAGCTCTCCCGCGAGATCATCGAGAAGATCGTGTGGGAAGTGGTGCCCGAGCTGGCCGAAGCCATCATCCGCGAGCACGTCGCGAAACGCGGCGTTTAAGAAGTTCGGGACCCCGTGAGATACAAGGGTCCCGCGCCCCTTGCAAATTTCTATTCGTTGCCGGCGTAGACGACGAGGCAGGTGACGTTGTCGTCGCCACCGCGCTCGTTGGCGAGGTCGACGAACACCTTGGCGACGTCGCGGTAGAAGTGTCCGGTCAGGACCTGGGCCATCTCGTCGATGGTGATGTAGTTGGACAGGCCATCGGAGCAGAGAACGAAGCAGTCGCCCGCCTGGACAGCGATGCCCGCCAGGTCCGGCTCGACGCTCG
>CAYTTF010000392.1:0-4349 GCA_964440665.1 uncultured Myxococcales bacterium | reverse complement strand
CGATTCATAGAGAGGTGTCTTTGTCCTGGACGTGGGTGTAGACCGGCGCGGGGAGGGCTCGCGCGTCGGCTTTTAGCTCAGGGGGCTCGCCTCTGGGGGGCGCGTGATGTCGATGAAGGGGCTTCCCGGCTGGGTGGGGTCGTACTGGGGGATGTTGGGGTCGACCTCGACGTCGACGCGGGTCGCGCCGACGAAGCTGAGGTCTTCTCCGATGCAGTTCTCGGCCTCGGCGCCCAGGACTGTCACCTTCTGGTTGACGATGGTGAGACGGGTGAACTCATGCGTACTCTCACCTGCATCGGTGCGAGCGATGCTGTCCTGAAGGGCGGCCATCGACTGCTCGCCGATGTTGACGTTCACCCGGGCCTGGACCAGCTTGTCGGTCACGCAGTTGAGGCGGATGATGTCCTTCTCGCGCTTCGCCTGATCCTGCAGGATCTGGATGCGCTTGACGACGTCGCCCATCGACTTGAAGTAATCCTTCGACTGGTTGAGCATGTCGGCAGGCGCCAGCATCGGCTGTTGCTTCACCGAGAGATCAACCGAGCCACCGGGGGCGGGTGCAGGGCCAGGTGCAGGCGGTGCCGGCGCAGGAGCCTGCGCGAAAACCGTCCCCCCTATGAATATCGTCGCGAGTAAGAGCTTTGCTTTCGCCACGGCGCCAATCCTTTCCCCCAGATCGAATCGTTATTTCTAAGAAAAATCAGCTAGTTACCAACAACGGCCGAATTATAAGCACGACCTCGTGGTGTGTCAACGGCCGAGATGTCTGTGCTTGTCGTCCACGTCCTACTGCGACGACTGGAAGACGAACGGGAATGACACCTCGACCGAGCCGCCGGACGGGGCCGGGAAGCGCCAGCGGGCGATGAGCGACTTGATGCAGCTCGCGACCTCGGCGTCGCCGAGCGTGTCCTGCTCGACGTCGACGCCCGACACGGTGCCGGCTTGCGTGATGGTCCAGTGGATCACGATCTTGCCGCTGAGGTTCGGGTTGCGCTTGAGGCCGCGCTCGTAGCAGGCCTTGATCGCGCCCAGGCGGCTGCGGACCTCTTTGGCGACCATGGCCGGATCGAGCTCGCCGTCGACGGCGGGCGCCTCGCTCTTGACCACGCCCGAGACCTTCTTTTCGACCGCCGCGGCGCCGGTTCCTCCCCCCGCGATCGAGCCTCCGCCGCGCAGGCCGCCGACGTTGGCCACCCGGCCGGAGCCGCTGCCACCCGACTTGATGCCGCGGAGCTGGTCGTTGTTGTTCGCGACGCCGATGCCGCCAACACCCTGGAACGCCTTTTCCTGATCGCGATCGACGTCGCCTTTGCCGAGCACGTCGGCGATTGACCCCTCGCCGTCGGCCTTGGCGCCGAGCAGCTTGAGCAGGCCGGTCGACTTCACCTGCTCGGCGAGTCGGGCGCGGCGCTCGGCGTCGAGCCGGGCCTTCTCCTCGGCCGCCTTCGCCTTTTCTTCGTCGGTGAGCTCCCGCTTGACCTTCTTTTCTTCCTCGGGGCCCTTCTTCTTTTCGGGCTCCTTCTTCTCTTCGTCGGGCTTCTTGGTCTCGACCACCTTCTCGACCTTCTTCTCTTCCGGCTTCTTCACGATCATCTGCACGAAGCGATCGGGCACGGCCTCGATGTCGGGCTTGCGCGGCCAGTCGACGTTGCGGAGATAGATGACCAGGATCAGGTGGAGCAGAAACGAGACGGCGGCGATCACGGTGAAGAACCAGTCGACGTCCGAGAACACCGACCCGCGCACCGAGGCGGGAAGCTGCGGCCGCGGCTGGAGCGGCGGCGGGGTGACGAACTGGAACAGGATCGTCATGTCCGCCAACGTGATCTTGCCGCGCGAGCGCTCGTCGAGCGGCAACGGCCAGCTGGCGCCCTTCTTCTGGATCTTGCCGGTCTGCTTGAGCTGGGCCAGCGAGATGATCTCGTTGCCGACGGCGATGCGCGCGTCCATCCCGTCCGAGAAGTTGGCGACGTACTGGTTGCCGCTGGCCTCGAAGAGCAGCCAGTTGCGGGGCAGCGCCTCGGAGGGAACCACGAACATGTTCTTCGCGGACTGTCCGATGGTGATGTTCTCGCGCTTGCGAACCAGCCGCTCCTCGACGATGCGTCCGCCCTGGATGATCCCGATCCGCAGGATCTTGGGCTTCGGAGTCGAGCCTACTTGCGCCTGTCGAGCCGCTGCCTGGGTAGCCATTCGTCAGTTCCCTTCGTCAAGTCCCATCAAAACGGTGAGCGCGAAACGCTGTCCAGTATCTTGGGGATGAAGTCCTGCTTCAGTTCCTGCCAGTCGTAGTTGATGCTCGACTTCTGATAGAAGAAGAACGCCTCGGGCTTCTGGATCTTGCCTTCGATCCGGATCTCGTCGGTGATGCGGTAGATCTTTTTTCCGCCCGCGCCCTTTTCGACCTTCACCTTGGGAGAGGCGTCGCCGGCGGGCGCAGCGGCGGGCACCGCGGCGGGGGGCGCGGGGGGCGTTCGCGGCGAAGGGGGCACCGCGCCGGCCGATTGCGCCCGCGCGAGGGCCGGCGCGAGCGCGAGCGCCGCAACGGCAGTCACGCCGGCCAGGCCGATCAAGACGGACGAGAATCTTTTGGTGGATCGCATGTGCGTCAGTTCTTGGGCGGCGCGGGGGGAGCGGATTGGACCGGCGGAGCGGCCGGCGCGGGCGCGACGTCGGCGGCGGGTGGCGCGGCGACAGCGCCTGAACCGCGAGCCGGGCGCGCCGGAACCTTGCCAGACGTCGGCGCTCCGTCGGAAGCCGGCGCCTTGCCGGGTGCCGGAGCTCCGTCGGGTGCGGGCGCGCCCGCGGGGGGCGTACCCGCGGCCGCCTTTTTGGCGTCGTCGGCGGCCTTCTTGGCGGCGCGGGCGGCCTCGCGCTCCTGCTGCTTCTTGAGTCGGTCGAGCCGCTTCTCCTCTTTCTTGATCTTGTCCTGCGCCTCCGAGATGTACCCGTCCGCCGGATCGGACGCGGCGAGCGTCCCACCCATCATCTGCTTGTAGCGCTGCAGATACTGAATCGCGGTGTTCTCCTTGGCGAAAAGATCCATGTTCGGCATCTTGTCCGCGTCCAGGTAGAGGATGCCGAGGTTGAACACCGCGTCGGCATAATTGGGGAAGAGCTGTAGGGCCTTCTGATACTCGGCCTGCGCTTTTTCGTAATCCTTGTCGCCGCGGTAGGCGTCGCCCAGGTTCAGGTGACCCTTGGCGAATCCGGGCTGCAGCTGGGTCGCCTTCTCCAGCACGGGCTTGGCCTCGGTGTAGTTCTTGGCGGTGAGATATTCGGCGCCCAGGTTGCTCCAGATGGCGGCGTCGTCCGGCTTGGCATCGGCCGCCTGCTTGAAGAGCGCGATCGCGCCCGGCACGTTCTTCGAATCGATCTCGAGGAACGCGAGCAGCTGGTAGATCTCGGACTTTTCGGCGTTGGAAGCGCCGTTGGCCTGCATCATCTCCCACAGCTTCTTCATCCACTCGTACTTGTGGAGCTTGTAGAAGGACTTGGCCATGATCAGCATGGCGGGCGTGTAGCGCTCGTTCTTGGTGAGCGCGGCCTTGGCGGCGGTCACCGCGTCGGGATAACGACCGGCCTTGAAGAGCTGCTCCGCCTGCTGGGTCTCGGCGGTCGGGATCACCGGCGGCGGCGGCTCGCGGCGGGCGTGCGCCGCCCGCGGGGCGCTCAGGGTCGCGGTCGCCAGGGCCACGACGAAGAGACAACGCAAACCCCTGCCGAGTTCCCTCCTCATGGGTACTCCAGGCCGACGCGCTCGTCTTTGATGAAGGGGAACTCGTCCGGCAGATACTTGGAGAGGTTCTCGCGGGCCTTCTTGACGTAATCGTTGGTCACGCCGAGCTGGGAGGCGCGCGCCAGGGTGTCCCGCCAGCGCTTCTTGGCCTCGTCCTCGATGGGGGTGACGAACTGGTAGATGGCGTCCTTGTATTGCCCCTCCACCACGCCGCAGTCGTCTGGGTTCAGCTTGCAAGCCTGCTTGGCCAGCTTCTTGAGGTCGTCGGGCGGGCTGTCCGCCGCCTTGATCAGCTTTTGCGCGAACTCGTAGTAGACGTCGCCGGTGCGCAGGAAGGCGGCCAAGGTCCAGGTGGCGTCCTTGTAGTTCCAGATCTTCTGGTAGTCCTCGTTGAGCTGCTTGGCCTCATTGGTGAAGGACTCGAAGACCTTCTTGATCTGTTCGGGCTTGGCGCCGAACTTCAGCTCCTTCTTCTGGAAGGCCTTGAACTTCTCCTCCATGATCAGGAAGTCGGCCTTGGCGGCGAAGCCGGCCGCCGGCGTCGCGCCGGGCAGCTTGCGGGAGATGAACTCGTCGCGCACGCGCTTGTAGGCGGCGAGGACGT
>CAYTTF010000391.1:0-4393 GCA_964440665.1 uncultured Myxococcales bacterium | reverse complement strand
ACTTCGTCGTCAACGACGCGGGCATGGGTATTCCCCAGGGCGGAAACACCGGCACCGGCGGCAGCGGGACCGGCCATGGCGGCACCGGCGGGAGCACCGGCGGCATCGCCGGAATGGACGGAACCGTCACCAGCTGCCCGACGAAGCCGCAGACGAATTTCGCCTACTACGCCCAGGGGGACTCGAATCTGCACTTCACGTCGGGCGTGGGCGTCCGTACCGCGGACCAGCTGATCATCTTCAGCGGATACAGCGGTCCGCCACCGGTCGGGTTCGACGGCGGGGTGGCCAGCGTGGACGCCGGGGCCGACGGCGGCGTCCCCAGCGTGAATCTGGTCTACGTCCAGGCCTTCGATCCCGTCACCGGGACCAAGACGGGACCGGCGGCGCCGCTGTTCCAGGCCGCCGACGGAAAGACCTTCGGCGTCCTCGACGTTTCGATCGCCCCGACCGGAGAAATCGTGCTGCTCCACGCGAGCAACCAGCGAGCGCAAAGCGCCAATGAAGACACCCTCTACGCGTCTTTCTTCAGTCCGACCAGTGCCGGCGCACCGGTCCATCTGGTGCGCACCTTACAGATTGAAAGCGCGCAGCTTGGCGATCCGCACGTTACCTGGTCCGCGCCGGGCCAGGGCGCGTTCGCCTTGTCGTGGAAGTACCTGACGTCGGCCTGGGTGTCGGCCGTCAAGAAGTTTCGTCCCAACGGCACCCAGGCCGGCGGCGACACCACCGTGGTCCCATCGCCCCCCGGGGGCCAATTCGATCCCAACAACGCGGACGACACCCACGTGGGCACGTCGGGCAATCTTCTGGGCGTCGCGTCGGCCTCTCCCCTTTTCGACTTTTCCTATTCGTACCTCACCGTTCTCGACGGTAACGGCAACCAGGTCGGTGGCCTCCTTCGGCTGAACGACATTGGCAACGCGCCAGCCTGGGTGACCATCGGCGGAACGGCCACCGGCTTCGTGACGCTCTTTCGTTACGGCAACACCGGGTACGAGACCTTCGCGAAGACCTCCGGCGATGCGGGCGTGCTGCCGCCCGCCGCGGTGGACGGCGGCGACGCGGGACCACCGCCGCTGCCCGGGTTCACGTTTTCCACCACCTCGTCGCATGCGCATGCGATCAACGACGACACCGGAGGGGCCCACGGTGTCGGTGTGGTGCTGCTGGATTCCGACGGGGCCAACATGGTCTACGTGAACGCCGACGGCGTGACGCATCAGCTTATCGGCGGCGTGGTTAGCTCCGCGACGGGGGCGGAGGTCGCGATAACCAACTACCAAGGCAGCTTCGGTGTCTCCCTTTACAGCAGCAGCGCCACGAACCACTCGACCCAACTGGTTGCGTCGGTCTGTTCACCTTAAGTCGGCCGGTTCGCCGCAGTCGGCCTGCTCGCCGTAGTCAGTCGGGCGCATCACGCCCGCGGGCGGGGGATGTCGTATTCCTTCATCCGCTTGCAGAAGGTCCGCCGCGGCATCCCCAGCAGCTCCGCGGCCCGCGTCTGGTTCATGTGGCAGCGCTCCAGCGCATCGATGATCGCCTGCTTCTCGATCTCCTTGAGGCCACGTGGCGGCAAGCCCGGCACCGGCGGTAAGGACGGCGACGACGGTGACGACGCGGCGGGCGCGCTCGGCAGCTCGGCCGTCGTTCGCCGGCTGCGCAGCATCTTCTCGACCGGAAGATGCTCCGGCGTCAGCTCGCTGCCCGTGCAGAGCACGAAGGCGCGCTCGATCACATTGCGCAGCTCCCGGATGTTCCCCGGCCATGGGTAGGCCCGCAACAACGTGAGCGCCTCCGGCGAGATCGTCGGAATCGCCCGGCCGAGCGGCTCGGCGAGCTTCTTGAGGAACAGGCGCGCCAGAATCTCGATCTCCCCCTGGCGCTCGCGCAGCGGGGGGATCTCCAGCGTGATCACGTTGAGGCGGAAGTAGAGATCCTCGCGGAAGCGCTTCTCGGCCACCTCCTCCTCGAGATCGCGGTTGGTCGCGGCCACGAAGCGCACGTCGACCGCGCGAGCGGAGGTGGCGCCGATCCGGAGCACCGTCTTGGTCTCGATCGCGCGCAGCAGCTTGGCCTGGACCCCGAGCGGCATCTCGCCGATCTCGTCGAGGAACACCGTGCCGCCCGCGGCCGCCTCGATGAGCCCGATCTTCGGCTGGTTGGCGCCCGTGAAGGCGCCGCGCTCGTAGCCGAAGAGCTCGCTTTCGACCAGCGTCTCGGTCAGCGCGGCACAGTTTAGGGGAAGGAACGGCTTCGAGGCCCGCGGCGAAGCGGCATGGACCGTCTCCGCCAGGACCTCCTTGCCGGCGCCGGTCTCGCCGAAGATGAGCACGCTGCTGTTGCCCGCGGCCGCCCGCCGGGCCAGGGCATAGAGATCCCGCATCGCGGGACTCTCGACGACCACGCCCGTGCGGGTCGCGGCGTGCTCGCCGCCGGAGCGGACGCGCTCCGCCGCCACGCCCAGCAGCGCCTGCGGCGAGGTGCCGTCCCCGGGACAGAACGCCAGGCCGTGGTTCGCCGCGATCTTCCGCTCGGCCAGTGCCGCGACGATCCGGTCCGCGCGCGCGCGCGCGCCGGCTTCCCCCGAATCGAGGAACAGGATCTCGTATTCGCCCGCGGCGTAGGCCGCCAGCAGGTCGCCGTCGCGCAGCCGATCGGTGATGATCCGCTCCACCAGGATCGACGCCTCCTGCCCCTGGACGTGAATCCGGGCCAGGGCCAGCTGCGAACCGCGGCTCTGGACGCGCGCGCACTCCTCGATGAGACGGATCTCGAGATGCGCGTGCGCCCAGATCCGCCGTGCGTCCAGCTCGGGCTCGCCTCGGTGGAGCACCAGCATCGTGCTGCCGATCAAGATGACGTCGCCCGAGTGGATCGGCACGCGTTTGCCGGCTTCCAGCGGCTGGTCGTGCACGCGGGTCCCGTTGGCGCTCCCCAGATCCTCGACCTCGATGGTGTCGCCGACGACGATGCGCGCGTGCTGGCGCGAGGCCCGCGGATCGATGATCCGGATGTCCGCGTCCTCGTCGCGTCCGATGAGAACCTCACCGGCCACCGGTAACGCGCGGGGCACGGCCCCATCCCGCCCCAGGACGACCACGTGAAACCGGAGAGGGCCACCGCCCGACTCCCGTTTCTGCGCGTCGATGATGGTGGGTGCGGCCATTCACCCAAAATACCGCGCCATCCCGCGAAAACGAAGCGCCGATCGAAGTCGGCGGCGGCTTCTCCTGTTTCGGTGCCTCCCCGATTATCGGTTGCTGGCCTGCAGGGTCCCGAAGGTCCCCCCGGCCGGCTGCTGCGCGTGCCAAGCCACCTGCACCGATCCGGCGTCGGCGCTCACGCAGACCGTCTGGCCGGCCGCCACGTCGAGGTCCAGCTCGTTGCTCGCGTTCGTGCGCAGGGCGCGCTTCGCCGCCGAGGCGCCAACGCGGCAAGCGTCCACGCCACCGCCACCGGAGGCGACGCTGTAGAGGCTCACCACCCGCGCGCCCTCGACGTCCACATGGAGCAACCGGGCCGGGCCCGCGACCACCTGCTGGGGAGCGGCGGCGGTCAGCATCGTCTGGCCACGAAGGTCCGGCCCGCGGCGCGAGCCCGCCGACGCGGAGGCGCCGAAGCTGCCGAAGGCGACCAGACCGGAGAGGATGACCGAGGCGACGAGCGAGAGCGATTTGCGTGAAGACATGGTTCCGAAGTTCCTTTCGTGAAGTCCGTTTTCGATTCCGTTGTTCATGACGTCTGGTCTCTAAAGCAACGGCCGGGCCAAGTCGGGCGCGGGGGCCTCGGAAAGGTCGAACCCAGCGGGAAATCGGTCCTTTGCGGCGGCCACGGCCACGGAACTGGCCCGGCGCAGACGGTGTTGTGCAGCAGGTGCACAAGTTGGGCACGGCCCCGAGAGCGCCGCGTGCTCAACTTCGGGCTCCGTGCTCAACCCCGCCGTGGGATGCGCCGTCGGAGGCCCGAGGGACGGCTCGGTCCGTTCTGGGCCGCGGTCGCGCCATCTTTGGGTCCCAACCGTGGGATGGGCTGTGATACAGCTGAGCCCTAAAAGAAGGGGACGTTCGACATGAAGCTTGGGGCGCTGTCCGTTGGGTTCTTCGTGGTGGGCTTGGCTCTGGTCGGTTGTGGGAGCAGCTCGAAGCCGATGACGCCGCAGTGTTCGCTCAACAGCGACTGCGCCAAGCTGTCCACCCCGGGTTTGGTCTGCGCGCTCGGGTATTGCGTCAAGCCCTGCAACATCTCGAGCGACTGCCCGAGCGGACAGCGCTGCATCGTCCTGACGGCCGCCGGCGACGCTGGGGCCGACAGCGGCACGAGCACCGGTGGCGCGGACGGCGGCGTCGCGCAAGGGACCGCCTGCCAGGCGCCGGAGCTGGCGACCTGCAAC
>CAYTTF010000390.1:0-4400 GCA_964440665.1 uncultured Myxococcales bacterium | reverse complement strand
GCCGGGTCGGCGACGAAGTAGAGCTGCAGCGGCAACCGCGTGCGCACGAACGGCCCGTACTCACGGTGAATGAACGTCAGCCCCTCGAGCACCCCCGCGCCGAACTCACGGCGCACGCGCCAAAAATCTTGCCAAGGTGGACGGGCCGGACGGGCCGGGCGGCCCGACGGGGAAGCGGGCGGAGGACCGGGCGAGGGCGCGTCGCCGGACGCGAAGCGCCCGCTGCCGGGGGTGACCTCGCCCATCGCCATGCGCAGAGCTTACGCCCTGCCAGCCGATCAGACTGCCTGTGGTCGCAATCGCCGGACGGTGTCGAGCAAGGTCTTGACCCGAAACGGCTTGTGCAGAAAGGCGGCGGCGCCCGTCGGTTTGTCCTCCGAGACGGCGGTCAGGATCACCACCGGGATCTTGGCGAGCACGGGATCGTGTTGAATGATCGTCAGGATCTGCCATCCGGTCACGAAAGGCATCATCAGATCGAGGATGACGATGTCGGGCGGCAGCACCGAATCGGCGAACAGAAACTCCAGGGCCTGTCTTCCTGTTCTGGCCGGAATGACGTCGCAGCCTATCGTTTCCAATAGGTCCTGAACGATGTCCCGCATATCCGGATCGTCTTCGGCCAAAAGAATCCGGCTCGAGGGCTCGTGTGCTTCTCCGATCGTGGACATGAAGCGCTCTCATCCTGGCCGTGGGCGTCGACCTGTTCAACCAAAAGCCCTTTGAGATCTTACATTCAAACCCCGTACCATCCGGGCCTACGGCGCTTAGAAAGGAGATCCGAAGCTCGGATGTTCCGACGTGGTGACGGACGGGGAGGTCTTGTTACCGCAGAACGCGATTGCACCTGGCTGCCCCTGCTTGGTTAGCGGCGTTTCATCTCGATGACCATCATTTCGAGCGGCTGGCCCGAATCGTTGTAGTCGCCGTGTAGCTTGCCGGGTGGATCGGCGTCGAGCCAGTAGGCCTTTCCCGTCTCGAGGACCAGCTCGTGCGAGCGGCCGTCCTCCTGCGGGATGGTGAGCGTTCCGCCCTTGAGAGCGACCACGACGCGGCCGTGCTCGTGCCGGTGCATGCCCAGCTTCTGGTGGGGCGCGAGGACGGTCTTCCAGACCGTCACCGCCGCGTTTTCGAACTGCGGGATCAACGTATCTCCCGCTTGACCCCGGCCGACCCACCCGATCAGGGCCCCGCCGGCGACCAAGGCCATCCAGCTTTTTCGCATGCGCTAAAGTGTACGGGAAATGCGGGCCATCCCAGTCGCCGTCGTGGCCGCCTGTGTTTGTCTCGGGTGGTGGTCGACCGCGCGGGCCGAGCGGGCGCCGGCGCCGGCACCCGTGTCGGTGCACGACGTCGGCATCTTCTCCGATCTCGACGCCGCCGTGCGGATCACGCTCCCCCGCCTCATCGACGCCGACGAGACGCGACTGCGAATCGACGAGCCACATCGCGCGGTCGTGCTGTACGAAGGGGACTTCCCGCTCAAGATCTACGCGCTCGCGGGATCCCCGCCCGCCGGACTTGCCTCGGTCGCCTCCGTGGTCGCCCTTCTCGGAACCGCCGACGCCGCCGAGGTGATCCGGCTCGTCTCGAGCCACACGGTCGTCGATCGAATCGCGGCGACGCGGGAAGCGAGCCCCGGAGACAGCGACGGCGACGGCATTCCCGATCCCCTGGATATCCTGATGGGCGCGCGCAAGCTGGTGCTCAACCGCGCCAAGTATACGGAAGGCTATTTTCAGCTGCCCTACCCGAATGGCGACGTTCCGCGCGCGGTGGGCGTTTGCAGCGACACCGTCATTCGCGCCTATCGCAACGCCGGCATCGATCTGCAAAGTCGCGTGGCCGAAGACATTCGAGCCGCGCCGGCCGCCTATCACGCGATCCACCGGCCCGACGCCAGCATCGATCACAGGCGCGTCAAGACGCTGCTGACCTGGTTCCAGCGCCACGTTCCCCAGGTCCGCGAGGGACCCACGCGCCCTGGCGACGTCGTCTTCCTGGACACGTTTCCCAATCGGCCCGGGCCCGAGCACGTCGGGATCATTTCGGATCGGACGGCACCGAGCGGCCTGCCGTTCGTCATCAACAACTGGACGGTCGGTTACGAGGAAGGTGAAATGGATCTTCTGCCCTCGATTGCCGTCACGCACCGGTTTCGAATGAAGGCGAAGTGACCCCGTCTCGTCGCCGGTTCCTGTCGAGCCTCATGCTGGCGGCGACGGCGCCCAGAATGGCGGCGGCGCGATCGCGGCAGATGGCCGCGGGCGGGCTCCGCGCGCCGATGCTTTCCGACGACCAGGTCATCCGCTGCGTGGCGGGCATTCGCCCCTTTAGAAAGGGCGGTCCGCGCATCGAGCGGCAAGAGCTGGCCGGCAAGACCGTCGTCCACAACTATGGGCACGGCGGCGCCGGCTACACGCTGTCGTGGGGCAGCGCGACCCTGGTGGCGGACCTCCTGCGGGACCACGCGGGCGGTACGGAGATCGCCGTGCTGGGCTCGGGGGTGGTGGGCCTCTGCACCGCGCGCGTTCTCCAGGAGCGGGGTTTTCGGGTTCGAATCTATGCCCGGGAGTTCCCACCCTACACGACCTCCGACGTCGCGGGCGCCGAGTGGTCGCCCGATATCGTCGATCGGGGTTCCACACCCGATCTCCGGAAGCGCTTCGACCAGATGCTGGTGCTGTCGTGGCACCGGTTCCAGTCGCTCGTCGGTTCACGGTGGGGCGTGGGCCCGCGACCGATCTACGAGGCCGAAGGCGTGCCCAGCGGTCTCGACGATCTGCCCGCCGGGCTTCTGCCGCCGCCCCGGCGGTTGGCCGCGCTGCCCTTCGCACCCAGGCGGTCGGCGCGCGTCTATCGGACGCTGCTCATCGAGGCCCCGATCTTTCTCGCGACCCTCGTCGAGGAAGTCAGGCGCGCCGGCGGGATCCTGGAGCCGCGCGCTTTTTCGACCGCACGCGATCTGCGCGCCCTCGCCGAGCCCGTGATCGTGAACTGCCTCGGGCTCGGGGCGGGCGCTGTTTTCGCGGACCGAGGCATCGTCCCCATCCGCGGTCAGCTGGTCCACCTTCGACCGCAGGCGCTGTCTTACCTGCTGGACCACCCGACCGGATACATGGTGCCGCGATCCGACGCCCTCGTGCTGGGCGGATCCTTCGAAGAGGGCGTCGGCGAGGCGCGCACCGATCCCGCGACCTGCGCCCGCATCCTGGACGACAATCGCCGGTTTTTCGGTTCAACCTGAGTCTTGATGGTGCAGGCGGCCGCGGGCACTCTCCCCACCCCCGCCGGGGGAACAATCGCGGACGGCAGCTATCTGCTGACCAAAGAAGACCACCACCAAAGAATAGCCACAGGCCAATCGCCACAGGCGCGGAATTGCGACTACAAGAGCGAAAACGGATACGTGATCACCTGGCTCGTGTTCGACGCCGGGAACCGCAGGTCGCCCACGACGCCCTTGATGCAGCCGGTGAGCCCGCCCTTGTGCAAGATGACGGGCGCCTCGACCTGCACGCCCTTCACGGCGCCCGTGCGCTGGATGCGGAACCTCACGGTGACGCGGCCCGGGACGAAGGTGTACTCGTCGGGTCGTGCGCGCGCGACGCACCCGAGGACAGCGTCCTCCTTGGTGCGGAAACGCGCGTCGATCTCGTCCTCCGACAGCTCGTGCCCGACGGCGTCCTTCGAGAAATCGAGGCGCTGGTTCTCGGGCCGCGACAGATCCTCGCCCTGCCACACGATCTTGAGGTCGGCGGCGCGCAGCTTGATGGGTTCGGGCTCGGCGATGGGCTGACGGCGCCCGCCGCTCGGGGCCGTTGTCGGTGACGAGATCGCGCCGAACACGTCCGAGGGCGGCACCTCGGTCGTCGCGGCGCCGCCCGGCGCGAGCGGGGCGGGTTCTTCGGGCGGCGGCGGAGCGAGAGCCGGGGACGTGCCGTCGCCCTCGGGCGCTTCGGCCGACGGCGCCGACGCGACGAAGACCTCGTTGCGCGCGAGGCGCCGCGCGCCGCGCCGCCGCCGTCGCCGCCGCTCCTTGCCCACCTTGGCGGGCTCGCCGGCGGCAGCGACCACCGGCGCGCGGGGCGCCTGGAGGGACTGCCGCCAGTACAGGACGCCGGCCAGGCCCGCGGCGGCGAGGACGAGCAGCAGCAAGAATCCCTTCAATGTCCTGGACCGAGCCTACCGGAGGCGATGGAGCAAGGCGAGAAGTGACTGGAACCACCGCGCCCGACTCGCCGAGTTTCGCTCCCGCGTTCGGACGGATATGCTCTTTCGATGCGCTTCCCACGTCGCTCACGCTTCGTGATCGGCACATCGACGAAAGGCACTTTATGTCGAGCACGCAAGCGGCTGTGGTTCTCGGTGCATCGGGATCGGTCGGCAACGCGCTGATC
>CAYTTF010000389.1:0-4402 GCA_964440665.1 uncultured Myxococcales bacterium | reverse complement strand
AGCGTACCACGGCCGCGAGGAGCCGCGGGCGTGGCCCGCGGCGTCGCGGCATCAGTCTACTTCCGAGCGACCCGCGCCGGCGTTCGGCCGCTGCAACGGCTGGTTATGCGACATCTCGCGTCTTCCCCAACCAGCGTGACAGGTCTCCGCAGAGGGAGTGATCGAACGATTGCTGGCACACGCAACACGTGAGGCGAATCCTGAGGAACTCCTTCCACGGCCCGCCCTCCCGGAAATCGACGAACCGTCCCTCGGGGCCGATCTCATGAGTTTCGATCAGCTCCAAGGTGCCGTCCGTCACGTTCTCGTGAACGACCCTGAGGGCCTTTGTCAACTCGACAGGCGAACGGACCAGGCGCGGCGCGATTAGTTCCTCGCATCGATTGCAGCTCATTTCGATGATTTCCGCGCAGATCGCATAACGATCACGCGTTCAGCGGCGGCGCGCAAAGCGCCGTCCGCTGCAACGCGCGGTTGGACGGCTCACCCAACGCTGCACGTCGATCGTGCTGCTACCGTTTGGCGTGCCGTCCCCAGCAGATCCCTAAAGAAAGGCGCGCCTCGGGATGTGAGCCGACGTAGAACGTAACGCTCGATTCGAAGAGCGGTCCAGCAAGGGTCGCGCTGACGAGTGGGCGGATCCGACCGCGTCCATCGGTGGCCGTCGTCCAGCCTGTCCCATTCGTCGAAGAGATATCGACTCGATCGCCCAAAAACGCCGCGCCGCCCCCAATGCCCAACGTAACCTGGTCATGAAATCGCCATTGGCCGTCGACTTCGAGCTCCACCAGCAGGCGCTGCGTCCGCTCAAGGGTGAGCAGAGGAGTCGATCCTTCGGGAGGCGCATATCCGTTCTGAAGAAATCCAAGACGGTAGAGTCCGGCAAGCCAGTGATATCGGTAGCCGGCCTCGACACCAGATCCCTGGAATCGATTCGTGGCGAGCGGGGCAACCCAGAGCGCAGCGAAACTTCCTCGATCGCCCGGCGTAACAGGCACGGACGGTGAGGGGGGGGACGAGCTCGGCGCCGCGGGTGGCCCTATTGTCGTCGCGGGCTGCGGCGCTACGGTTTGGGCGCCGCTAGAGGTTGACGAAAGGGCGAACCAGCCGACTGCAAATAGCCGAGCCACCTGTAGCCAGGGCAGCGCGTACAACCGCCCCATAAGTAGCCCCCGAGAGTTCCTATCTGGCGACGGAGTCAATGTCTGTCCAACCAATAGGGTTTGCTGGATGAGAATCGCACGATGCCGGCGAGGGGTCCATCGTGGCGAGGCCGACGATCACCTGGCCGGTGGTCGTTCCAGCAAACCCAAGTTGAACTGAGCCGCGGGTCAGGAGCTATGGGGAAAGAAGCTCCCGGGCGGGTGGCACGAGGGGCGTCGGCGAGCGTGGAAGCGACAACGCGAGGTCGCGGGCGTGTGGAACGACCACCCTGGTGCCGCGTTTTTCAGTTCCTGCACACGGACGTGGGGTCTGTCCGATCTGCCTGGGCAAACGTCGGCGCTGCGGTGGTCCGCGTGGAGGTAATGCAGCTGCGCCAGACGGATCATGATGTGTCCGGAGGACGAGATGGGTTGCCGGGCAGCGGATGGCGAGCGATCGATCGGCCGCCGCAAGCAGGGCACACGAGGACGTCGATGCCCGTGAGGGTGAGCAGCAGATCACGCCACGTCGAAGGAACCGGCGGATGCGGCGTCTGCGCGACGGTGACCTGCTCCAAGAGACAACGCCGAGCGACTTCGAGCTTGGTGTTGACGTTGGCGGCGGCGACGAGGCCGTAGTGGCGGATCTTGACGAAGCCAGTCGGCAGGACGTGAAGCAGGAATCTGCGCACGAACTCGACGCCATCGACAGAGGTGGTGTTGCCGTTCTTGGTGCGGAAGCAGACGTCGCGTCCGTCGAAGCTGACGAGGCGCTGATTTGAGATGCCGACTCGGTGGGTATACCGGCCAAGGTACTGGAAGACGTGCTCGGGCCCGCCGAAGGGCGGCTTTGCGTAGACTACCCACTCCTTGCGATACAGCTGGTCCTTGAGCTGGTTGAATGATGTGGGGTCGGCCAGCGAAGCGCAGCGGCCGCCGACGTCGATCTCCTGACGGTCGTAGAGGCGCGCCAGTCCGTCGAGGAGTTTGCCGCGGAAGACCCGGGACATGGCTTTGACCGGAAAGAGAAAGCGACTGCGCGCCGGGATCCAGCGGCCTTCGTCGTCGAGGCCGCCGGCTGTGACGATGCAGTGGGCGTGCGGGTGGTAGCGCAATTCGCGCGTCCAGGTGTGCAGCACCGTGGTCACACCAAGTTGTGCGCGCAGACGGCTGCGACCGAAGTCGAGCAAGGTGCGCGCGGCCGACTCCAGCACCAGGTCGTACATCTCCTTCGGGTTTGCGCGGGCCAGTTCGCGCAGCTCTTGCGGCAGCGTGAAGACCACATGGAAATACTTCGTGGGCACAATCCGCTCCCGTCGCTGCTCGAGCCATCGCGCCTGCGTCAGGCTCTGACACTTCGGACAGTGGCGATTTCGGCACGAATTGTAGGATGGCGCCTGGTGTCCGCATTTCGCGCAGACGTCCAGATGTCCGCCCAGCACGGCGGTCCGGCACTTCTCGATCGCTGAGATGACCTTGCGTTGCTCGAAGGTCGGGACGTAGCGCTCCCGATAGGCCTCGCCCGCGCCGCGAAAGATGTCGGCCACTTCCAGGCGAGGCCGTCCCTGCCCGTTGCGGGCAGAACACGGCTCGACCGTCACGGCGCGCTATCTGGTGGGGGCCCGCAATTGTCCGAGTCGGTCCAGTGGACTCGTGACCGTCTGCATGTGCCGCGCGCTGACGCGCGTGTAGTGGGCCGTCGTCTCGATCGAGGCGTGGCCAAGCAGGGCCTGGATCAGCCGGATGTCGGTGCCGTCCTCGAGCAGGTGGGTGGCGAAGCCGTGGCGCAGCGAGTGCAACGTTACGTGCTTCTTGAAGCCAACCTCGGCCAGCGCGCGCTTGAGCACCTTGCGGACGGCATCATTGCTGACCGGTTGCTGCGACCTTTCGCTTGGAAACAGATGCGGCCCGCGTGGCTTCGCTTCCGCCCAGTACCCGCGAAGCGCCGCCAGCAAGCGCGGACTCAGGAGGACGAAACGATCCTTGCCCTGCTTCGCGCCACGGATATGGAGCAGCATCCGCTTGCTGTCGATGTCCCCGACACGGAGCTGGCGGGCCTCCGAGATCCGCAGTCCCGCGCCGTAGGCAGCGATCAAGATCGTTCGGTACTTGAGCGACTGGACCGCCTCCAACATTGCTACGACCTCGTCCCGACTCGGCACCTCGGGCAGCTTCTTGGGAACCCGCGGCCGCGGCAGATCGTCGACGGCGTCCGGTCTGCGCAGCACGGCGCGATACAGAAACCGGATTGCCGCCACGTAAACCCCCACACTCGACGGCCCCGCTTTGCGCTGCCGCATCAGGTGAAGCAGGAACTCCTTGATGTCGGCAGCGGCCAGCTGCTCGGGTGACTTCATGAAGTACGCCACGAATACCCGGCAGCACGTCAGGTATGATTTTTTCGTCGCTGCGGACATCCCACGCAGCTCCAACTCCGCGAGCATCCGATCTCGAATCGCGCCCATCGTCGTCCTCCCTCCGCGACTCCATGTCGCAAGAAGGACGATCGCCGAGACCCCGCGCCACGCCCACCGATCCGAGCTGCGCGCTCCAGCGCGCTTAGTTCAACTCGTATTCTCCCGACAGGATACCCAATATCCTTGCGAGGAAACACCAGATCGCCCGACGCTCGGCCCCAATCATCTCGCGCTTCTGCGCGACCACCCGCGATTGCCGTCACGGGTTGCGCGTCGGATAACGCGATAGCGACCGCGAGCCCGAGGGGCAGCCCGGAGGCATCAGCGGTCGAGGGGGCTGCGGACGCCTCGGGGGCCACGGTTCAGGACGTGGGTGTAGATCATGGTGGTGCTGACGTCTTTGTGTCCGAGCAGCTTCTGGATGGTGCGGATGTCGTAGCCGTCCTCCAGTAGGTGGGTGGCGAACGAATGGCGGAGGGTGTGCGGGGTGGCGGGCTTGGCGATGCCGGCGGCGCGCGCGGCGGCGGCAACGGCCCGCTGCACGGCGCTCTCGTGCAGGTGGTGACGGCGAATCTCGCGGGTCTCGGCATGGAGATAGGTTCGTGTCGCAGGGAAGAGCCACTGCCACGCCCATTGTCGCGGGGCGCCCGGGTACTTGCGGTGGAGGGCATCCGGGATCTCGACGGCGCCTTTGCCGGCCGCAAGGTCGGACTCGTGTTGCGCCCGAACGATCGCGATGTGCTCTCGGAGCGGTGCCAGGAGGGCGAGGGGCAATATCGTCGGTCGATCCTTTCTGCCCTTGCCGTCGCGGACGAGAATCTCGCGTCGCTCGAGGTCGACGTC
>CAYTTF010000388.1:0-4418 GCA_964440665.1 uncultured Myxococcales bacterium | reverse complement strand
GTCGTCGCGTAGCGGTCGATCGCCGGCGGCGACATCAACCAGGCCTACGAGATCACGCTCGCCGACGGTCGCCGGCTGTTCGCGAAGACCAACGCGCGATCGCCGCGCGGGATGTTCGCCGCCGAGGCCCTGGGCCTCGGCTGGCTCGATGAGGCAAACGCGCTGCGGATCCCGAAGGTCGTCGCTGTGTCGCAGGCCGACGAAGCGCAGCAGTTCCTGGTCCTCGAGCTGATCGCGTCCGGTTCGGCGGCCCGCGACTTCGACGAGCGGCTCGGGCGCGGGCTGGCGGCGCTGCACCGAAGCGGGACGCCGGGGTTCGGCCTCGACCACGACAACTTCATCGGCCGGCTGCCCCAGAGCAACGCGCCCGCTCCGACCTGGACCGATTTTTATCGGACGCGACGCCTCGAGGCTCAACTGCGGCGGGCCAGCGACGAAGGGCTCGCCACGACGCGGATGCGGCGGGGTTTCGATCGCCTGTGGGGCGCGCTGGATGAGCTGATCGGTCCGCCCGAGCCACCCGCGCGCCTGCACGGCGATCTGTGGGGCGGCAACCTGCTCTGCGACGATCGCGGCGCGCCCTGCCTGATCGATCCCGCCGTCTACGGCGGCCAGCGCGAGATGGATCTGGCGATGATGCGGCTCTTCGGTGGCTTTGGCCCCCGGGTGTTCTCAGCCTACGAGGAAGCCTGGCCGCTCGCCAACGGCCACCGCGAACGGGTCGCGCTCTACCAGCTCTACCCCCTGATGGTCCACGTCAACCTCTTCGGCGGGGCCTACGTCGGGTCCGTCGAAGCGTCGCTGGATCGGCTGGCGTGAGCGTTGCGCGGGCGGTGGCGGGAACCGCGATCCCCGCAGCCCGTCGCTCGTGCTAGCTTCCCGCGCGTGATGGAATATCGGACACTCGGTCGGACCGATTGGCAGGTCTCGACCGTCGGCTTCGGCGCCTGGGCGATCGGCGGGACCTGGGGGGCGGTCAAGGAGGACGAGTCGTTGGCGGCGCTGCACCGGGCGCTCGATCGCGGCGTGAACTTCTTCGACACGGCCGACGTCTACGGCGACGGGCTGTCCGAGCGCCTGATCGCGCGGCTGCGCCGCGAGCGCCAGGAGCCGTTTTACGTCGCGACCAAGGCCGGACGCCGGTTGCCCAAGCAGACCGTCGAGGGGTATAGCCGCGAAAATCTCACCGCTTTCGTCGAGCGCAGTCTGAAGAACCTGGAGGTCGAGACCATCGACCTGCTGCAGCTCCACTGTCCGCCCACCGACCTCTACTATCGCCCCGAGGCCTTCGGGATCCTCGACGATCTGGTGAAGGCGGGCAAGCTGCGCTTTTACGGCGTCAGCGTGGAGCGCGTCGAGGAGGCGCTCAAGGCGATCGAGTTTCCGGGCGTGCAGTCGGTGCAGATCGTTTACAACGCCTTCCGCCAGCGTCCGGCGGATCTGCTATTTGCCGAGGCCCGGCGGCGCAAGGTCGGGATCCTGGCGCGCCTGCCCCTGTCGTCCGGAATGCTGGCCGGGAAGATGACCAAGACGAGCAAGTTCGCCGAGGACGACCACCGCAACTTCAATCACGACGGCGCCTCGTTCGATAGGGGCGAAACCTTCTCGGGCGTCCCGTTCGAGGTCGGCCTGGAGGCCGTCGAGGAGCTGCGCGCGCTGGTCCCGGAGGGCGCGAGCCTGGCCACCTTCGCGCTGCGCTGGATCCTGATGAGCGAGGCCGTCACCTGCGTGATCCCCGGAGGCAAGCGGCCGGCGCAGGTCGACGAGAACTGCTCCGCGGCCGCGCTCGCGCCGCTGTCCGACGAGACGATGGCGCGCGTCCGCGAGATCTACGATCGCCGCATCCGGGCCCACGTCCACTCCTACTGGTAAGTCGTCGGGCCTGCAACCCCTCGGTCAGAGGTACTGGACCCGCACGCGCCTACGCGTCGATCCAGCAATCGAAAATCCGATCGGTTCGAGGTGACTAGGAGAAATAGGCATATTTCGGTTCTAGGTCTTGCCGCGGGCTGCGCGGAATAGGGGCGCCAGCGGCGGCTTCTCTCCCAGCGCGAGCTCGATGGCGCGGGCGGCTTGGTGGACCAGCATTCCGAGGCCGTCGGCGTAACGCCGCGTGCGGGAGCGGACCGCTTCGGCGAGCGGCGTCGGCGCGCCGTAGGCCATCTCGAGCACGGCGGCGCCGCGCGCCAGCGACTCCAGACCGGCGCGGGCGTCGGGCTCGGCCCAGATGCGCGCGGGGATCGCCGAGACGAGCGCATCCGCTCCGTCGAGCGCTTGCGCGAGGGCGGCCTCCGTCCCCCAGGCAATCACGGCGACCCGCTTGCCTCGGCTGGCGGGTAGACGGCGACGCAGCGTCTCCGCCACACGAGGCCGGCGGGCAACCAGGCGCACCCGGGCACCCGAACGCGTCAGAGCTTCGATCGCGCCGGCGGCTGCCCCCCCTGCGCCGACCATGACGATCGTTTTGTCGCTCACGCTGAGTCCCAGATCGCCGAGTGCTGCGAGGAGTCCGGCGCCGTCGGTGTTTTCGGCGCGCACCTTGCTCTGCGGGCTCGCGAACAAGAGCGTATTCGCGGCGCCGGAGACGCGCACCTCAGGCCCCTGTCTGTCGGCGAGATCGGCCGCCTTCGTCTTGTGTGGAATGGTGACGTTCAGATAGCGGTAGCCCTCCCGCCGCAGCCGCCGGACCAGGCTCCGGAACTGCCGCGCTTCTACGCTGAAGGCTTCGTATTCACCCTCGACGCCCAGCGCGCGGAAGGCGGCGTTGTGGATCGCCGGCGAGCGGCTCTTGCTGACGTCGGCGCCCAGCACGGCGGCCCGGATCATCAGCGTTTGGTCTCCACCACGGTCGCCGCGAAGGCGCCGTCGTGCAGGCGGACCTGGACGCGCTCGCCGGGGGCGACCTCGCCGGCGCTCATGATGAGGTGGCCGTCGGCGCGCTGGGTGAGGCTGAAGCCACGCTCGAGGACCCTCATGGGCGACAGCGCTTCGAGCTTGCCGCCGGCGGCTTCGACGGCGTGCCGCCGCCGGACCAGCGCGGGGCGAATCGAGGCCTCCAGGCGATGGCGCATGGCGGCCAGCTCGCCGCGCTGCTCGAGAATTCGGCGCTGGGGGTGAAAGTGATAGAGCCGCCTCTCTGTGGCGCGCAGCTCGACGCGGGCGGCGGCGAAGCGCCGGGCCAGCGCACGGCGCCCGCGTTCGATCGGCTCGTCGAGGCGCTGCCGGCGCTCATCGAGCATTCGTCGCGGATCGCCGAGCCGCCCCCGCGCGCGCTCGAGCGCGTGCCGCGCGGCGCGCAGGGACTCCGCCAGCGCCCGCCCGCCCCGCCGATTGAGCAGCGTCAGCTCCGCCAGCACCTCCTCGCGAACCGGCACGGCGAGCTCCGCGGCGGCGGACGGCGTGGGCGCGCGCAGGTCCGCGACGAAATCCGCGATCGTGAAGTCGGTCTCGTGGCCGACGGCCGAGATGACCGGGACGCGGCAGCCGAAGATGGCCCGCGCGACCGGCTCCTCGTTGAACGCCCAGAGATCCTCCAGCGATCCGCCGCCCCGGGCCAGGATGATGACGTCGACGTCGGCGATCGCTTCCAGCCGGCGCAGCGCGGCCGCGACCGCCAGCGCCGCGCCGTCCCCCTGCACCGGCGCCGGCGATAGCAGGATCGGTACCGGAAAACGGCGCTGCGCGACGCGGATGATGTCGCGAATGACGGCCCCCTGCGGCGAGGTCACCACGCCCAGCCGGCGGGGGACAAAGGGGAGCGGACGTTTGCGCGCGGGATCGAAGAGGCCCTCGGCGCCCAGGCGCTGCTTGAGCTGCTCGAACGCCAACGCCAGCGCGCCGGCCCCCGTCGGCTCGATCTCGGACACCGACATCTGAAAGCGTCCGCGCGCCTCGTAGAGCGTGAGGCGCCCTCGGCAGCGGACCGCCATCCCTTCTTCCAGGGCGAACCGGAGCCGCGCCGCCTCGCGCGAGAACAGGACGCAATCGAGCTGCGCCTCCTGGTCCTTGAGGCAGAAATAGAGGTGCCCGGGTCCCGAACGCTTCAGGCCCGAGACTTCGCCCTCGACGCGCACGTCGGTGAACCGACTCTCGAGCGTGACGCGCGCTGCCCGCAAGATCTCCGTGACCGAGAAGATCCGAGGCGCGGCCGGCTGCGGTGGCGCGGCCGGCTGCGGTGGCGCCGCCGGCTGCGGTAGCGCTGCCGGCTGCGGTGGCGCCGCCGGCTGCGGTGGAACGACCGCCTCGGGCGGCGATTCGATCACCGGGGGCGATTCCTTGAGGGGCCCGGCCGACACGGGCGGCGACCCGATCGCGGCGGACGCCTCCTGACGCGGGGCGGTCGGAAACGAGAGCTGCGTCTGTTCGCGCCCCGCCGCCGGGCGTGCCCCTTCGTCGCTCGCCGCCTTGCGGGTCATTTG
>CAYTTF010000387.1:0-4419 GCA_964440665.1 uncultured Myxococcales bacterium | reverse complement strand
CATCGCCAAGATCGCGGCCTCCGAGAGCTTCTCGATGATCGTCGACAAGTCGGCGCTGGTGTTCGCCAAGCCCCACCTGGATCTGACCACCGAGCTCATCCGCCGGTACAACAGCGGCGAGGGGGCCGACCCGGCGGCCAAGGCGACGGCGGCCAAGCCGCCCACGCCGCCCGCGAAAAAGTAGCCGCCATGCTCGATATCCGCGCGATCGAGCGGATCCTCCCGCACCGCTATCCCTTCCTGCTGGTCGATAGGGTCGACGAATTGGGCCCGGATCGGATCGTCGCGCGCAAGCTCTGCACCCGCAACGAGCCCCACTTCAACGGACATTTCCCGGGGCTGCCGGTGATGCCGGGCGTGCTGATCATCGAGGCGCTGGCGCAGGCCGGCGCGCTCCTGGCCGCCAGCGTGGTCAGCTTCGACCCCGAAAAGCAGGTGATCTTCTTCCTGGGCATCGACAAGGCCCGCTTCCGAAAGCCGGTGGTGCCCGGTGACCTGCTGGTGCTGGAGGTGGTGCCGCTGCGAAAAGGGGGCGCCATCTGGAAACTGCGTGGCGAAGCCAAGGTCGATGGCGCGGTGGTCGCCGAGGCCGAGCTGATGGCGACGATCCAGCCCAGGAACGCCTGACTGGGGACACTCTGCGGCGGCCTGCGGTCATCCTGCTCGTGGCGGCCGCGGTGGTCAGCGCCTGCCACCGCTCGACCATGCCGCCGCGTGCGGACGGCGCGGCGGTGGTGCTCTCGCCCGAGGTGCTCGACGACGGTCTCCAGGCGGTGCCGGAGGTGGAGCCGAACGACACCCTGGGGGCCGCGCAGCGGCTGGCGCTCTCGCCGACCGCCCCGGTGGCCGTGGGGGCGAGCCTCGTCAAGAGCGTGGCCGGCGCCAGACGCGACGTCGACTGGTTCCGGATCGATCTCCCCGGGCCGGACGGGGGCGCCAGCCCGCCCGTCGCACGCGCCGATGCCGCGGGCGTCGTGCCGCCGCCGCGCTCGCTCCTGCGCGCCGATCTGCGTCCCGAAGCGGGGGTGGCCGTGACGCTGGATGCGCTCGATGCGGGCGGGCACCTGCTGGTGTCGGCGCCGGGTCAACCGGGGGAAGCGATCGCGATCCCCAATCTGGCGATCGCCCCGGGCGCGACCTACCTCCGTGTCCGCGCGGCGACCGTCGAGGCGACGCCGGGCGGCTATCGCCTGGTCGTGCACCTGTCGGCCCTCGACGTCGGCGCGGAGATCGAGCCCAACGGAAGCGCGACGCTGGCGACCGAGCTTGCGCCCGGGGGCGAGGCGGTCGGCTATCTCGGCTGGCGCCATGACCAGGACTGGTACCGGCTGCCGACGGCGGGTCTGGCCGAGGGGAGCGTCCTGTCGGTCGATCTCGATCCGGTGCCCGGCGTGGGCGCGGCGTTGCAGCTCTATGGCGCCGACACCCACAAGTTGGTCGAGGCGCATGGACGCAAGGGGGAGCGCGTCGTGCTGCGGGACGTGCGCTTTCCGCCGGGCGATGCCGAGGTCTACCTGGTCGTGCGCGCCGAGTCGGATTGGAGCGCCGACGCGCGCTACAACGTTCGTCCCCGCGCCGATCTCCCCAAGCCGGGGGCGGAGGCCGAGCCGAACGACGATCCGGGGCACGCGCAGACCGTCGAGGACGGGGTGGTGATCGGCTATCTGGGGCGCGGGGACGTCGACGTCTTCCGATACGTGACGGAGGCTCCCGCGGTGCTCGAGGTCGAGCTCTCGCCGCCGGAGCATGCCAACGTCAAGCTGGAGATCTTGCGCGCCGACGGCACGCTTGTCACGCGAAGCGAAGGTGGAAAACACGGGGCGATCCGGATCGCCGACCTGGCGATCCCGGGCGGGCCCATCTTCGTCCGTCTGGCCGGCGGCCGTGGCTCGGCAAACGCGGACGATCCCTATCACCTGACCATTTCGAGCCACCCGGGCGGCCCGGCCGCCGAGCCGGCGCCCAAAGAGGCCCCGCCGAAAGAGCAATGAAGAAGGGCGCCGCCGCCCTGCTATTGGCCTGCGCGGTCGGGGGCGTCCTGCCGGGCTGCGCCCACCCGTCCGCGGGACCGGGGGCCACCGTTGCCGCTTTCGGATCGGCGGTGGCGCGCGGTGATCTGGCGGCCGCTTACGCCCTCACCTCGGGGCAGTTTCGGCAGCGGATGCCGTTCGAGGCCTTCGTCAAAGGGTTCAAAGCGGGTGGGGGAGAGCCCGAGGCGCTCGGCCGCCGGATGCTCGCCGAAGCGCCCCGGATCGCACCGCGGGTCGATATCGAGCTGTCTTTGGGCGAGCGGGTGCCGATGCTCCTCGAAGATGGCAGCTGGCGGATCGACGGCCCGGTCTACGAGGCCTGGGGGCAGGGGACGCCACGCGCCGCCCTGCGGACCTTCGTTCGCGCGCTCGACGGGCGGCGTTACGACATCGTGCTGCGTCTGGTTCCCGACCGGTATCGCGCCGGCCTCTCCGCCGACCAGCTTCGCGCCTACTGGGAGGGCGACCGAAGCAAAGAGAACGCCGGCCTCCTGGCTCAGCTTCGCGCGGCGTCGACCGCGCCCATCGTCGAAGCCGGCAACGAGGCCCGCTTGGCGTACCCGCCCGGAAGGGAAGTTCTTCTCATCCGCGAGGGGGGACAATGGAAGGTGGAGGATCCGGAGCAAAACCACGCCGTAACTGGCGGAGAACGCTGATCTTTTTTACGTCTCACGTTTGTACGACGAATTGCCGAACTTGACTAATAGGAAGAGATATTGCAGGCATCTAGCTAGAGGTTTCTCGTCGTGCTCGAGCCCTGGATCATCGAACAGATCCGCCGCCGCGAAGAAGAGGAGCGACGGCGTCAGGACCGCCCGCGACTCGAAGTCCCGGAGCGCGACGAGCGTTGGAAGCCCGAGAGCGAAGAGGAACAGCGACGGCAAGAGCGGCAAGACGATGAGAACGAGGATCGCGACCGGCCGCAGCGCGGCGTCGTGATCATCGAAATGTAGCGCTCGGCATAGTGGACTCGGCCCGGTCCCGAGGCTAGACAGGGGCCATGCAGAAGGATTTGGCGGGGTTCGTGGGGCGGGAGATCGAGCTCGGCACGCTGGAGGCGGCGTTTTCCCGCGCCACCCGGTTCAAGGCGCCTCAGACCGTCACGATCGTCGGGGCCCAGGGCATCGGCAAGACCCGTCTCCTCGACCAATGGCTCGCGTCGAAAGGCGCCGACGACCTTCGGATCGTCCGCGCCGCGGCCGATGCGGGAAACGCGGTCTCGGGCGCGGCCGTCGCGCCGTCGCGGGGCTCGCTGGTGGCGCACCTGCTCCGGGCCCGCTTCGAGCTCGGGGACCTACCGTCCGGCGAGGCGCTGGCGCGCTTTCGAGCGGGGCTGCAGGAGACCTTTGGCGATCGGCGGGTGGCCGAGATGGCGGTGCTCCTGGGGCGTTTTCTCGGCTTCGAGATGGAAGAGAGCCCGCTCGCGCTCGCGCTCGCGGGGCGGCCCGAACAGGGGATGGAGCTGGCGCGCGCGGTGCTGGGGCGGTTTTTCGAGCAGGACGCGGCGGCCCGGCCGCTGGTCATCGTCGGCGAGAACCTGCAGGACGCGGACGACGATTCGCTCAATGAGCTGCAAGGCCTGTCCGCCGAGCTCGCCGACGCGCCGATCCTGATCCTGGCGACCGCGCGTCCGGATCTGCTGGTGCGCCGTCCGGGCTGGGGGCACGGCGCAGGCAGCCACACCCGGATCGATCTGCAGCCGCTCGGGCGGCCCGAGACAGACGCGCTCATCCGATCGATGCTCGGAACGACGACCCTGGCGGCCAACCTCTCAGAGCGGGCGGCGGAGGAGTCCGGCGGCAATCCTGCGCTCCTTGCCGAGCTGCTGCGCGTCTACCAGGAGTCCGGCATCCTGAGCGCCGCGGCCGCCGAGGGATGGCGCTTCGACGCGGATCGGGCGGCCCGCCAGCTCACGGCGGTGACGCGCGAGGAAGCCGCGTCCGCGCATGTGATGGCGCTGACGCCGGCCGAGCGGGACGTGCTGGCCCGCGGCGCCGTCTTCGGTCCGATGTTCTGGACCGGCGGCGTGGTGGCGCTGGGTCGCTTCAGCTCCGATCCGCCCGACGAGGCCGCGGTGTTCGCGCCCGATCCGACCATCACCGAGATCCAGAACATGCTGGAGAGTCTCTCCCGACGCGGCTTCCTCGAGACCGTCGCCGACGCGTCGATTCCCCACGAGACGGCCTGGCGCTTCTGCCAACCGCTCGAGCAGCGGTTGCTCGATGCGGGTACC
Organism: uncultured Myxococcales bacterium; assembly: GCA_964440665.1. GTDB lineage: Bacteria > Myxococcota_A > Polyangia > Fen-1088 > Fen-1088 > JADGRB01. The sequence goes on along the minus strand of CAYTTF010000387.1, from coordinate 156 downwards.
GATCCGGAGCTCCGTCGGCGGCGCAAGGCCTTCGCGGCGCAGTGGCTGGAGAGCCGGGGCGGGACCGACCGCGAGCAGCGGCTGGAGGCGCTGGCGCGGCTCTACGAGGAGGCCGACGATCGACGGCGCGCGGCCTACTGCTACATCACCGCCGCG
>CAYTTF010000386.1:0-4420 GCA_964440665.1 uncultured Myxococcales bacterium | reverse complement strand
TCGGGCTGACGGAGCTGCTTCCTGCTGAGCTTATTATTTGCCACCGCTGGGTGAGATAACAGAGCAGCCTCGGCCGGTCAAATGGCCGGGAGCGCCGCAGGTGGCCCCTCGCGGAAATCGCATCGCATGTATAGTCCCCGAGCGTGAGGCTGGCGGCCGTTTTCGTTGCGTTCTCGATCTGGGCTGCGACCACGGGAGATGCCCGGGCGGCCGGCCGAGACGAGTGGCAGATCTCGCTGCGCGAGGGGGTCGGAACCGTCAACGTCGACGGACGACAGCCCTGGGGAGACGCCGCCGCGCTGGATCTGGAGTACGGATTTCTCGACGCCTGGGCCGCCCGTCTGTCGCTCGAAGGCTCGGTCCATTCCGTGAGCGCGGACGCGCAGACGGGACTGCCGGGGGGGGCGATCCACACCGACGCGGCGCTGGTCGGGCTGACCTATGCGGTCGACATCTTGCGGCTGGTCCCCTACCTGGACTGGGAGTTTGGCGTCGCGCAGATCGGCGGCGCGGTCATCCACCGGGAGCCGCACATGTTCGTCTCGGAGCTCGGCGCGGGCGGCGACTACTTCATCACCCGCCGTATCACCGCGGGCCTGAGCTTTCAGTACCTGTATCGGCCCCTCGACCTCATCGAGAACGCTCGGAATCTGGGCAACGCGCCGTTCATTTTTTCCGCGACCGCCCGGCTTTCGTGGATTTTCTAGCGCTGGGCGGCGCCTGGCGCAGCTTCTGGCGGTGGGCGCGGAACATGAGACGCACCGGCGTCCCGTCGAACCCGTAGGCCTTGCGGAGCTGGTTGACCAAGAACCGGCGGTACGGATAAGCGACCTCGGCCGGGTGGTTGGTGCTGACGAAGAACGTCGGCGGACGGATGCCCGCCTGGGTCGCGTAGTAGAGGCGGACGTGGCGGCCGGCCCGGCCGGCGGGCGGCGGTTTGTGCGCGACGATCTCCTCGATGAGCTTGTTCAGCTCGCCGGTGGAGACCCGGCGGGAGGCCTGGTCGAAGACCCGCGTGGCTTCGGCCAAGATGGAGGTGACGCCGCCGCGCGTGATCGCGGAAGTCAGCAGCACCGGCGCGTAGCCGAGGAACGACAGCGTCTCACGCGTCGCTTCGACTTTGGCGTCGATGTCGGCGCGGCCCACCAGATCCCTCTTGTTGAGGACGACCAGCGCGGCGCGACCCGAGTCCTCTATGAGGCTGGCCAGGCGAGCGTCCTCGGCGGTGGCGCCCATCCGCGCGTCGATCACGAGCGCGGCGACGTCGCACCGGTCGAGCTGATCGCGGGCCATCTTGGCGGCGACGTGCTCGGTGAGCGTATCGATGGCGCGCCGCCGGCGCATCCCGGCGGTGTCGACCAAAACGTACTGCCGCCCGGCGAAGGAAAACAGGGTGTCGATCGGATCGCGGGTGGTCCCCGGCTCGTCGTGAACCAGGACCCGCTCCTCGCCCAGCAGGCAGTTGACCAGCGACGACTTGCCGACGTTGGGCTTGCCGACGAAGGCCAGACGCAGCGGTCCGTCCTCCGCGTCGGCGGGGCTCGCCGCGCCGGCGTCCTGCCGGCCCACTGCCGGCCTCGGCGGCGGAAGGCGGGAGACGACCGCGTCGAGCAGGGTGTTCACACCGCGCCCGTGGCTGGCCGAGACCGAGAACACTTCTTTGAACCCCAGGGAGAAAGCTTCGTGCGCGGTGGCCTCGCCCCGATCGGAATCGACCTTGTTGGCGGCGATCAGCACCGGTCGCCCGGACTGCCGCAACACCTTCGCCACGTCGGCGTCGACTGCGGTCACCCCCTCGCGCGCGTCGACCACGAAGACCACCAGGTCCGCCTCGTCGAGCGCGCGCAACGTCTGCTGCCGCATGGCGCCCAGGATCCCGGCCGCGGACGGATCGAGCCCGCCGGTATCGACGACCCGAAAGTGCACCGGTCCCCAGTCGGCGACGCCGTAGCGGCGGTCGCGGGTCACGCCCGGGACGTCTTCGACCAGCGCCGGCCTTCCGCCGACCAGCCGGTTGAAGAGCGACGACTTCCCGACGTTGGGACGTCCCACCAGCGCCACCAGCGGAAGGTCGGGACGGTCGGCCTCGGGCCGCCCGCGTCGGCCGCGGCGTGGGGCCGGATCGGAAGCGGGGGCTTCGGCGAGAGCATCCGAATCGACCCGGTCGCGGGGATCGGGTTCGAACAGATCGGCAGGCGCGGCCGGCCTGGGAGGCGGTCCGGGCCTGGGGCGTGTCGCAGCCTTGGCGCGCCCCGGGGTTTTGGGACGACCGCTGTCGTGGTACCTCACGTTCGGTACCCGAGCTCCGCCAGAGCCTGCGGCGAGCTGGTCCAATCGGGCTGAACCTTCACGTGAAGCTTGAGGTGTGCCGGACGCTGCAGAAGCTCGCCGATCGCGCCGCGCGCGCGCGTGCCGACCTCGCGGATCATCGCCCCGCCCTTCCCCAGCACGATCGCCCGCTGGCTGTCGCGCTCGACGATGATACTGGCCGAGATCACCACGTCGGCCGCCCGCTCCTCCCAGGCATCGACGACGATCGCGATCGCGTAGGGCACCTCCTGGCGCAAGGTCAGGAAGAGCTGCTCGCGAATGAGCTCGCTCGCCAAAAACCGCTCGGTCCGATCGGTCAGCGTGTCGGGGCCGTAGAGCGGCGGTCCCTCCGGCAGGAGCGCCCACAGCTCGCCCACCAGTCGATCCACGTTGGTGCCGGTGCGCGCCGAGATCGGGACCAGGGCGCGCAGCTCCTTGCGCTCGTTCCAGTGCACGAGGGCCGGCAAGAGCGAAGCCTTGTCCTTCAGCGTGTCGACCTTGTTGATGGCCAGGATCGCGGGGCAGCTCGCATCGCCGAGGCCGCGGAGGATCGCGTCCTCGGCGTCGCCGGGACGGTCGGTGCCGGCCTCGATCAGCAGCAGGGCCGCATCCACGTCGGGGATGATGCCGAGCGCCTCGCTCACCATGAACCGATTCAGCTCCTTCTTGGCGCCGTGGACGCCGGGCGTGTCGACGAAGACGATCTGCCCGCGCTCGCCGTTATAGACCCCCAGGATCCGGTTGCGGGTGGTCTGCGGTTTGGGCGTCACAATCGCCAGCTTCTCGCCGACGATCCGGTTGAGCAGCGTCGACTTGCCGACGTTGGGACGGCCCAAAATGGCGACGGTGCCCGCGACGGTTTTCATGGGGGCTTCTATATAGCGCAGATGTCATGTTATCCGGAGGTATGCGCGTATTCGCTGCGCTCATCGCGCTGGGAACCTGCCCCGCCCTGGCGGCGGCCGCTTCGGCGGCGCCGGCTTCGGTGGCGCTCGCTTCGGCGGCGCCGGCTTCGGTGGCGTCCGCTCTGCAGTTGACGACGGAGACGGGCGGCGCGCTCGAGATCCGGAACGGCGGCGACCTGATCGTTCGCCTCGCGCCCAAGACGCCCACCTTGCGGCGGGGGACGCCGGCGCTCCGCGATCGGATCGTCGCCGGTCACCGCCTGGCGGAGCTCCGGATCCCGATCCGAGGCACACCCGGTGAAGAGATCTGGATCGGCGAGGTCGAAGGGCGCGGTCGGCGCGTGGTCTGGTCCGGCACCACCGGCCCGCGCGACGCCGACGGCGAGAGCTCGATCTGGGTCGAGGCGACCCCCGATCGCGTGACCGAATACCAGACCGCGCCCGGCGTCACCCGCTGCGATGGCCAGCCGCCCCGCCTCTTCTTGCGCGCCTACGACTTCGACTCGGGTCGGTTCCGTCCCATCTTGACGCTGCCAGCTCGCGTCGCCAATCCGCTGGTCGCACGCCGCGGCGATCCGGCGATGCCCGCGGGACGCCCGATCACCGATTTTCATTGGACCGCCGCCTCGACCACGCGGGGCGCCGGCAGCGACGCGCGCGCGTTGACCCCGCCCGTCGAGCTCGACGACGGCAATCCGGCGACCGCCTGGGCCGAGGGGTTGGGCGGCGACGGCCGAGGCGAGTTCCTCACGGCGCGCGCAGCCGCGGGCGGGTACGCCGTATCGGGGCTGCGGATCTTTCCCGGTGATGGCGCGAGCCTACAGGCGCTCCGCGCCGACAACCGCGTGCGCAGGCTGCAGATCGCGCTGGGCCCGGCTCCGGAACAGCGCTTCGACGTCGAGATTCCCGACGATCCGGCGGCCGACGCCGCCCACTGGCGCGATCCGTACTGGGTGGCGCTGCCAAAGCCGATCGCCTCGTCGTGCCTGACCGTGATCATCTCGGACGTCACGCACGGCACCGGCGCGTCGCCCCCCAAGAGCTACGGCACCACGGCCATCGGCGAGCTCGCGATCTTCACGGAGGCGGACGGACCCGGCGGGGCGGCGCGCCTCGTGAGCGATCTCGCCGCCGCGCCCGATTGCGCCGCTCGCTTGCCGCTGGTGGTGGGTCTCGGCGAGGCGGCCGTCTTGCCCGCGGCGCAG
>CAYTTF010000385.1:0-4434 GCA_964440665.1 uncultured Myxococcales bacterium | reverse complement strand
TGCAGACGATCGTCGCGCCGGCGGGTGGGCGGGTCGGGTTCGCGGCGGTGGATCTGACGACGGGACGGACGCTCGGCCTGCACGAGGACGAGCCGTTTCCGACGCAGAGCGTGTTCAAGCTCCCGATCGCGATCGAGATCCTGCATCAGGTCGACGCGAAGAAGCTCGATCTCGATCGCGCGATCCTTCTGGGAGCGGCCGACGCCCGCCGCGGCCCGACTGGAACGATCGCGGTCCCAGCCAAGCTGGCCGTCGGCGAGCTGCTGGAGGCGATGATCATCCACAGCGACAACGTCGCCTGCGACAAGCTGCTCGCGCTCTCGGGCGGACCGGGCGTGGTCGACGCGCGGATCAAGAAGCTCGGCATCGCGGGCATCACGATCCGTTACTCCGAGCTGGAGATGGGGACCGGCAAGGTCGACAACACGGCCACCCCGACGGCAATGGTGGCGCTCCTCGCCAAGATCGCGCGCGGGCAGACCGGCTTGTCCCCGGCCAACGCCAAGCGGCTGGATGACCTGCTCGCGCGCGTCGCCACGGGCCCGAATCGCCTCAAGGGCGCCCTGCCCGCCGGCACGCCCGTCGCGCACAAGACCGGAACCGCCGAGACCCGCGACGGTAAGATCGACGCCACCAACGACGTCGGCCTCATCACGCTGCCGAACGGCCACCGGATCGCGATCGCCGTCTTCGTGCACGCCTCCGCCGCCGACGAGGCGATCCGTGAACGCACGATCGCCCAGCTCGCCCGGCTGGCCTACGACACATTCAATGTGACGCCGAAGCGGTGACGAGACCGCCGGCTAGGGTCCGTCCCGGATGACCGGCGACGTGGTGACGGAGTAGATCCCCCGGCCCTCTCGCGGTATACGCGAGCCATGACGACGCCGGTTCCGATCCTCTCTGCGCAAGAGGCGCTGGTGCGGCTGCGTGAGGGGAACGCGCGCTATGCCCAGAACGTGCGCAGCGTCGACGCGCTCATGAGCCACAGCCGCCGCGACATGGCGTCGCAGTCGCCGATCGCCATCGTGATCGGCTGCTCGGACAGCCGCGCGCCCGCCGAGATCGTCTTTGACCAGGGCCTCGGCGACCTGTTCGTGATTCGCGTGGCGGGCAACATCGTGGCCCCCTCGCAGATCGGCAGCGTCGAGTTCGCCGCCGAGCGCTTCGGCACCCGCCTGGTGGTCGTCATGGGGCACACCAGCTGCGGCGCGATCGACGCGACGCTGGAGGTCATCGCCGCGCCGCCGGGAGCCCGACACGGCAACATGCAGTCGATCGTCAACCGGGTCCGGCCCGCCATCGAGGCGCTGGCGCGGACCGAGCTGGCGCGGGATCCGGAGCGGCTGCGCCACGAGGCGGTGCGCGCCAACGTGCGCGCTTCGGTCAATCACCTGCGCCATGGCTCCGACGTGATCGAGCGTCTGGCCGAGGACGACAACCTCCTGGTGGTCGGCGCGGAGCTGGATCTGACGACCGGCATCGTCGACTTCTTCGAGGGCGTCCCCGAGACGCCCTCGCTCGAGCTCGTCGACAAGAAGTAGGCCTCGGCGGAACGGCGGTTCTAGTGAGAATGAACGAGTCGCCGAGTGGCGATCATTCGTTCTCGGCGATCGTGCCCCAATTCCGGCTGCCTTCCTTCTCCTGACCCTTGACGACCAGTCCGCCGAACGCCTGCTTGTACTCAGGGTAGGTCTGGCCGAACGCGGCGATGAGCGCACGGTTCTTTTTCTCCGCGAAGGCGTCGTCCACCCACGGGTCGATGTCGTGCAGGACCACCAGATAGAGCTTGTCGCCGAACTTGTCGGAGAGGCCGACGGGATCGACGCTCACGACCTCGAAGTGGGCGTCCCCGAAATCCCACTTGAAGGGCCGCTGACCGACCAGCGGTCCGGCCAGCTTCACGTTGGCGATCTCCCCCTGGATCCTGGGCATGATTCCCAGCTGCAGCGTGGGCCCCCGATTCGCGAGCGCCAGCGCCTCGACATACAGCATGTAGGCGTTGAGGCCGTGGTGGTCCCGCTCCTCGGCGGCGGCCATCCCCTCGAAGTCCTGGGCCGATTTCCCCATGTAGACCGACGGTGCGCTGAAGGCGTGCTGGACGCGCCACTGCCCGCCTTCGGGCGCCAGCCAGATCACGTAGACAAACGAGTTGTGGGCGCTGCGTCCCTCGACGACCACGTGCGCCTGCGCGGGACCCGGGTTGGTTTCGACCGACAGCCACTCCTCGGGCCGCGACGCCTGCCCGCAGATGGCGCGCTCGTGGTTGCCGCTCGTCGCGGCGGTCAGGTAGACGTGACCGACCCGGACGTCGGTGGCCGATCCGATCTTCTTCCTGTCCGCGTCCGCCATCGCCATGAACTCTTCCCGCGGCAAGTCGGGCGGTCCTCCCGCGACGTAGAGCTCGTAGGCGGAGCCGGGACTGGGTCCCAGGATCACGTCGACGTATTTGAGCGCGGCCCGACCGGCGGCCTCGCGATCGGCTGCCGGGACGCCGTCGTCGGCGGCGCAGGTCCATTTTTCACCGCGGCCCCGGGTCCGAAACACGACGGCGGCGCCCAGAACCACGACCGCGAGGGCGGCCAGGACGATCTTGCGGCGCGACGGGGTCATGAGCGGGGGAGCTTTGCGATTGTACAGGATTACCGAATACCCCGCTCTGTCTGGGTCGTTGAGCCTGTCGCCGGTCTGGGTCCGGCCGGACGCGTGCTTTTCTTCTCCATTTGAATCAGTCTCCCGAACGGAGACCCTCTTTGGACAGCGCGCTCGTCGTTCACCGGCTTCACTTCGCTTTCACGGCGACGTTTCACTATCTGTTTCCCCAGCTGACGATGGGGCTGGCCCCGCTGATCGTCATCTGCAAGGTGCTGGCGGTGCGGCGTCCGGGCCGCGGCTACGCCGAGGCGGCCCGCCTGCTCGGGCGCCTGTTCGCGCTCAACTTCGTCTTCGGCGTGGTCACCGGCGTCCCCATGGAGTTTCAGTTCGGCACCAACTGGGCGCGCTTCTCGCGGTTCGCCGGAGGCGTCATCGGGCAGACCCTGGCGATGGAGGGGATGTTCGCCTTCTTCCTGGAGTCCTCATTCCTGGGGCTCTTCCTGTTCGGCGAGAAACGGCTTTCAGAGCGCGCGCACCTGCTCTCGGCGGTGGCGGTGTTCCTGGGGTCCTGGCTATCGGGCTACTTCATCGTCGCGACCGACGCCTGGATGCAGCACCCCGTCGGGTACACGCTGGCGCCCGACGGATCGGTGCAGCTCACCAGCCTGGCGGCCCTGCTCACCAACCGCTGGGCCTTCTGGCAGTACCTGCACACGATGGGTGGCGCCGCGGTCACCGGGGCGGTCGCGACCGCCGGCCTGGGCGCGTACTACCGCCTGCGCGCCAAGCCCGGCGCCGACGCGCGGACCTCCACGGCGCTGCTCCGGATCGGCGTGCTGGCCGCCGCCGTGGCCAGCCTCTGGCAGCTCTTCCCCACCGGCGATCGCCAGGGTCAATTGATCGCCCAGAACCAACCCGCCACCCTGGCCGCCATGGAGGGGCTCTTCACCTCGCAGCCGGGCGCGCCTCTGGTGCTGGTCGGTCAGCCCAACACCGACGAGCACCGCATCGACAACACGCTGGAGATCCCCACCGCGCTCAGCATGCTCACCTACCGCCGCTGGAACGCGCAGGTCACGGGCCTCGACGCGTTTCCGCTGGACGAGCAACCCGACAACATCGGGCTCCTCTATTACAGCTATCACCTGATGGTGGGCCTCGGAACGCTGCTGCTGGCCCTGGCGGGCGTGTCGTTGCTCTGGCTGCTTCGGGGTCGCCTCTTCGAGAGCCGGGCGCTGCTCTGGGCCCTCGTGCTGGCGGTCCCCCTGCCCTACGTCGCGAACACCGCCGGCTGGATCACCGCCGAGATCGGCCGGCAACCGTGGCTGGTCTACGGCCTCATGCGCACGGCGGCCGGGACCTCCAGCCGCGTCTCGGCGGGGAACGGGCTCTTCTCGCTGATCGGATTCATGGGTCTTTACGTTGTCCTCTCCGTCGCGTTCGTGCTGCTGGTGGCGCGAACGGTGGCGCGCGGCGCGACGGAAGCCGCCGAGCCGCCGCACCCCGGACCACCAGCGGGCGCCGCTGCCGGGGCGACGGAGTAAAGGACCGACCGCCATGGCCACCCTCTGGTTTCTGCTGGTCGCGCTCATGCTGGTCGCCTACGTCGTGCTCGACGGCTTCGATCTGGGCATCGGCGCGATCTACAAATGGGTGGCGCGAACGCCCGACGAGCGCGCGCTGGTCCGCCGGTCCATCGGTCCCGTCTGGGACGGCAACGAAGTCTGGCTGCTCGCGGCGGGCGGGACCCTCTACTTCAGCTTCCCACAGCTCTACGCTTCGAGCTTCAGCGGCTTCTACCTGCCGCTCATGCTGGTGCTCTGGCTGCTCATCGGGCGC
>CAYTTF010000384.1:0-4439 GCA_964440665.1 uncultured Myxococcales bacterium | reverse complement strand
CCCCCTCGGCGATCTTCTTCGACAGGATCGACGAGGCGATGAGCGGGATCGATTCGACGGTGGCGGTTGCGTCGCGCAGCGCGTAGAGGACGCGATCGGCGGGCGCCAGCCGCGCGCTCTGGCCGGCCAGCACGAAACCGGCGCGGGTCAGCACGCGCCGAAACTCGGCGGGCGAGAGCGCGGTGCGGAAGCCGGGAATCGTTTCGAGCTTGTCGAGCGTCCCACCGGTGTGCCCGAGCGCGCGCCCCGCCATCATCGGCACGTAGAGTCCCGCCGCTGCGCAGAGGGGGGCCAGGCAGAGAGAGATCTTGTCGCCCACGCCGCCGGTCGAATGTTTGTCGACGGTGGGTCCGGGGAGCGACGACCATTCCAGGCGCTCGCCGGAATCGACCATCGCGCGCGTCCAGGTGACGAGCTCGCGATTCGTCAGGCCCCGCCAGACGATCGCCATGAGCAGCGCCGCCAGCTGATAGTCGGGAATCGTGCCGCGCGCGGCACCGTCGATGAGCGCCCGGATTTCACCGTCGCCAAGGGCGCCGCCGTCGCGCTTGCGCGCGATGAGGGGCGGGAGTGCCAAGGTCGTTTTCACGGCGCGATCAGGTCGAGGAAGCTCTCGCCGTCGGTGAGGGACGCGGCGCCGAGGCCCTCGGCGATGGTTTGACCGAGATCGCAGAAGGAGATCCGGGCGCCGAGGGACGCGGGGCGGATCCCTGGGCCGAAAGCCAGCAGCGGAACGCGCTCGCGCGTGTGGTCGGTGCCGGGCGTGGTGGGATCGTTGCCGTGATCGGCGGTGATGAAGGCGACGTCGCCGGGCGCGAGCGCCGCCTCGAACGCCGGCAGCCAGGCGTCCAGCGCGGCCAGCGCCCGCGCGAACCCGGGCGCGTCGTTGCGGTGACCGTAGAGCATGTCGAAGTCGACCAGGTTGACGAACAGCAGGCCGCGCGGCAAGGCGGCGAGCGCGGCGAGCGTCAGCCGCATCCCGTCGGCGTTGCCTTCGCTGTGGATCGATCGCGTGAGGCCGCGCCCGCCGAAGATGTCGGAGATCTTCCCCACCCCGACCACGGGCACGTCCGCGGCCTCCAGCTGGTCGAGCAGGGTGGGCGCCGGCGGCACCAGCGCGTAGTCGCGCCGGTTGTAGGTTCGCCGAAACGCGCCCGGCGCGCCGACGAACGGCCGCGCGATGACCCGGCCAATCTGATAGCGGTCGGCGATGGTGCGCGCCGCTTCGCAGACCCGGTACTGCTCGTCGATCGGCACCACCTCTTCGTGCGCCGCGATCTGCAGGACGGAATCGGCCGAAGTGTAGAGAATCAGCTCGCCGGTCGCGAGGTGCCGCGGGCCGAGCTCGTCGAGGATGGCCGTTCCCGAGGCCGGCTTGTTGCCGATGAGGCCTCGCCCGGCCGCGATCCGGAGGGGCTCGGTGATCTCCGACGGGAAACCGAGCGGGAAGGTGGCCATCGCGTGCGAGGTGACGATTCCGGCCATCTCCCAATGTCCGGTGATCGTGTCCTTCCCGACCGACGCCTCTTGCATCGTCCCCCACGCGCCGCGTGGCGTGGGCGCCGGTGGCACTCCGGCGATCGCCGTCAGCCGTCCGATCCCGAGCGCTTCGAGGTTCGGTAGCGCCAGTCCGCCGACGGCGCGCGCCAGGTTGCCCAGCGTGTCGGCCCCTGCATCGCCATAGGCGGCCGCATCGGGCGCCCCGCCGCAACCCGCGCCGTCGGCGACGACGATGATCGCGCGGCGGAGAACTGCCATCGCTCTACCATAACGGACTTTCGGGTGAGCCGCGGCATGGAATGGTCCGGCCGGTCCCCGGGCGTCATTCGATGGGGAAGTTCGTTGGTCCCCGAAAACGGCGCGCCCACCGCCAGCGATCCGCCCATTCCCGCCGCGAAGCCGCCACGACCGCCGGCTCCTGCACCACCACCGGCTCCCGCGCTACCGTCAGCGCCTTGACCACCAACGCCCGCTCCCGCGCTGCCGCCGCCCTGGCCGCCCGCCTCCGTGCCGCCGCCGTCGACGGCGCCATCGTTCCGGATGGTGGCGGGCGGCGTGTTGCAGGCGGCGAACGCAACCAAGACGACCGCAAGTCGAAGAGGCCTCATGCGCATAGTCTGCGGCGGTCGTTTTGCGCTTTGCGCGTTCAAGAACCGCTGCATCCGGACCGTCTTTCGGAGATCGTCGACGGGCCGCGATGGTTCGAAGAGATGTACCACCGCGTGACAGTTGGGACCAAGATCCACCCCGGGCGTGCCTACTCGCCCCAGCCGGGCTCGGCGTCGTCGGCGTAGTTTTCGAAGCGGGTGTATTCCTTGATGAAGGTCATCTTGACCGATCCGGTGCCGCCGTTGCGGTGCTTGCCGATGATGATCTCGGCGACGGCGGTCGGCTGGCCACCGTCGGGGGTGTCGCCCGACACCATGTCCTCGCGGTGAATGAAGAGCACCAGATCGGCGTCCTGTTCGATACTGCCCGATTCACGCAGGTCCGACAGCCGCGGCTTTCCTTCGCGCTTCTCGACCTCGCGGTTGAGCTGGGAGATGGCGATGATCGGAATCTTGAGATCCTTGGCCAGCGCCTTGAGTCCCCGCGAGATGTCGGCGATCTCCTGCTGGCGGTTGTCGTCGCGCCGACTGCTGGCGCCGCGCGCGAGCTGGAGATAGTCGACCACGATCAGGCCGAGCGGTGGCTGACCCGGGCGGCCGTCGGGGGTGGGGGGCGCCTGTGGAAAGTAGCGGGGGTCGCTGCGGAAGCGGCGGGCCTTGGCGCGGATCTCCATGATCGAGATCGCCGACGAGTCGTCGATCAGGATCGGCGCCGCGGCCAAGCGGCCCGAGGCAGGGTGGATCTTGTTTTTCCAGTCGGCGTACTCGAGGAAGCCGCGCCGGATCTTGGACGAATCGATGCGCGCCTCGCCGGCCAGCATGCGCTCCATCAGCTCGTACTTCGACATCTCGAGCGAGAAGAGCAACACCGGGATGTTGTGGTGCAGCGCCGCGTGCATGGAGACGTTGACCGCCCAGGAGGTCTTGCCGCCACCGGGGCGGGCGGCGACGATGATCAGGTTCTCGCGCTGGAGCCCGGCGGTGTACTCGTCGAGCTTGGTGAATCCCGTGGGGACGCCGGTCACGGCCTTTCTTTCGGCCGTGCGCACCTCCAGGTTGTGCAACACCTCCTCCATGAGCTCGCCGGTCGCCGCGTAGGTCTCGCGCCGGTTCTGCTGCGCGACCTTGAAGACCTTGGTCTCGGCCTCGTCGAGGAAGGTCTCGAACTCGCCGAAGTCGCCGTAGGCGGTCGACTGCACCTCGGCGCAGGCGGCGATGAGGCGGCGCAGGGTCGACTTCTCGCGCACGATGCGCGCGTAGTGCAGCACGTTCTCGGCGGTGGGGACGGCGTTGGCGAGCGTCAGCAGGTACGACTCGCCGCCCTCGAGGCGCGCCAGCATTCCGCGCGTCTTGAGCTCGTCGGCCACCGCGATGACGTCCAGCGCCTGCCGGCGCTTGTCGATCGCCAGCATCGCCTCGAAGATCTCGCGGTGCACCGGCAGGAAGAAATCGTCGACCTCGAGGTTGGTCGCGACCTCGTCGAACGCCGAGGGCTTGATGAAGATCGCGCCCAGCACCGATTTCTCGGCCTCCAGGTTGTGCGGCGGCGTGCGCGCGGCGGACGCCGGGTTCGAGCTCACCACCTCCAACATCGAGCCCGGGATTCTACTCCCGCCCCATCTCCCCGGATCGCGGGACTTCGGGACAAATAGAAACGGGGCGCCGCCGCTCGAAAGCGACAACGCCCCGTGACCGCCGAAGGACGGCGGTGCGCCGGCTACGCTTCTTTCTTGACGACCCAGACCTTGACGGTCGCGGCGATGCCCCGCCCGAGCTTCACCTGGACCTCGGTCATCCCGAGGGCCTTGATCGGTTCGGCCAAATGGATCTTCTTCGCGTCGACGGTGACGCCCTGTTCCTTCATGGCCTCGGCGATGTCGCGGCTGCTGACCGAGCCGTAGAGCTTGTCCTCCTCGCCGACCGCCCGCGAGATCGAGACCGACACCTGCGAGAGCTTGTCGGCCTCGGCCTGGGCTTCCTTGCCGAGCTTGGCGGTACGCGCCGCGATGACGCGCTTTTCATGCTCCATGCGGGTGACGTCGTGGGCGGTGGCCTTGATGGCCAGGCCCCGGGGTAGCAGGTAGTTGCGGGCGTAACCCGGTTTGACGTTCACCACCTCGCCCGACTTGCCGAGGTTGTCCAGGTCGTCTCTCAGTAGGATCTGCATGGCTACGCTCCCGTGACCGCGAACGGCATGAGCGCGATCATCCGCGCCCGGTTGACCGAAACGGCGATGGAGCGCTGGTGCTTGGCGCAGTTGCCGGTGAGGCGGCGGGGCACCAGCTTGCCGCGATCGGTGATGAAGTACTTGAGCAGCGAGGCGTCCTTGTA
>CAYTTF010000383.1:0-4460 GCA_964440665.1 uncultured Myxococcales bacterium | reverse complement strand
GGCGGGTGGCGTGGCAGGCGCATCAAGAACGTCGTCGTACCATCGACTGAATACGCCACAAGTGTGCCATGGCCCGATCGCACGATCTGGTTTGCGATGTAGAGGCCGAGACCGAGGTTCCCGGTTGCTGACCTCTTGCGCCGTGCCTGACGGAAGGGCTCAAAGATGAACGGAAGGACGTCCTGTGGAATGGGGTCACCCTGGTTGACGACCTCGACGAGGACTTCGGGACCTTCGCCGCGCGCCTTGACGACGACGGCCGTTCCCGGGGCGGCGTGCTCGACCGCGTTCCTGGCGATATTGGAAAGAGCCTCGGTCAAGCGATCGGGGTCCCAATTGCCGGCCACGTCGCCTTCGAGCTCCAGCTGGATGGGTGCCTCGAACTCCTCGACGAGGTGGCTGCACACCTCGCGTAGATCCACGGGCCTGGGTTCGAGTGGGAAGCCTCCCCCGAGGCGAGCGCGGGTGAGATCCAGCAAATCGTGGATCATCCGGTTCATACGCGCGCTGCTGCTGATGATGCGCCCGACGGCCTTCTTCTGGCGCTCGTCGAGACGGCCGAGCCGAATCAGCGACTCAGCGGAGAGGTTGATTGCCCCGATCGGATTGCGCAGGTCATGGCTTACGATGCCGATGAAGATCTCCCGGAATTCCGCCACCTCACGGAGCTCGCGCTCGCTCTCCTCTGCGCGCGCCCTGGCCGCTTCCGCGGCGTCCAGCAGCTCTTGGGCGCGAATCGTCGCGCTGACCATCTGCTTGTTTGCTTCGCGCAGGTCATTGCTGACGCGCCGGGCTCCTTCGTACAGCTCTGCGTTCTCGATGGCCAGCGCCGCACGTTGCGCCACGTCCTCCGCGAGATGGAGATCGTGTTGTCCATATCGACGGGTAGGGTGTGAGGAGATGAACGCGAGAGTGCCAAGCAGGTTCCCACGAGCGAGCAGCGGCACGACCATGAGCGATCGGGGGGCGAGCGCCCGCAGCGCGCGAAGATGCTCCTCGTTTCGAGCCAGCGACTCAAGGTCCTGCGGAGTGACCTCGGTCAACAACCGCGCTTGTTTCGACTCGACCACCGAAGTCACAGCGGAGGCATGCCGGTCGAGGGGCAGCCGCCCAAAACTCTCGCAGTGGGCCCTTTGGCTCGGTGCGCGATGGAATACCTTCGTTCGCCGCGGTTTCCCGTCTAAGGCGATGACGTCCAGGATGACAAAGTCCGCGAGGTCCTGCACGATCAAATGCCCGATACATGCCAGTGTCTCGTCGTAGTCGATGGTGGCTGCCAGCGCTGCCCCCAGTTCTGCCAAGACGTGCCGCTCCCTATCCCGCCGCTGTTCCCTCGTGATGTCTCGCAGGCCGACCGTGAGCAGCTTGGCGCCGTCGATATCGAGCTTGGAGATGGCAGCTTGCGCCGGAAACTCTTCTCCGCTCTTGCGAAGGCCAAAGATCACGGGTAACCGCTCGCCCATCTGGCGCGCTGCCCTTTCGCCGCTCTCGAATCCACGAACGTGTTGCCGGTGGACGTCCCGAAAGCGCTCTGGGATGAGAATGTCGAGCGACTTGCCCATGACCTCCGCCGCGGACCATCCGAAAATCGTTTCGGCACCCCGGTTGTACATGGTGATTCGCTGCGCGTTGTCGATCGAGATGATCGCGTCGGCGGCCATACCGATGATACCGGCGAGCCTGTCCTCGGCCTGCTTACTCTCGGTGCGGTCGATTCCGGTCTTGATGCAGTAGCGGGGTCCTCCATCGGGACCCGTGGTCACCGTATTCGACCAGGCGATCCAGCGTCGCTCACCGGCCTTGGTGACCCAGTAATTCGCGACGCGACTGCGGCGATCCCCGGTCCGCGCGAGCGACAGGGCGGACCGCACTGGCTCCACCTCTTCTGGAACGAGCAGGAATTCCCAGAACCGGCGATCGCGAACCTCCTCCAGGACGTAGCCGGTCAAGTCGGAACAAGCTTCGTTCCAGTAGACGATCCGGTGGTCCACGTCGAGCACGACCACGAGCGCGCCGACCGCTTCAAACGTTTTGAAGTCCGACTCGGTCACGGCCACCTCCCGCACACTCCGACGTTGCCTTCGACCGGACACCCTGGCCCTCATCGTGGTTCCCCGTTTCTCGCAGGGGCCCCGGTCAGAAGACCGTCGTACCCCCTGAGCGCCTGGCCCACGATGATTCCGCGGTCGGACGTGATCTCGTACTCGCGCAAGTCCTTGCTGTGCTGGCTGGCGTGTAGCTTGACGACTCCTATCGCGCGTCTGAGCTGCCCATCGATCTCCAAGTATCGCTGGATCACGATGGCGGGTAGCTTGATGCGACCCTGGCGCGATTGCACCGCGATTCTGGTGGTCGGCCAGGGAAAGAGGCGAGTCGACGTTGGGGCTGTCAGCGCAGCGGCCGTCATGCACGCCACCGAAGCAACCCACGTACCACCGCAAGATCCTGCGCCTCCCATGCGCCGCCGGCCCCCCCCCGCGCGAAATCGGCGCAGGTTTTGCGTCACGCGCCAGCGCACGCGTAACGATTGACGCGAGACCGCGAGGGCGGCGGGACGCGGCGAACTCGAAATGCCAGCGGGGAGCTTACTCGTCCTGGGACTTCTTGCCTTCGCGAGCGATGTTCTGCTTGACGTCCCCCACCTTCGCTCGAATCGCACCTTTGGCTCGTTCGATCGCGCCCTTGACCTCCGTCCCACGGTTGCCGGTCGCGGTACCCACGGCCTCCTTCGCTCGCCCCTTGAGATTCTCCGCTCTTCCCTTGATCTGATCTTTGTTCATTTGCCTTCTCCTCGCAGAATCGAGGTGCAAGGTTCGAGCCACGCACCCGCCGGAACGCGCGCGTGGCTCGCTCGGCAATCAGGGCTTGGCGCCCTCGGCCTTGGCCTTGTCGGCCTTCTTCTCGGCCGTGGCACCGGCCTGTTCGGCCTTGTTCCCCGACTTCTCCATTTCCGCGGCGGCTTCACCGTGCGCCTCGCCGGACTTCTCCATGGCCTTGCCCTTCTTCTTCATCTTCTTGCCGGACTTCTCCTCGGCCTCGTTGTCGGTTTTCTTGCCGGCCTTCTCCTTGGCCTCGCCCTTCTTTTCCATCGCGGCGCCCTTGGCTTTCTCGGCGTTCGCGCCTTTCTCTTCCTGGTTGCCCTTTTTCTCCATCTTGTTGCCCTCGACGCCAGCTGGGCTCTCGGCGCGCGCGGGAACGGGCAACAAAACCAGCGAAGCGGCCGCTCCGAGGATCAGAGAGCCAACCAACGAACGAACATACGAACGTGTCATTCGGACCTCCTTGGGGTGGGTTCTCGCGGACAGTACGCAAGGCTCGGCTCATGTCAACCCACGGCGCTTTCGTTGCGCATGTCGCAAAGCCTCACGCAGATCTTACGCATGTCGGACATGCCGTTCCTGCCCGAGCCACGCCACTCCTGGCATCGTGGTTGGCACGCCGTGTGCGTCCCCCGTGCTCAATGAGAATCCTTGGGCACTGGAGAGGATGGGGCGAGCGCGACAAGCGGCTCTGTCGCATCTAGGCCTCACGCCTTGGACCATCTCGGAAAGCATGGACACGTCGCGGTCGGCCGCCGACACGCCGACGAGCCCGGAGGCGACTTCGCGATCGTCGCGCCCTCTTGCGACGGCCATGTCTTCTGCCTCCTCGGTGACGTCACCGGTCACGGTAGCCATGCCGCGCGCTTCGCCAGCGAGCTGGACCGGTTCGCGCGCGACTTCGCCAAGTGGCTCCATCCAGGGGCACTGCTCGGGGAACTCAACGCTCGCATCGAGTCGGGCTGGGCCCCCAACATCTTCGTGAGTGCCGTCTGTCTCTCCCTCGACGCAGAGCACGGCTGCGGGGCGGTCGCGGTCGCGGGGCAACTGCCACCCGTCGTGCGAACGAGGACCACGCACCCGCTGCCGATCGTCTCGGGGCCGCCCCTGGGCGTGGTCTCGGGCCAAGTCTACCTGGACACCCCGTTCGAGCTAGCGGACGGCGACGTGATGGTGCTCGTGACCGACGGGATCACGGACCCGCTCCGCACGGATCTGGACGCGCTCGGCCTGGAGGCTCTCATCGCGATGGTCGACGGCGCCCCGCGAAACCTCACGGAGCTGTGCGCCGGAATCTTGAAGGCGACCGAGACGCGCGGATCGCACGACGACGCGACCGTCATCGCTATCGCGCGAAGCACTTGGGCGCTCGGCCATCCGCTCTGCAGCATCGGCTCCTGATGACCCTGCTGCCCTCTGACTCCCTTTTGACGGTGCTGATGCCGCTGATGCCGCGCCTGCCGGGACCCTCAGATCCACCCCCTTCGCAGCAGCAACATCTTCATGCCCTGGGTCAGCGTCAGGTGCAGGCGCTCGTGAGCCCGAGCAGCGGCCAGTACCGGTGTAGCAGGCCGGCGCTACCCTATAAGGAGCGCCAGCCCCAAGGTTCGAAGCCGGTTCACACCAGCAAGATGATGAGAA
>CAYTTF010000382.1:0-4473 GCA_964440665.1 uncultured Myxococcales bacterium | reverse complement strand
CGAGCGAGCTGTGCCGGTACTGCGCGAGGCGATCGGCCATCAGGTTGAAGTCGCGCGCCAGCGTCCCGATCTCGTCCTGGCGGCTGACCTTGGCGCGCACCTCCATGTCCCCTTCGCCGAGGCGCCGGGCCGTCTGCCCCAGGATCGACAGCGGACTCAAAATCCGCCGGGTGAGCACCGTCGACGTCACCAGGCCGATCAGCGAAGCGAGCAGCGCGGTGGCGAGCATGACCGCGTTGAAGCTCTTCGCGGAGCGGCGCGCCTGGTCGCGCTTGCGGACCATGGCGTCCTGGTTCAGGTCCAGGATCCGATCGGCCGCGTTCTTGGTCGCGACGAAGAGCGGGTTCATCGTTTGGAAGTAGCCGGCCTCCAGCGCGGCATGATCCTCGCCGCCGATGAAGCGATCGAAGCCGGCGCGATAGGCGCTCCAGGACCGCCGGAGGACGACCGTCGCTTCGGGCTCGCCGCGCTCGGTGATGTTGTTCTGCTGAACGGCCAGCTCCGCTTCGAAACGGGGAAAGTTTTGTTCGGCCTGCGTGATGCCCCGTAGACGCTCACCGGCGACCACGAACATGGCCGCGCTGTCGATCCGTTCCAGCGCTTCCTTCATGCGCTCGGCGGCCAGCACACTGCGGTAGTTGTCCTGGAGGATGGAGGCGACGTTGCGCCCCAGCGCCGCGCTGGTGATCCCCGACAGGACTGCGATCAGGATCAGCGCACCGGCCAGCGGCGTTTGCGCGAGGAGGATCTTCGCGCGCAGGGTCATCGGGCCGCATCCTCGTCGAGCGAGGCCACCAGGACGTCGAAGCCGGCGGCTTCTCGGACCAGACGCATCGCCGTCGATCGCCCCAAGATCTCCCGCCACCAGGGCGCCCGCGAGCGGCCGATGATAATTTGCCCGACGCCGTGCGAGCGGGCGAAGTCGAGGAGGGCCAGGACCGGATCGTCCGCCTTGAGATGCACCACCTCGGCGCCGAGCTCACGCGCGCTCTCGGCGTTCGCCAGCAGGTGCCGCTGCGCCTCGGCGTCGATCAAGTTTGGGGCCTCGCGGGGTGTTTCGACGTAGACCACGAACCAGTCGGTGTTGAGCCGGCCCGCCATGCGCGAGCCGCGCCGCAGGAGCGCGCTCGCGCGCGTCGGGAACGACGACATGCAGACCATCACCCGACCGGTCACGTCCCCGCCGCGCGCGGCCTCGCCCTGCCGAAGCGATGCATCGGCGTTGTCGCTGCGGTCCCCCCGATCAAGGCTCTCGGCCACCTCGCGCAGCGCGAGCTCGCGCAGCGTCGCCAGGTGGCGGTCCTTGAAGAAGTGCTCCAGCGCCCAGGGGACTTTGTCGGCGGCGTAGATCTTTCCAGTCTGCAACCGCTCGATCAGGTCTTCGACCGCCAGGTCCAGATTGACGACCTGATCGGCCCGTTTGAGGAAGCTGTCGGGCACGGTCTCGCGGATCGCCACCCCGGTGACCCGCTGGACCACGTCGTTGAGGCTCTCGAGATGCTGGATATTGAAGGCCCCGATGACGTTGATCCCGGCGTCGAGCAGCGCGAGCACGTCCTGGTAGCGACGTCGGTTGCGGCTCCCCGGTACGTTGGTGTGCGCGATCTCGTCGACGACGGTGATCTCCGGGTGGCGCTCCAGCAGGCCGTCCAGATCCATCTCCTCGATGGCCACACCTCGATACTGAAAGGTCTTGCGGGGGACTTCGTCGAGGCCCTCGACGAGCCGGGCGGTTTCGACGCGGCCGTGGGTTTCGACGTAGCCGAGGACCACGTCGACGCCGCGGCGCTTCAGCGCGTGCGCCTCCTCCAGCATCCGGTAGGTCTTGCCGACGCCGGCGGCGAACCCGATGTAGAGCTTGAGCCGGCCGCGCTTGGCGCGCCGGAGCATCTCGAGGAAGTCTTCGGGACGATTGTTGAGGCGACTCGGATCGCCCGGCCGGGCCACGGATCTAGGTCCCCTCGTACTTCTTGCGCTTGCGCCAGAGGGTCGAGGCGTCGATGCCGAGGAGGGCGGCGGCGTCCTCGATCTTGGGCGCCCGCTCCAACACCGAAAGGATGTGCTCCCGTTCGACGTCCTCGACGGTGAAGTCGCCGCCGACGGTCGGTCGGCGATTCGCGGCGCGGGGAACCCGCGGGGGGAGGGCTTCGGGCTCGATCACCGATGTCGGCCACAAGATCGCGATCCTTTCGATCGTGTTGCGCAGCTCCCGCACGTTGCCGGGCCAGTCGTGTTGCTCCAGAGCCTGCGCGGCCGCGGCCGAGATCTCCGGAGCCATCGGCCGGGTCGCCCGGGTGAACGAGCTCAGGAAGGCGCGCGCAAGCGGCAGGATGTCCTCGCGCCGTTCGCGCAGTGGGGGCATCCGGATCTCGACCACGTTGATGCGGTAGAAGAGATCTTCGCGAAAGCGTCCCGCCTTGACGTCGGCCTCGAGGTCGCGGTTGGTCGCGGCGACGATGCGCACGTCCCCGTGTCGGGTCCGGGTCTCGCCGACGCGCTCGAAATCCTTCTCCTGCAGGAAACGCAGCAGCTTGCTCTGAAGGGCGGGCGGGATCTCGCCGATCTCGTCGAGAAACAGCGTGCCCCCCTCCGCGATCTCGACCCGGCCGGCCTGGTCCCGGATCGCGCCGGTGAAGGCGCCCTTGGCGTGTCCGAACAGCTCGCTCGCCAGGAGCTCCTCGGTCAAGGTCGGGCAGTTGGTGATGACGAAGGGACGTTCGGCGCGCGGGCTCTGCTGGTGGACGGCACGCGCCAGAATGCTCTTGCCGGTTCCGTTCTCCCCGGTGATCAGGACTGGCGCGTCGGTGGCGGCGACCCGGGCCGCGGTCTCGAGCACGGCGCGCATGGAGGCCGAACGACTGGCGATCTCGACATCGGGCGCCTCTTCGGCCAGTCGCCGCTCCAGCTCCTCGACCTTGGCGGTGAGGTGTCGCTCGGTCCTGAACTTCTCGACAAAGTGTCGAATCTGCGCCGGCGTGAACGGCTTGGGCAGGTAATCCCAGGCCCCGCGCCGCATCGCCTCGACCGCCGTCTCGATGGTGCCATAGGCGGTGATGAGGACGATCGCCAGGCTGGTCCCTTCCCCCAGGAGCTTGGGCAAAAGGTCGAGACCGCTCTCGGTGCCCAGCGCCAGGTCGACGAACGCGATGTCGTAAGGCTGGCGGCCGACCGCGGCGAGGGCCGCCTCGCTGTTGCCCACCGCCAGCACTTCGGCGCCGAGCCCTTCTAGACAGACCGTCAACGTCGAACGGATGTTCTTCTCATCGTCGACGATCAGGACCCGAAGGCCCGTGGCAATCGAAAGCGGTTCGGCGGACCCAAGCATTGTATGCGACGGAATCCTACCTCGTTCCTGCGGCCGCGGTGGGACTCGCTGGGTGGGGCCGGCCGAACTGCTGATCGAGCGCCAAGTTTACCTCGAGCACGTTGACCCGCGGTTCACCCAGAAAGCCCAGGTCGCGCGCCTCGGTTCGGTTCTCGATCACGGCGCGGATGCGATCTTCGGCCACGCCCCGGGCCCGTGCGATCCGTGGCGCCTGCCAGAGCGCGGCCTCGGGCGACAGCTCGGGATCGAGGCCGCTCGCCGAGGCGGTAACCAGATCAGCGGGGATCGGTAGCGGTGCCTCGGGGTTCTCCTTGCGCAGCCGCGCCACGTCGGCGCTGGCGCGGTCGCGGAGCTTTTGAGACGTGGTCCCGAAGTTCGAACCGGAAGAGGCCGTGGCGTCGTATCCGCTGCCGGCCGCGGAGGGGCGCCCCTGCAGATAGGGCGGCGTCGCGAAGACCTGTCCGATCAGCTCGGAGCCGACCACCTGACCGGTTTCGCTGCGGGCCAGGCTGCCGCCCGCGCGCTCGCCGAACAGCAGCTCGGCGGCGCCGGTGGTCGCCAGCGGATAGACGAGCCCGGTCAGGACCAGCGTGACGATCGTGGCGCGCAGAGCGATGAGGATTTCTTTACGCATGATGGGCCTCTTCAAACCAGGTGGAGCGCTTCGAGCGCGAGATCGATGAGCTTGATGCCGACGAAGGGGGCGATGACGCCGCCCAGGCCGTAGATGAGGAGAGAGCGGCGCAGGATGGCCGCGGCGCCGAGGGGGCGGTAACGAACGCCCCGGAGCGCCAGTGGGATGAGCAGGATGATGATGATCGCGTTGAACACCACGGCGGACAGGATGGCGCTGTAGGGGGAAGCCAGGTGCATCACGTTGAGCGGCGCGATGTCCGGGAAGACGGCCACGAACATCGCGGGCAGGATCGCGAAGTACTTGGCCACGTCGTTGGCGATCGAAAAGGTGGTGAGCGTCCCGCGGGTCATGAGCAGCTGCTTGCCGACCTCGACGATCTCGAGGAGCTTGGTGGGGTTGGAGTCGAGGTCGACCATGTTGCCGGCTTCCTTGGCGGCCTGCGTGCCGCTGTTCATCGCGACGCCCACGTCGGCCTGCGCCAGCGCCGGCGCGTCGTTGGTCCCGTCGCCGG
>CAYTTF010000381.1:0-4525 GCA_964440665.1 uncultured Myxococcales bacterium | reverse complement strand
CGAAGGGACCGCAGTGCAGGTCGGAGATCTGCGCCACCCGAAATCCATCGAACGCGGTCGGAAGGCCGGGGATCGCGATCTCGTGCCGGCGAACGCGCGGCGAATTGCGGAGCGCGAGCACCGTGCCCGCCAGCGCGGCGACGAGGGCGTAGCCGAGCGCCGCGTCCGTGGACAGCGGCGCGGCGGGCGACGTGTGCAGCGCGGGTAGCAACGCCCGCACGGCGAGCGCGATCGGCGCCAGAGCCGCGAACAGCAATCCCAGCGTCCACCAGACGAAGAACGGCCAGAGGACCAGATAGAGCCGCACGCGGCTGGGCGCGCCCCAGATATCGCGCGGTCCCAGCACCGTCGCCATGAAGCCGCCGGTGAGCGCGGCAGCCAGCGCCAGCACCGGGAGCAGGTGGCCGCCGAGGTGGGCCAGCCCCGCGACGAGCGGCGTCTGCGCAGCGACGGTGACCACAATCGCCAGTACGAAGATGCGGCTACGGCCGCGACGAGGCGCCGGCTTCTTCTCGGTCGTGTCGGACAAGACTTATTGTGTAGCACCGACTCCCGGCCCGCGCTCCGGCGGTCGGCTTTCTTTTCGAAGAGATTGAACAAAATCGGGCGTTGGGGCGACATCAGGCCATGCGCACAGCCTGCTCGACCCTTCTCCTCACGGCGATCGCCGCCGCCACCGCCTCCCGAACTGCCCGGGCCGCGGACGAGCGACTGCTGGTGGTGGTCGAGTCCGCTCCCGGCGTCGCCGTCGACGCGCGCGAGGTTCGGCAGACGATCGGGGTGGAGCTGGGAATTCCAGTTGTCGCGCCGACCGACGCAGCTGCCGCCGGGGCATCGAACGTCCTGATCGTTTCGGTCGACCGGGCGGACATCCGAATGTCGTTGCGCGGGAGCGCGGCCGGCCTGGTGGCTCGGACCATTCCGCTGCCGCCGGATCGGCCGGCGCGGCTGCGCGAGATCGGCTGGCTGGCGGGAAACCTGGCGCGGGATCAGGTGAGCGGCATCGTCGCGCCTCCGGCAGAACGGGCCGCGGCGCCGAGGGAATTGCTGGTCGCCACCGCGGATGTAGCGACGGCGACTGAGCCGCCGCCGGTAACGGCACCGGCTTCCGAACCGACGGTCGCCGCTTCGGCCCGACCATTCGAGCCAGCAGCGGCCACCGGGCCGCGTTGGGCGATTACCGGTGCCGGCGGGCCAACTGCCACCTTCTTTCTTTGGGGTGCCGATAATCGCGCCGACGCTGCGACCGTGCTTCGCGGCTCCACGTACGAGCTCGAGGCGCAGCGCCAGGCTTCGCCCGGCAGTCTGATCTTCGGCGCGGCGCTGGAAGTCGGCACCGACCCAGGGGGCGACCAGCGCTTTGGCCTGGCAGGTCTGGTCGGATCGAGCTGGCAGCATCGGCACTGGTTTCTGGAGACGACCGGGGGTGTCGGCCTCGGGCTGGCCCCGATGCCGCAGGCGACCCGGACCGTCACCAATTCGTCCCTATCCGGATCGAGCTCAGAGACGACGGTCAGCACCAAGCCTCAACCCGTCCTGTATCTGCGCGGCATGGGAACTGTGGGCTTCCCGATCTCGAGGTCGCTCGACCTGGTCGCACGCGTCGGTGTCCATCTCGCATCCTCCGGCGGCTTCGCCACCGACTTCCTCTCCGGCACAGCGGGCTTGAGGTTCCGGATCCCTTGACCGCCCCGCGCTCCCCACCGCTCGCCCTGGTCGCGCCACCACCCGGCGACGACGAACCGTCGGCCCTCGTCGAATCCCTTCGGAGGGGCGGGCTCGACGCCCTCGCCCGGGCGTTCGACCGCTGGCATCAGCGCCTGCGGGTCCTGGCGCGGCGGCTGCTCTCGGACGCCGCCGCCGCCGAGGACGTGGTGCAGGACGTCTTCGCCGCGTTGCCGCGCGCGATCCAGCGGTTCCGCGGCGAGGTGGATCTGGAGACCTTCCTGCTGGCGATCGCGGTCAAACGCGCCCGCCACCACCAGCGGGCCGCCGTTCGCCGACGACGCGCCCTCGCCCGTCTGGCGACCGAGGAGCGCCGCGGTCCCCGCGATCCGGAGCAAGACGCCTACCGACGCGAGCTGGGGCTGCGCCTCGGCGCTGCGCTCGACCGCCTGCCGCTGGCGCAACGGGTGGCCTTCGTCCTCTGCGAGGTCGAGGAGCTGACGTCGGTGCAGGCGGCGGAGATCGCCGCCGTCCCCGAGGCCACCGTGCGAACGCGGCTCTTTCACGCCCGGCGCCGGCTGCGCGATCTGCTGGGCGAGGAGCGCGACGAATGAAGCGCGCACCAACCTCCTTCGAGACGACGGTGCGGGCGTTCCGCGACCTGACCGCGGCGCCGGCCGACGGCGCCGCGACGCGCACCCGGGTGCTCGCGCGCGCCGAACGGAGCGCTGCGCAGCGGGTGAGCCTCCCGCGAACGTCGCTGGCGGTCGCTGCCGCGTTGGTAGCGCTCTCCTCGGCCTCGGCGGCCTTCACGATCGGGGCTCGCCGCTGGCGCGCGCCGACGGCCATCGCGCTGGCGACGGGGTCGACGCCCGCTGCGAAGGTCGCCTTCGGCGGAAGGCCGATCCGACGGATTCCGCTCGCCGGCGACGACTCCGGCGCGTCGCCGGAACGTGCATCGACCGAGACCGAAGCCGACGCCGAGGCCCGCGCCTACGGCCGCGCCCACCGCGCCCACTTCGTCGACGACGCCCCGGCGCGCGCGCTCGGCGCCTGGGACGACTACCTCACGGCGTTTCCACGCGGCGTCTTCGCGCCGGAGGCCCGCTACAACCGCGCCCTCTGTCTGGTGCGACTCGGGCGTCTCGGCGAAGCTGCGCGGGCCTTGCGCGCGTTTGAGCGGGAGAGCCCCGCCGGCTACCGGCGCGACGACGCCCGCCTGCTGCTCGACTGGGTGCACGAGCGGCTCCAGTCCGATCGGTTGGCGCGCGCGACTTCGACCCGTCGTTAACTGGCAGCTCGCACCGCGTGCGGCCGATCACCCACCCGCGGCCTGCGCTGGGCTAGACTGCCGTTCACCTATGAAGTTGCTTCCATCGCTTACCATCGCGCTCCTGGCCGGCTTCGCGCTGGCGGTCCTGACCGCGCACGGGTGCAGCGGCAACTGCGGCTCCAACTGCCCCGCCAACATCGTGCAGATCGGATCGCCCGATGGCGCGCAGCTCGCCATTCCGAATGGCGGCCTCGCCTGGCGCGGCCCCGCCTGTCCCCCTTACCTGCCGAGCTGTCAGGGCGACGGCGTGACGACCAGTTGCAGCTACATCATCGTCTACGGCGCGGCCGAAGGGTATTGCGACGTCCTGCTCGGATTCAGCGATCGGCCCGCGGAGGTCGTGCACACAGAGTTCGGCCCCAGGATCACACAGGGCTGCTGCGCCGGCTACACGATCGCGGGTCCCAAGGTCTTCTACGTCCCCGACAGCCCGAACCAAGGACTCGTCTACGCCGACGGTGGCACCGACGCGGTCAGCCTGCTACCCGACGGTTCTGCCGATGGTTCTGCCGATGGCAATCATGCGTCGGCCGACGGCGGCGCCGACGCCGTCCGAGATTCACTTCCGCCCGATGCCCAGTAACCGCTTGATCGGATCGTAGTAACGATCGACGACCCGCTCCTTGAGCGGAATGATCGCGTTGTCGGTGATGGTGATCCCCTCGGGGCAAACCTTGGTGCAGCACTTGGTGATGTTGCAGTAGCCGACGCCGTGCGCCTTTCGCAGCTCGGGGATGCGGTCCTCGGTGTCGAGCGGGTGCATCTCCAGCGCGGCGACGTGCACCAGAAAGCGCGGGCCGATGAACTCGTCGTGCTTGTGGTGATCGCGCAGCACGTGGCAGACGTCCTGGCACAGGAAGCACTCGATGCACTTGCGGAACTCCTGCACGCGCTCGATGTCTTCCTGCTGCATGCGCCAGGTGCCGTCGGCGGCGTCGGGGGCCCGCGGCTTGAACGGCTTGATCTCCTGTTTGACCCGGTAGTTCCAGGACACGTCGGTGACCAGATCCCGGATCGACGGGAAGGTGTGCATCGGCTGCACCGTCACCGGTTTGTCGAGCGGCAGATCGGACAGGCGGGTCATGCACATCAGCTTGGGCATGCCGTTGACCTCCGCCGAGCACGACCCGCACTTGCCCGCCTTGCAGTTCCAGCGCACCGCCAGATCGTTGGCCTGGTCGGCCTGGATCTGGTGAACGGCGTCTAGCACCACCATCCCCTCGGAGACCGGCGTCTGGTAGTCGCGGAGCTCGCCCTTGCCCTTCTCGCCGCGCCAGATCCGGAAGGTCGCGCTTGTCGAATGGGGGTCGGGCATCTTATTTGTTCTCCTCGACGACCTGTTTCAGATCCTCGCGCATTGGCGCGATGGTCTCGCGGCGCAGCTCCGGACGGCCGCCCGCCCCCTTGCGCACCACGAAGTTGAAACCGCCGTAGGCGGGATCCTTGTCGGGGTGGTCCTCGCGGAAATGACCGCCGCGGCTCTCCTTGCGCTCGAGCGCGCACATGGCGATCGCCTCGGCGCAGGTG
>CAYTTF010000380.1:0-4529 GCA_964440665.1 uncultured Myxococcales bacterium | reverse complement strand
GCAGACGCACCGCCAGCACGCCCAGGTAGTAGGTGGTGAAGGCGCGCTGATCGAAATGCCCGACCGGTCCGTCCGCCGCGACCGCGTGCCAGATGGCCAGCATGACCAGCGGCATGTTGGTGGTGAGGATCCAGACCAGAAACTCCGCGCGGTAGGCCACCACCTCCGAGACACCGACCCGCAGGAGGGTCGGGAAGGCCTTCGCAACCCGTCCGAGGTCGCTGGTGAACCCCGGCCGCGCCGGGACCGCCTCCAGGCTCACCCGTGCGCGCGCGATACCTCGCGCGCCTCTTTTTCACGGGCCCCGAATAGCTCGCGCATCACCTCTTCCAGGGGCGCCTCTTCGATGGTGAGGTCGACGATCGGCAGCGCCGCCAGGGCGCCCTGCACCACGGTCGAAAGGCGCGCGTGCGGCACCGACAGCACCGCCTGCGCGGCGTCGGCCGAGACCACCGTTCCGAGCTTTTCGAGCTCCGCCCGGTCGACCGGCCGCGACAGGCGCAGGGTCATGCGCTTGTCGGGGCGCACCCGCCGCGCCAGCTCGCGCAGATCGCCGTCGTAGATGAGACGGCCGTGATCGATCACCACCACGCGCGGGCAGAGCGCCACCACGTCGTCCATGTAGTGGCTGGTGAGCAGCACCGCCGCGCCGAAGCGCTCGTTGTAGTCGCGGATGAAGTCGCGCATCTTCGCTTGCATCGACACGTCGAGACCGATGGTCGGCTCGTCGAGGAACAGGACGCGCGGCCGGTGCAGCAGCGCCGCCACCAGCTCGCACTTCATCCGCTCGCCCAGCGAAAGCTGGCGGGTCGGCTTGTCGACCAGGTCGCCGATCTCGAGGAGCTCGACCAGCGTTCGCACGGTTTCGTCGGCCTGCGCGCGCGGGATGTCGTAGATGGCGCGGTTCATCGCGTAGGTCTCCGACGGCGGCAGATCCCAGAGCAGCTGCTGCTTCTGTCCCATCACCAGCGTGATGAGCTGCAGGAACCGTGGGTCGCGCTCGTGCGGCACGTAGGAGCCGACGCGGACGCTGCCCGAGGTCGGGTGCAGGAGACCCGCCAGCACCTTGAGCGTGGTGGTCTTCCCGGCGCCGTTCGGGCCGAGGAAGCCGACCCGCTCGCCTTCGGCGATCTGGAACGACAGCGCCTCGACCGCCTTGACCACCTCGTACTTGCGCCGCAGGACCGACCGGAGCGCCGCGCCCAGGCCGGGCGCACGCTTGTGCACGCGGTAGGTCTTCGAGAGGTTGCGGACGTCGATCATGGCACGTGGGGGCATGGGGGCACAGGGCAAAGTGGCAAAGTGGCAAAGTGGCAAAGTGGCAAAGTGGATAGCTAGGCAGGTCGGCGCGGTCCCGATCAATCAATCGTACACGGGTAACCCAATGGCGGGCGTGTGGTTACGTCGGTGTAACGGATCCCACGCCCGGTCGCAACGGTTCCCGTTTGGACCGCGCCGTCGCCGGTTGGTTTCGTTCTTGCAAATTCCAGAGATCGCCATGAAAACCAACCCGAGAATCGATAGACCCGGCAAGCTGGTGCTCAAGCGGCGATACCGCATCCTGGTCGTCGACGACGATCTGGACTCGCGTGAGCTGGTCGCCCTCGCGATGGTGGAAGCGGGCTACGCGGCCGAGGTTGCCCAGGACGGATTCGACGCCATCGCCAAGCTCCAGGCGGTGACACCCGATCTGGTGCTGACCGATCTGATGATGCCCGGCATGCATGGGGTCGACCTCGCGCAATGGATCCGGACCTACAAGCCCGGTCTGCCCGTCATCGTCATCACGGGCCGAGAGACCTATGGCCTGCGCACGGACGCCGAGGCCTACGGCGCGATCGCCTGCCTGGTCAAGCCGGTCAACCTGGAAGAGCTGCTTTGGACGATCGATCGCGCGCTGGCTCAGACCGGCGCAGAGCGGGCGGCGCTCCCACCGAGCTAGACGCTCCCACCGAGCTAGGCCTGACGTTGGGGGACGATCAGGATCGGGCAGGGGCTGTGCCTCACCACCCGTTCGGCCACGCTGCCCATGAGCGCGTGGGCGAGGCCGCTGCGGCCGTGGGTCCCCATCACGATCAGGTCGGCCTTGGTCGCGGTGGCGCGGGCGACGATCTCGGTGTCGGGGCGGCCGAAGAGTGTCGCGCTCTCGCAGGCGAGACCGGCGGCGCGGGCGCGGGCCTCTTCGCTGGCGAGGCCCACGGTGGCCTGCTCCAGCGACTTGGTCATGTCGAACGGAAGGGGCGCGAGGTCGAGGGGGGGCGGCAGCACATAGGAAACCGCCAGCGCCACGTGCACCAGGTCGAGCTTGCCGCCGAACGCGGTCGCGAACGCCATCGCAGTGGCCAGCGCCTCGTTCGAGGGGTCGGAAAAATCGGTCGGCACCAGGATTCGTTGGATCGAGCGTAGCTCCATAGGTGCGTAATCTACCCACCCGAAAGCGACAGGGGAAGCCCAGCCGGATGCTGAAAATCTGTCTGCCGCAGACGTCCCGAACCCATCGGTGTCAATCCGGGTTCTTCGCCGGCTTGACGCATCCCCGGGGGTTTGGCAGGAAGGCGCATGCCCAAGCAGCTGGTCGCCGCCCGCATCCGCAGCTTCATCTGCCTGAACGCCCACCCGGCGGGTTGCGCCGCCAACGTCGACGCGGAGATCGCGGTCGCGACGGCCGGCGCGCCGGGCGTGGGCTTCCGTGACGCGCTGGTGGTGGGCGCCAGCACCGGCTACGGGCTGTCCAGCCTGGTGAGCGTGATCTTCGGCTACGGCGCGCGTGGCACGGCGGTCTGCTTGGAACGGCCACCGCAGGGCGACAAGACCGCGTCGGCCGGCTGGTACAATCTGGCCGCCGTCGAGCGCCGCGCGCGGGAGCGAGGACGCGAGCTCTCGGTCGTCAATGGGGACGCCTTCAGCGACGAGATCAAGCGCGACACGCTCGCCCGCCTCGCGCGCGCGGGGGCCAAGCTGGATTGCGTGGTCTACAGCCTCGCCAGCCCCAAGCGGACCGACCCGGCAACCGGCGTCGGCTACAGCTCGGCGCTCAAACCGATCGGCGCGCCGTTTCGCAGCCGAAGCATCAACCTCGGCAACGATCAGGTGACCCCGGTCGAGATCGGCCCGGCCACCGACGCCGAGATCGAGGCGACGCGCAAGGTGATGGGGGGCGAGGATCTCGCGGCCTGGATCCGCGCGCTCGAGGAGGCCGATCTGCTCGCCGAAGGTTGTCGCGTCGTCGCGTACAGCTACATCGGGCCGGCGCTGACCTTTCCCATCTACCGTTCGGGGACCATCGGCAAGGCCAAGGAAGATCTCGAGACGACGGTGCGGACGCTGTCGACGGCGCTGGCCGCGCGCGTGCGCGGCGCGGCCTACGTGAGCGTGAACAAGGCGCTGGTCACCCAGGCGTCGTCGGCGATCCCGGTGGTTCCGCTCTACATCAGCCTGCTTTACAAAGTGATGAAGGAGGCCGGGACGCACGAGGGGACCGCCGAGCAGATCGCGCGCCTCTTTCGCGATCACCTCGCACCCGGGCGCAGCCCGACCACCGACGAAGCGGGCCGCATCCGCATCGACGACCGCGAAATGGAGGCCGGCGTCCAGGCGCGGGTGGCCGCGCTCTGGGAGACGGTGACCACCCGGAACCTCTTCGAGGTGACCGACTACGCGGGCTTCAAGACCGATTTTCGCCGCCTCTTCGGGTTCGAGATCCCCGGCGTCGACTACGCCACCCCGGTCGAGACCGACGTGCCCATCGCATCGGTTGCTGCGGCATGATCGCGTGAGGGAGGACGAGCTTGCTCGTCCGAGCTCTTCGCGGGAGGTTCGGAACCCTCTCAGGGTTCCGAGTATAATTGTCCGCGCCATGCAGCGTTCGGTGTCGCTCAAGGTGGTCGTCCATTGCCCCCACTTCGGGCGTCCGGTGACCGCGACGCGCAACCTGGCCATCGACAAGCTGGTCGCCTGCTCGGACAGCGAGCTCTGCCGCGATCCCAACCCCGTCACCACCTCGCCCGAGCACGCGCGCCCGTTCCCGCGCGGCTGCCCGGTATTCCCGTCGCTCGCGAAGTAGCGGCGGCGCGACGGCCGGTCGTCGATCTACTTCGGCATCGGCTCGTCGTCGGTCGACGGCGCGGAGACCTTCTTCTTGCCGGCCTTGGGCTTGTCGGCCGCCTTGTCTGCCTTGTCGGCCGCCTTGCTGGCCTTGCTGGCCGCCTTGTCGGCCTTGCTGGCCGCCTTGTCGGCCTTCTCTACTGACTTGTCTGCCTTGTCGGCCGCCTTGCTGGCCTTGTCGGCCGCCTTGCTGGCCTTGTCGGCCGCTTTGTCCGCCTTGGCCTTTCCGGCCTTGTCGCCCTTGGTCTTCCCGCCTTTGCTCTTGCCCTTGCGATCGGGCGACGGGTTGATGTCCTCGGGCTCGGGCTGGGTCTGGATCTTCTCGCTGCCGGAGAGCAGCCGGAACTCGATGCGCCGGTTCTTTTCGGTACCCTCTTTGGTGTCGTTGTCGGCGATCGGTTTGTCGGGGCCGTAGCCGATGGTTC
>CAYTTF010000379.1:0-4641 GCA_964440665.1 uncultured Myxococcales bacterium | reverse complement strand
GCGCGGCGGGGACGAACGGCTCGGGCGCGGCCGGGACGAACGGCTCAGGCGCGGCCGGGACGAACGGCCCTGGCGCGGCGGGGACGAACGGCACCGGTGCGGCGGGGACGAACGGCACGACCGGCACCGGTGGAAGCGGCACGCGCGCCTGCGCGGCGGCCAGCGCCAACGTGCTCTCCGACTTCGAGGAAGGGACGGCCACCGGGTCCATCATGATCAAGCAGGGCACGCCGATGCGAACCGGGTACTGGTACGTCTACTACCCGGGATCGCCAATGGCCATCATGGGCGGAGAGTCGCAGACGCCCGCGCGCTCGGATGGTCCCATCATGCAAGCGGCCGCGACCGACGTGCCACCGGGCGACACCGCGTCGTGCGACAAGTTCGCGTTGCATTCGACGGGCTCGGGCTTCGGGACGGCGCCCAACAACTACGCCGGTTTCGGCGCTTCGTTCAGTCCCGCATCGACCACCACGCAGGTGAAGAACAAGTATGACCTCAGCGCCTACACGGGCATCAAGTTCAACATCAAGTCGGGCGCTGGCACCCCGCCTCCGCTGTTCTTCGAGATGCTGACGTCGGACAACCAGCCGGCAACGGCGGGCGGCACCGCGGCGACCGCCACCATCGATCTTTACAACTCGCGCGGCCAGATGCTGGCCCCCCCCTGGATTGGGACCGCCATTTCCAGCACCTGGCAGACTGTCACCGTTCCCTTCGGGACGCTGGTTCCGCGCTGGGTTCCCGCGGTTGGCAGCGGCATGGTCTGCCCGGCCGCCGGCGCCGGGGTGCCGAGGTGCCAAGCGCCCGCTTTCAATCCGGCCAACGTGCTGGCGCTGCAGTTCTCGTTCTACCAGGACCCTGGCTTTTCGGTCGCGAGCAGCTCGACGCCGGGGACCTACGACATCTGGGTCGATGACGTGCAGCTCGTCAGCGACGGCTCGGGTCTGCCGACGCAGGCAGGCTTCCCGCTCTCCACCGCCGGCTCGGTCGGCTCCTGCACCAAACCGAAGGGGGCCGACGCCAAGTTCCTGGTCACCGCCTACAACGAGTGGAAGAAAACCTTCGCCAATAACGGCGCCGGCCCGGTCATTCGCCCCGAGAACGGCAACGACACCGTCTCCGAGGGGATCGCCTACGGCATGCTCATCGCCGTCAACATGAACGACAAGACCACCTTCGACAATCTGTACAGCTACTGGAAGAGCAAGAAGGGCGCCGGCAGCGGCACCGCCGGCCTCATGACCTGGTGTCAGCCGAGCGGCGGCAACAGCTGCAGCTCCACCGGCGGCTCGGCGACGGACGCCGATGAAGACGCCGCCTTCGCGCTGATCCAGGCCGGGAAGGTTTTTTCGGGGGGCACCTACGCCGCCGACGCCGCCGGCCTCATCAGCGACATCTGGGCCAAGGACATCGATGCCGCGAACAATCTCCCAGCCTACGGATCCAACTCGGGGAGCTCCACCACTTCGAGTCCCACCAACGCATCGTATTTTGCGCCGGCCTACTATCGGGTCTTCGCGACCATCGATAGCGGCCACCCGTGGGGCACGGTGGCGACCAACTCTCTGAGCGTCATCAACGCCCTGGCCGGGACCTACGGTCTGGTTCCCGCCTGGTGCACCAACAAGTGTACCGCGCCCGGCAGCGGCGGCCTGTACCAGATGGACACCACCTACCAGTACGACGCGCACCGCGTCCCGATGCGCACCGGCCTCGACTACTGCTGGAACTCGACCGCCGCGGCGAAGACCTACACCGACAAGATCACCAGCTTCTTCGCGAGCAACGCCAGCGCCGGGCTCAACGGCATCGGCCGGATCTTCGACCTCTATTCGAGCAACGGCAACGTCGCCGCGGGCGCCGCTCCCAACTCCGCCTCGATCATCGGCACCGCGGCCGTTGGTGCGATGGCCAGCGCCGGCAGCGCGGGCGCCAACGCGACCTTCCTAAACGACGCTTACCAGGGGGTCTTCGACATGGTGACCCGCGGAAAATTGGCCCCGACCGACACCGCCGGGAAGACGCCGTACTCGTACTACAACGCCACGGTCGGCATACTGACCCTGCTGATGATGACCGGAAACTTCAGCCACTGATCGGTCCCACCTCGGGTCCCGTCGGGGCCGTAGTGCCTGGATGTCGATGCAGGCTACGCCCCGCAAAAAGCCCACGTGCGGCGAGCAGCGCCCGACCGAAGCGCGAGGTTCTCGCCGCACGTAACGGAGTTGCCCGTTGATCAGGCCCGGAGGCGCTCGCCGTTCAGGACCGGTGGCGCTCGTGCCCAGGACTACTTGGCGAGGAAATTGACGTCGTCGATCCAGAGGCTGAAGTCGTTGGCGGTCACCGTGCTGTCCGCGTTGTGAATCGCGTTGACCTGGATGGCCATGGACGTCAGATGCGCGACGTCGAGCATCAGGCTCGGCGAGCCCTGTCCCCCATTGTCTGGGTCCTGCAGCGTGTCCGCGAACAGGACGTCGAACCTCCGCCAGATCGTGTCGATCTGGTAGCTGACGTACTTCGGAAAATGTATCACTGGGGCCGCCGCGTCCACGCCGGCGTCGCCGCTGGCGCTGCCGTTGCTATGCCCCTCGCCGAACTTGACCAGATAGGGGCTGCAGTTGTTGGGGGCGCCGGCGACGTATATGCAGGGGTCGTAGCTCGCGTTGAGCGGTGTGGGGTTGGCCGCCGCGTCCGTCCAGACATCCGGAAAGCTGACTTGTACCCCGGTCAGCGGCGCCGTCGCTTTCGCCCAGAAAGAGATGCCCTTGTATTTCGAGGCATCGTAAGTCCCTTTCGTGCTCCCCATCAGCGGCACGAAGTTGGTTCCGGTCGCCGCGCCCCAGATCTTGAAACCGGTCGCCTGGACGTGCAGCGAGCCGAGCGGGCTGGAGCAGACGTTACCCACGGTCGGATCGTTGGGAGCGGTCGAGCCTTCGGCGGGAACCAGGACCGCCAGCGGTGTTCCCGTTTTCTCGGAGTCATCGCCGTAGGTATAGAACCCCCCCATCCGGCCGTCCTGCGGGGCCAGACCGTTGTCGACGGAGAAGTCGGCGATCAGGTCTGCCGGGCTGTTGATGCAATCTGCGGGCAGCGCGGAGCCACCGCCCCCGCCATCTTTCCCGCCCGATCCCGAGGAGGAGCAAGCCACTACGAACATCGAGACGGACGCAAAGGCGATCCCCGCGAACGCGTCCCTAAGAAGAACAAGATGAGAGCTAGAAGTCTTCATGCCGAAACCTCTGAAGGTAAGGAGTTCCGCCGCCACCGCTGTCAGATCCCCCGACTATCCCACACTCCGCCGGCCAAGGGGATATGCACCAGCGCGAATGGGCGAGCGGCGAGCCCTCGGTTGGGTTGGCCGGGTGTTTTGCCCGCCCGTGGCGGGTCGGTTGTCAGTAGTTACCCATCGACCGGAGGCCGACCCCGACGGATGAAGCCGGCATCGACTGTCGGCTGGTTCGGTGTGTAGGCTGTATAGGTGCGTTGGGAACGAGGTCGGTTTGCGCTTGGTGCCACGAGCCCGTTCAGTAGTTGGACCGGGAGCCCTGCGAGCACCCCGAAATGTGTCCAGGGGTCGCAGGACCCCGGAGCACGACTAGTAGACTTCGACGACGAGGGCTCCTCCCGACGCACTTTTGCGAAGGAGGGACCATGGAAGTCTTGTATCCGCGTTGTGCCGGCCTCGACGTCCACAAGGACACCGTCGTTGCCTGCGTCCGCTGTGTGACCGAACCGCAGCACCGAGAGGTGCGCACCTTCGGCACAACCACGAGCGAGCTGTTCGCGCTCGGCGACTGGCTGGAGTCGCAAGGCTGCACGCACGTTGCGATGGAGGCGACGGAAACCGATCTGGCACATGCTCGAAGGGCGCTTCGAGTTGGTGCTCGGTAACGCCCAGCACAGCCGAAACGTGCCCGGCCGGAAGACCGACATGAACGACGCGATGTGGATCGCCGATCTGCACACGGTCTCATTCGCAGCAGCTTCGTGCCACCGACGCGCATTCAAGAGCTGCGCGATCTGACTCGGAACGCGGAAGCAGATCGTACGTGAGATCTGCCGCCGGCTCGCCGATCTCGGGTGCGAAGTCGAGGTGCGCCAGGCCGCGTGAGGCTTCCTAGTAGCGGCTAGCTGGTAACAGGCCTCGCGAGGCGGGAGTGATCTTGGTGGGAAGTTGAGGCCTCCAACGACGGGATCGAAACGTCGCCTCCTGAGTGCGATTTCGGGGTGAAGCGAATAAAACCAAGTAGTTAGATCATGCAATCGTTCCCTCGACAGGCGAAACGTCAGCAGTTTTAGGCACTTGCCTTGGGAACGATTCGATTTTCGGGATGTGGGGGCGGCCCGTGTGTGAGTTGCGGGGGACCCCCTCGCTGCGTAGAGTGATCGTTGTGAGTGGCGCGGCCCGCAAGATGATCGAAGAGGCTCTGAAGCTGCCAGAGGACGAGCGAGCGGAGATCGCTGGCGAGTTGCTGGTGAGTCTGGATGGCAGCGGCGCCGCCCTCGGGCCATCCTCGGAGGCCGTCGAAGACCGGATCGCGCGGCGATTGGCCGAAGCAGACGGTGGCAGCGTGACGCCGCTCTCGTGGGACGAAGCTCAGCGGTTCATCGACTCCGATGAACCCGACCGATAAGCTT
>CAYTTF010000378.1:0-4664 GCA_964440665.1 uncultured Myxococcales bacterium | reverse complement strand
CAGAGCCGCAAGCAGGAGACCGTACGGGATCTGCCTCCGCCGGCGCGGGCGCAAATTTTTCGCCAAAGTTTGACCGAAGTGCGCTCGATCTGCCTCGAGAGTTACGCCACGCGAGGGGCGCTGCATGACCATTGTATCGAGGAGGCGGAGTTCGTGCTGCTCTTCCCCGAGTGCGATCCCGGGTGCCGAGCGACCGCCAGCGCCGTGCTCCCGCACGCACACCGGTAGGGTGGAAAGTAGCCGTACCAACGGCTTTCAACCAACCTGCCGTCCACCATCGAGACCGCGGTTGAGCGAGGCGTCTTTGAACTGCAGGGGCGCGAGGAAGGAAGGAACTCATCACATGAACGCAGGGCCCGTCATACTCATCGTCGAAGACGATAAGGCAATGATCCGCGTACTCACGACCAGCCTGGAGGCAGAAGGGGATCGCGTCCTCGATGCCAGCACCGGCCAGCGTGCGATCGAAGAAGTACGGACCCGCAATCCTGATCTCGTACTTCTGGACCTGGGGCTGCCAGACGCGGACGGCGTCTCGTTGGTGCCGCAACTCAGGGCCAATACGACCAGCCCGATCATCGTCGTTTCGGCACGCGACCAGGAAGCTGACAAGGTCAAGGCGCTCGACGCCGGGGCCAACGACTACCTCACCAAGCCGTTTTCGATCCCGGAGTTGCTCGCCCGAATCCGCGTCGGTGTGCGTAGCCGCACTCACGTGGGGAACACCGGCCAGACCGCCGTTTGCTTCGGGGACTATAGGCTCGATCTAGAGAGCCGACGGCTGACGAAAGGCAAACGCCCGATCCGGATTTCGCACACGGAGTTCAAGCTGTTGTCGACTCTCGCCCGACACGCCGATGAGGTCGTCACGACGAAAGCCCTTCTGAAGGAGGTGTGGGGCTCAGCGTATCAGACACATCCCGGCTACGTGCGGGTCTACATGCACGCGCTCAGGCACAAGATCGAGGCCGACCCAACCCGCCCGAAGTACCTCCTCCATGAAATTGGCTTGGGATATCGGCTTCGCACTTCGATCGGTCCATCGTGATCACCTGGATCGGCGTCGTGATCACCTAGATCGGTCATCGTGATCACCTCGCCGCCGCCGTCGGGGCAGTGAAAAAGTAGCGGTGCTGGATCGTCCGCCCGAGCGTGCGCCTCCAAGGAGGCGCGATGCCGATGTCGACGCCGACCGCAGCCGGCCACCAACGGCGCGTGACATCTGCCAACAGCGGACATTTCAACTTGGCAGAAACCCGGACATCTCTACCTAGCCTTGACACATTATTGGCCGCTATTGGGGCGTTCCGTAACCGCCTCCCCCCTCCCAGACCCGCCCAAGAGCCCCGTTTCCAGCCGGCCATCCTGACCGTCTCAGGGGCTGGCGAGGCCGCGCCGGCGGTGGTCGGCCGGCGCTACACGATCTCTCGCGCGGCCCGAGCTGCCCGGGGGGAACCTCCGCCACCTATACGTTCACTGCCGAGGAGCCGGCCCGAGCGTGCGCCTTCGGAGTCGACCTCCTATCGATAACGTTTCCCGGCTCCTAGGCCGCGGGCGCTCGGTGTCGGGACGCAATACGTTCCACGCCACGGTCGAGGGCATCGAGATCATCCGACAGTAGGCCCCCGAACGGCGCCGCGACTGTCCGGGCGGACAGATCGGCTGTCAACCCTGGACAGCCGGCGTCCCACGTTTCGAGCGCCGGGGGCTCGATGAGGGCCGGATCCTCGCGCAGACATGCCGGTGCGCGACCGGTGGGAGACCCGCGTCGGCGGCACGCGACTTGCTTCAGCCGCCCGCGTTCCATCCAGCGGCGGCCGCCTCCGGCAGGTCGCTCGTCACCCCAAGCCAAAGGACAGACCATGCGGCACCCTCAACGAGCCAGGCGATTCGGCCGCGGCGCTCCCCTTCTCGTCATCACCTGCGCCCTCGGCGCGGCAGCCTATCCGCGACCGGCACATGCCCAGGTCACGCCCAGCGGCTTCGTTTCGGCCATCTCGGAGATCGTCAGCGTGACCCAGAAGGTGTACGCCGGCCTCAACTGGTTGGTCTGCTACTCGGGCTCGGTATGTCCCGAATCCGACGTCCACGTGCAGGCTGACCGCGTGATCAGTACCCTGTCGTCGCTGGTGACCAACCTCGACAAGAGCCACATGATGGGCCGCCTGAAGACCTTGCTGGACGAGGCGGACGTCGACTACCGCAACCCGCAGAAGCTTTCGGTCAACGAAGAGCAAACCCTCTTCAACAACGCCGACAGTGTGTTCAATGACTTCAAGTCGGTGCTGGACGGCGCCGACCCCCGGGACGCCTCTCAGGTCGAGATGGCCTATGAGCTGTCGCCTGGATTCGTGTTGCTGGCCGCCACCGTCGACGCCATCGGGCAGACGTCGCTGGCGCGCGGGGCGATCCCGGTCGATATGACTTGGATCATGAACAAGCGGCAGGCGGCGCTGGAGACCTTCGACCGGCTGGTCGGCGTGCGGGAGGCCTGGTACCTGTGCCCGTCGACGACGGAGCCCGCCACGATGAGCACCGTTCAGAGCTACGACGGCACGTTCGCGCTCAAGACCCTCTGGAAGCACTTCGCCGACGCCGCATTCTCGCACGACAGTTGCGGCAACACCTGCAACGTCTTCAATCACTTCAAATCGTCGCCGAGCCCCATTTGCCAGAACACCTGTTCGACCAGCATCGGGGGGATCTCGATTCCGATCTGCACGGCCTGCGTGGTGCCGCCGGACGTCGTCGTCTACGCGGACCAGCTGCCGACCCTCATCGGCAAGATGGATCAGGATCCGGTGGTCCAGGCCATTCGCGGCAGCCTGGCGGAGGTCGTCGCCCTGGGCGTCAACGTCGTCCCCGACAGCTACTGCGGCAACAAGGGCTCACTCACCGTCGGCGCCAACATCATGAACCTGGCGGTCGGCACCAACTCGGACGGCCGGCTCGAGCTCTTCTATTCGAAGAGCGACGGCGCCGTCTATCACGACTACGAGTCGACGCCGAACGGCGACTGGGCCGGCGAGTCGAGCCTGGGCGGCTTCGGCACCCAGATCGCCGTCGGGCAGAACCTCGCCGGAAACCTGGAGATCTTCTACCCGATGAGCGACGTGATCTCTCACAACTACCAGAGCGGCGGCGGCTGGGCCGGCGACGGGCCGCTCAAGGCGCGCGCGAAGAAGGTCCTCGCCGCGCGCGACTCGGTGGGGCGCCAGGTGGTCTTTTACATCGACGCCAACAGCGAGCTCACCTGGTTCCGCCAGAACGGCGCCAACGGCGCGGGCGGCTGGGGACCCACGATGCCCTATCTGGCCGGCCCCACGGTGAAGGACTTCGCGGTCGGACAGAACAAGGACGGCCGCCTGGAGGTGTTCTTCATCGGCGGCGACGACAACATCTATCACACCTGGCAAACCGCGGCCGGCTCCGACAGCTGGAGCTCGGTCGCGTTCTTGGCCGGGACCGCCAAGCGGCTGGCGGTGGCCCTCAACACCGACGGCCGGCTGGACGTCGTCTACCTGGGGCTCGACGGCTCGGTCTCCCACATTGCCCAGACGCTCCCCAACCTGGTCTGGTCGGCGGCCGCCGGCCTGGGCGGCGCCGGCAAGGAGCTGGCGATGGGGCAGAACCGCGACGGGCGGCTGGAGATCTTCTACAGCGGCCTCAGCGACACCATCTATCACAACGCCCAGAGCAGCCCAGGGGGCGGCTGGACCGGCGAGAGCCAACTCGGCGGCAGTGCCAAGAAGCTGGCCGTGGGCCGCAACGCCGACGGGCGCCTGGAGCTCTTCTACTTACAGATGTGGAATGGCCTCGGCGGCATGCTGTTGCACAACCGCCAAGTCAGCCCGGGCGGCAGCTGGACGGGTGAGATGGCGATGCCGGTCAACAATCTACTGCTGGCGCCGCTCGCGGTCGGCTCGATGCCCGCGGCGAGCACGGCGGTCAACCCCGCCGGCGGCCCGGCGTCCAGCGTCTCGTACGTGGGCGGCGACTTCAACGGCGACGGCCTGTCGGATCTGGTGGTCACCACGGCGAACGGCTCGTCGTGGTACTACGCCACCGCGTCCGGCACCTGGAACGAATCGTATATCCGGTCGGACCTCCGGCTGGGCGGCGTCAAGCTCACGCCGGGCGACTTCAACGGCGACGGCAAGACCGATCTCATCATCACCACGCCGACCGGTTCCTACTGGTACTACGCGACCGGCACCGGCACCTGGAACGGCGCGTACACCCGGCCGGATCTCACGCTCGGCACCGTCAACTTCACCACGGGCGACTTCAACGGCGACAAGAAGACCGACGTGGTCATCACCACGCGCTTCGGCTCGTTCTGGTACTACTCGACCGGCACCGGCACCTGGAACGAGGGTTACTCGCGCAACGACCTGCCGCTCGGGAGCGTGGCCTACACGCCGGGGGACTTCAACGGCGACGGCAAGACCGACCTGATCATCACCACGGGGTCGGGGTCGTACTGGTACTACGCAACCGGCATCGGCACCTGGAACGAGGCCTACGTGCGCGGCGACCTCCCCCTGGGGACGGTCGGCTACACGCCCGGGGACTTCAACGGCGACGGCAGGACCGACCTGGTCATCGCGACGGGATCGGGATCGTACTGGTACTACTCGACCGGCACCGGCACCTGGGCGACC
>CAYTTF010000377.1:0-4669 GCA_964440665.1 uncultured Myxococcales bacterium | reverse complement strand
ACCGGTCCGGGATCGCGAGGGCAACCTCGCCGGCGTGGCCCGCGTCGATTCGATCCCGAGTTGGTCGCACGAGCCGTTCGGTAACGGGCGGCCCAGAGGAATGACCATCACCGGCGGCAACGCCGGAACAAAACCCGGCTTACGGACGGCTCGGGCGAGAAGCATTTACGCGCGGAGGGGGGCGGGCCCCCTCCACGGGCCTCCCCCTTTACTGAGGCGGGCCGGCGCAGCGGAGCTGCGCCTTCTGTTGCTTGGACCCGGCCGCGATGCGGCCTCTGGCGCCTCAGCCCAAAGTGTGTCGGTCCGGAGGCTCTTGAACCCCCTGGCCGAACAGATGTTGGAACTGTTACGATCGGGAACGGAATCGTTGTTCGCTCGTCGATCATTTTGAGGTGATGGGCATGAATCGGACGACTTGGCTGGAAGCGAGGCGGATCGCGGCGCGGCAGGAGCGGGGTGGGGCGAGTGATGCGGGGGAGGATTTGGCGCAGGATCTAGTGGTTGCGGCGCTGGAGGCGAAAGGTGAGGCGCGACGGCCGGGGGCCTGGTTGGAGCGGGTGGGGCGGAACGCGGTCATCGATCGCTGGCGGGTAGAGAGCCGGCGCGAGGAGCTGGCGTCGGAGATCGAGCCGCCAGTTGGGGAACCGGATCCCGAGTCTGCTCTTCTAGCTAGGGAGCGACGGGGGATGGTGCGGCGGGCGCTGGCCGCGCTGCCGCGTCCGCAGCGACGGGCCGCGCTCGCGCGATTTCACGCGGGGCTGCCGTTCGAGGAGGTGGGAGAGCGGTTGGGGACGCCGCCGGTGACGGCGCGGACGCGTGTTCATCGGGCGCTGGCTGTGCTGCGCTCGAAGCTGGGTGGTCTGCGCGCCGTGTTCGTGTTGCCCGGCGCACACGCGACCGTGCTCGGACTGGTGCTCATCGCCGCAGAGGCGCCGGGGCTGGGGCCGGTACGTCTGCGCGGC
This sequence comes from uncultured Myxococcales bacterium, assembly GCA_964440665.1. GTDB lineage: Bacteria > Myxococcota_A > Polyangia > Fen-1088 > Fen-1088 > JADGRB01. The sequence goes on along the minus strand of CAYTTF010000377.1, from coordinate 3,707 downwards.
GACAATCCGATCGCGTTCGAGGTGACGACTCCCGGCAAACACTTCGCGCGCACGCGGGTCATCGCGGCGGAGTCTCGTCCGGGTGCGCCGTCACCTGCCGCGAAGCCGCCGGCGTCTGCGAAGCCGCCGACGCAGCAGTCGCCGGCGCCGATCCCGCCACCTCAGGTGTTCGTGTTCGATCCCGACTCGGTCGAGGGCTCCATCGTCGGCCCCGACGGCGAACAGATCAGAGTGCTACAGCCGGTCATGCACTCGTCGCTGATCGAGATCCGGCGACACTTCGTCGCCGAGCTGGTCAAGACGATGGAAGACTTCTAGTCGTACTCGAGGGTGGCGACAACGCATTGGAGGACGAACCGCTGCGCCTGATTGCGATCCTCACCACGATCGACCAGAGAGTGAAAGATCCGCGCCACGATGTCGGCCGCTGCGCGGGTGACCGCGACCTTGTCGTTGCCAAACAGGGGTTTCGGATCGTCCGGAAAGACAAAATCAGCGCTGGGTAGCTGCTTCCGAGATCCCGGAGCGTGACCTTGTCGACGGGGTCGCTCATCTGCTGGTCGAAGTCGTAGATCCAGGGCAACGCTTTTCGCCTTGGCCATCGGTGGTTCGATCGAAGTGCGCGGCGATTGTCGCATGCTGGCCGCTCGAACAGGCGCAGAAGTGGCGCCGGGACGGGGCGAGTCCGTCCGATAGTTCGACGACGTTCATGCCCTTTCATCGGTAGGCCAAGACGCAAGTTGTCCGTTCAGGTTGTACGCACAGGTTGTACGCGCGGGTTGTACGTACAGCGACCTGACGCTATGATCTGGATCGTGAAGTTTCGGGTGCTGATCCAGCAGGACGAGGACGGTGTTTACATCGCGACTTGTCCCTCTCTACCTGGATGTATCTCGCAGGGTTCGACGCGCGACGACGCTCGAACGAACATTCACGATGCTATCGAGGGCTACGTAGCCAGCCTAAAGAAGCATGGGGACGCTATTCCGCCGCAAATCGATGAAGACAGCGTCGACGTAGCCGTCTAGGCGCCAAGCAGAGCAGCGAACTCGTCCACGGATAGGCCTGCCTCGCGAATCAAGGAGCGGAGCGTTCCCTTCGCGAGTTCCTTGTGTTTCGGCACGCTGAGACGCCGGTGCGGTGGAACCCTGTTTCGCAGAATCATGTGGCTGCCTGTTTGGTGGTCCAGCTCGTAACCCATTCGGCCGAAGGCACGAACGGCGTCGGATCCTGAGACGACCGGCAACCTCCCCATGTTTGCTTCTTAGCGTCTAGACCAGATCTTGTCGACCGTGCTGCTGTCATCCGAACGGCCTTGGACGATTCCGGCGAATCTCATCCAGGGCTTGCCGGTCGGCTGGGCGGCGACGGCGATTTCGAGGCTTCGGCGGCAGAGCTCGGCAAGCGAGATGCCCTGACTTCGCGCCAGCATCTTCGCCCGCTTGTACAACTCCGCGTCGACCGATATCTGCGTTCGAAGCATGTTGTCACCATAATACCTGGCGAACGTCCGCAGTCGGGATGCTGCCGCGATCCCGCGGTTACGCCGCGGTCGTGGATCGCGCGCGGCGGATGCCGAGGAGCGGGGCCAGGAACTGGCCGGTGTAGGAGCCGGCCACGCGGGCCACCTCTTCGGGGGTCCCGGCGGCGACGACCTGGCCGCCGCGCGCGCCGCCCTCGGGGCCGAGGTCGATGACGTAGTCGGCGGTCTTTACGACGTCGAGGTTGTGCTCGATGACCAGCACGGTGTTGCCGGAGGCGACCAGGCGGCCGAGGACCGCGAGCAGCTTGCGGACGTCGTCGAAGTGCAGGCCGGTGGTCGGCTCGTCGAGGAGATAAAGGGTGCGGCCGGTGTCGCGCTTGGCCAGCTCGCGCGAGAGCTTGATCCGCTGCGCCTCGCCGCCCGACAGGGTCGTCGCCGACTGGCCGAGCGCGATGTAGCCGAGGCCCACATCCTCCAGCGTCTGCAGGATCCCGCGCAGCACCCGGTGGTGCTCGAACAGGCCGAGAGCCTCCGAGACCGAGGTTTCCAGCAGGTCGGCGATGCTGCGGTCTTTCCACTTCACGCGCAGGGTGGCTTCGTTGTAGCGGCGGCCGCGGCAGACCTCGCAGGTGACGTAGACGTCTGGGAGAAAGTGCATCTCGACTTGGCGCACGCCGTCGCCTTCGCAGGCCTCGCAGCGCCCGCCGCGCACGTTGAAGGAGAATCGCCCGGGCAAATAACCCGAAGCCCGCGCCTCCGGCGTCTGCGCGAAGACCTCTCGGACCGCGTCGAAGGCCTTCGTGTAGGTCGCCGGGTTGGAGCGTGGCGTGCGGCCGATTGGCTTCTGGTCGATGTCGATCACCTTGTCGATGGCGTCGATGCCGGTGAGGCCCGCGTGGCGCCCGACCTGGTCGAAGCTGCCCAGCAGCTTGCGTCGCAGCGCCGGCTGCAGGATGCCGTTGATGAGCGACGACTTGCCCGCGCCCGACACGCCGGTGACCGCCACCAGCACGCCCAGCGGAAACGCGACGTCGATGTTCTGCAGGTTGTGCTCGCGCGCGCCCTTGATGGTGAGGAAGCCCTTCGGCTTGCGCCGCTCGCGCGGGATCTCGATCCGCTCGATGCCGGCCAGGAACTTCCCGGTCAGCGAGGCTCGGCTGGCCTTGAGTGTCTCGACCGAGCCTTCGGCGACCACCCGCCCGCCCAGGCGGCCGGCGCCGGGGCCGAAGTCGACCACGTAGTCGGCCGACTCGATGGTTTCGGCGTCGTGTTCCACCACGATCACGCTGTTGCCGAGATCGCGCAGGCGCCGCAGCGTCGCGATGAGGCGCAGGTTGTCGCGCTGGTGGAGGCCGATCGACGGCTCGTCGAGGACGTACATGACGCCGGACAGCTCCGACCCGAGCTGCGAGGCCAGCCGAATCCGCTGCGCCTCGCCGCCCGACAGCGTGGCCGCCGATCGGTCCAGCGTCAGGTATTCGAGCCCGACGTCCAGAAGGAAGCCGAGTCGCGCGTTCACTTCCTTCAGGATCTCGGCCGCGATCTGCGCGCGCGCGCCCTTGAGACCCAGGCCCGCGAAGTGCTGGGAGGCGCCGGCCACGGTCATCGCCGTCACGTCGACCAGGCTCTTGCCGGCCAGGATCACCGCGCGCGATTCGGGCCGCAGGCGCTGGCCCTTGCAGGCCCGGCAGAGCTGCTCGCGGAAGTAGCGGCCGTACCACTGGCGCGTGACGTCGGAGGTGGTCTCCTGCATCCGCTTGGTCATGGTGTTGACCACGCCGGCGAAACGCATCGCCCACGAGCCGCCGCCGTGGCGGCCGGCCCAGGTGACCTTCACCCGCTTGTCGCCCGCGCCATACAAGATCACCTCGCGCTGGCGCGGCGTCAGGCTCTTCCAGGGCTTGTCGAGCGGGATGCCGAACTCGCGCGAGACCGCGGCGGCGACGTTGGCGGTCCAGCCGTGGTCGCGGCCGGCGCGATCGCCCCATGGCTCGATCGCGCCGTCGCCGATCGACTTGTTGCCGTCGGGGACGATCAGGTCGGGGTCGATCTCCAGGCTCGATCCCAGGCCGTTGCAGTCGACGCACATGCCGAGCGGGCTGTTGAATGAGAACGACTGCGGCGACAGCTCGGGCAGCCCCACGCCGCAGTTCGGGCAAGCGCGCGATTCGCTGTAGGCCCGCTCGCGCGACTCGCCCTCGACCGCCACCAGCACCGACCCGGC
>CAYTTF010000376.1:0-4676 GCA_964440665.1 uncultured Myxococcales bacterium | reverse complement strand
GACGTTGGTGTTGCAGATGAGGACGCTCACGGCGGGGTCGGCGAACGGGACGACGCGCACCACTTCGAAGCGGCAGTCGATGAGCAGCGCACCCGCCTCGTCGCCCATGACCGACGCGAGCTGATCCATGAGGCCGCAGGGGACGCCCGCGAACTCGTGCTCCGCCTGCCGGCAGATGCGCGCCTTCTCTCGTGGGTCCAGAACCGCGCCGGTCACCGCCTCGAGCAGCGTGGCCGTTGCCACCTCCAGCGCGGCGCTGCTCGACAGGCCTCCACCGAGGGGAACATCCGACACGATCGCGGCGTCGACGGGCGCCGGGACCAGACCCCGCTCACCGAACGCGCTCACCACGCCGCGCAGGTAGTTGGCCCAGGCCGGCTCCCCCGGCGCCTCCGAGCCGTCGAGGCGGATGTCCACCGAGGCGTCGAGCGCGGCGCTGTAGGCGCGCACCCGGCCGCTGTCGGCCGCTGCCGGGCCGCCCGCGATCACGACGTGCCGGTCGATCGCGAGCGGCAGCACGTACCCGCCGTTGTAGTCGGTGTGCTCCCCGATCAGGTTGACCCGGCCGGGCGCCACCTCCAGCCATCGCGGCGCCGTGCCGAAGCGCTCCGCGAAGACCCGAGCCGCTGTCCGCACCGCGACGCTGGGCGCCGGTTCGGATCGGGATGCCGCCCAGTAGGACGGGGACGAGGACGCGCCTTCCGGAAGGGAGCTCACCCGGGATACCACACCTTTCGGGGATCGCTGGGCGCCCGTTCGTAGCCCCAGGCCGCCTCGACCATCTGCTTCAGATCGTAGCGGGGCCGCCAGCCGAGCAGGAACTTGGCCTTGGTGTTGTCGAGCCAGGTCGAGTGGTACGGCGTCGCGATCGGAATCGGCTGGAGGCCGCGGGTCTCCAGCAGATACGCGCCGAGCTCGCCGTAGTCCACCGGCTCGTCCATGCAGATGTTGAACGTCTGGCGGCGCGCGGCGGGGTGGTCGATGGCGCGCAGGATGGCGGAGATCAGATCCTCGACGTGGACAAAATTGCGTTTGATCGGGCGCCCGCCGGGATCGAGCATCACGGGGACCGCCCCGCTCTTGACGTACCCGTCGGCGGCCTGGGCGCCGACCAGATCGCGCCAGCGCGGGCCGCCGAAGACGTCCTGGCCGAACGAGAGCTGAGCCTTGAAGTCGTCCTTCTCCATGATCCAGGGCGCGCGCAGGCAGCAGCCGTTGAGGTCGTACTGGAGCATGACCTGCTCCAGCATCACCTCTTCCAGAACCTTGGAGAGCGCGTAGCAGCCTGGGTAGGCGCTGTGCTTCTGGGTCTCGGTCACGGGGATCGGGTGCGGGTAGAAGAAGTGGCCCATCCCGGCGTCGCCGCCGATCAAGATGAACTGCTGGAAGGACGGGCTGGTGCGGCTGGCCTCCAGCAGCCAGAACATGCCCTTGATCGCCACATCCATGATGGACTCGGGCGTCTCCTTGCTGGTCGCGAGGTGCAGAAGATGGGTCACGCCGGCGACCGCGCGCTCGGCGACGCCGCGATCCTCTATCGAACCGTTGACCACCTCCAGCCGGGGGCCGACCTCGAGCTTCCGGTTGTGGCAGAGGGCGCGGACGGTGAACCGCGAGAAGGCCGGATCCGCCAGCAACCGGGCGATGAACATCTGGCCCACCTTGCCGGTGGCGCCCGTGACCAGGATTCGGGGTGTCGTTGGGGGTGTCTTGGATGGCATGCTCATTTGACTCGGCGCCGGGAGGCGCTCCTCTCGAAGACGCGATCGACGATGACGGCGGCCAGGATGACCCCGCCCGCGACCACGTTCTGCCACAGCGATTTACCGACCAGGTTCACCGCGTTGAAAGTGATCTGCATGATGCCGGCGCCGATGAGCACGCCGAACACGGAGCCGCGGCCGCCCAGCAGCGAGCAGCCGCCCAGCACCGCGGCGGCCACCGCGTGTAGCTCGTAGGCCGAGCCGAGCGAGGGTGTGGCGCTGGGCAGGTACGCGACGTAGAGGATCCCGGCCACGCCCGACAGGCCGGCGCTGGTGACGAAGGTGATGAGGCGGATCCGTTGCACCGGCACGCCCGAGAGCCGAGCGGCCTCGGCGTTCGAGCCGATGGCGTAGCAGTAGCGCCCGAACAGCGTCCGGTGCATGAGGAACGCCGTGATCGCGATGGCGCAGAGCGCGAACCAGAACGGCATGGGCATGCCGAGGCCGATCCCCTCGCCGAGGAACCGGAACCCGGAGAACTTGCCCTGAAAACCGATGTCGGTGCCGCCGGTCAGAACCTCGGCGAACCCGCGCAGCAGCAGCATCGATCCCAGGGTCACGACGAACGGCTGCACGCCGAGCCAGGTGATGACCAGGCCTTGAACCAGACCGACGATCAGCGACAGCGAGATCGCCGCCGCGACCGCCGCCCCGATGCCGAACCCGGCGTTCATCGTCAGATAGCTGGTGGCCACCGCCGAGATGCAGATGATCGAGCCGACCGACAGGTCGATGCCGCCGGCAATGATCACGACCGCCTCCCCCAGCGCGAACAGCGAGATGAGCGAGATGTGGCGGATGGTGTTGCGCAGGTTGTCCGCGCCCAGAAACACCGGGTTGAGCACGGCGGTGAGGCCGGCCAGGCCGATCAGCACGGCCAGCATGGTCAGCTCTTTCTTCATCCGGGCCAGGCGCGCGGGCGAAGTGGGCGCCGGCGCCGCGATGGGCGTCGGGGCCGGGTCGGCTGGAATCGAGACCTCCGTCATGTTGGCGCTATGCTGCATACCTCAGGATGTTGGCGTCCGTAAGCTCTTCCCGCGCCAGCTCGCCCCGCGACTTGCCCTGGCGAAGGACGATCGCCCGGTGGCAGAGGGCGGCGATCTCCTCCGCCTCCGAGCTGGACACGATGATCCCCTTGCCCGCCGCGGCGAGCTCCCGCACCACGTCGTGCACGTCGCGCTTGGCGCGCACGTCCAGGCCCCGCGTGGGCTCGTCGAGCAGCAGCACCTTTGGGTCGCGGGCCATCCACTTGCCGAGCACGATCTTCTGCTGGTTGCCGCCCGACAGGCCCGAGGCCGGCCCGCCGGCGCGGATGCGGAAGCGCTCGATGTAGGGCCGGGCGATGGCCATCTCGTCCTCGAGCAGGAACTCGTGCAGCGAGGGCAGCGCCAGGTTGCGCTCGACCAGCATGCTCAGGATCAGGCCCTGCGTGCCGCGCTCCTCGGGCACCAGCGCGAACCCGGCCGCCATCGCATCGCGCGGATTCTGGATCGACAGCGCCTTGCCCCCGACCTTCACCTCGAGGCCGCAGGGCCGCACGCCGAACAGCTCGCGCAGCACGCTGCTGCGCCCCGCGCCGACCAGGCCCGCCAGCCCCAGGATCTCGCCGGCGTGCAGATCGAACGAAACGCGCCCGCGGACCGACAGCACCACCTCCGACCGGGTGGTCGGCGGCGCCGCCTCCGAGACGTTGGTGGTTCCGGCCAAAAGCTCGACCAGCTTGTCGAGCGTCGCCTCGCGGGTGGGCAGCTCGGCGACCCGCTCGCCGTCGCGCAGGCAGACGACGCGGTCGGTGATCTCCAGGACCTCGCGCAGCCGGTGCGAGATGTAGACCATCGCGATGCCGTTCTTGCGCAGATCGCCCAGCAGCACGAACAGCCGCGCCGCATCGGTCTCGCTCAGCGTCGCGGTTGGCTCGTCGAGCAGCAGCACCTTGGCGTCCAGCGACAGCGCGCGCGCGATCTCCGTCCGCTGCTTCTGACCGGGCGACAGCGAGCCCAGAGGCGTGCGCGGATCGATGTCGCCGCCCACCCGCTCGAGGACCTTGCTGGCCCGGCTGTAAAGCGCGGGTCGATCGATGATCCCGAACCGGTGCGGCTCGTGGCCCAGCAGCACGTTCGATCCCACGTCCAGGTCCTCCGCCTGGATCAGCTCCTGCCGCACCAGCGAGACGCCCAGGCGGATCGCGTCGGCAGGGCTGGCGGGCGACTGGCCGTCGATCGACACGGTGCCCGAATCCGGCTGGTGCACGCCGGCCGCGATCTTCATGAGCGTCGACTTGCCGGCGCCGTTGCCGCCCAGCAGGCCCACGATCTCGCCGGGCGCCACGTCGAAGTCCACGCCGCGAAGCGCGCGCACGCCGCCGAAGGATTTCTCGACGCGTCTCAGAGAGAGCGGCATCGGTTCAGGACCAGCATCGGATCTCGGATCACTTCTTCAGCTCGCGCAGCTCGTTCCAGAACTGGTCCAGGTTCGCTTTGTCGACCACCAGGATGCCGGTGTCGAGGAGAGGCGGCACCGTTTTGCCGTCGCGGATGTCCTTGAGCGCCTTGACCGACTGGTAGCCGAACTGGAAGGGCCGCTGCACGATGGTGGCGGTGATGAGGCCGTCGCGCACCGCCTTGAGGGTCTCCTCTTCCTCGTCGAACACCACCAGGATCGGCTTGTTCTTGCGGCTGGAGGCGCGCACGGCGTCGGCCATGCACGGGCCGTTGTACGACCAAATGCCCATCGTGAGGACCAGATCGGGGTAGCGCGCCAGGGCGTCCTCGACGTTCTTCTTGGCCAGCGCGCGATCGGCGTGGTCCAGGAACACGGGGAGGATCTCGATCCCCGGCACCTTGCCCAGCGTCTCGTCGAGGCCCTGCTTGCGCTCGATGGCGTTCTGCATGTCGATCCGGCCCACGAACAGCG
>CAYTTF010000375.1:0-4683 GCA_964440665.1 uncultured Myxococcales bacterium | reverse complement strand
CCGTAGAACTCGTTGACGATATCGGTGAGCAAGAACGTGAGCGGGAAGGGGATCATGCCGACCGAAAAATCGAGGCCGCCCACCCGGAAGAACTTGCTGCCGATGAGATCGCTGGTGATGAGCGCGGCGACGAAGATCGCGGTCAGCCAGACGAAGAATCTCTGCTTTCTTTCCAAGGGTCGTTTGTCCCGCGGGCCCATCGCCGCCCGTCTCGAGCTCTCGGTCGCCGATCTGTGGCGCCTGCGTCGAGTACCGCGCTCCCGTCGTCGCTGTCAATCGGGTCGTGCTAGCTTGCCGGCATGTCGACGTCCGGTCCGGAGCGCGTCGCGTTCACCGTCCGTGAAGCGGACGTCGGGCGGCGCCTCGACCAGGTTCTGGCGGCGCGCGTTCCCGAGCTGTCGAGGACGCAGGCGCGCGTCCTCCTCGACATCGGGGGTGTCTTCGTCGGCGGGCGTCGGGTGAAGGTCGCCAGCCGGGCGGTCCATGCCGGCGAGGAGGTGGTCGCGGTGATGGGTGGGGCGTTCTGCCGGGCGACCAAGCGGCCGGGACGGCAGGCGCGGGCCGAGGACGAGCAGCGTCTGCCGGCGCACGTCATCGTGTTCGAGGACGACGATCTGGTGGTGGTGGAGAAACCGGCGGGTCTGCTCACCGCGCCCACACCGGAGAGCGACCGCAACAATCTGGCGATGTTGCTGTCGCGCCGCGCCCCGGGGCCGGAACCGAGCGTCTTCGTGGTTCACCGCATCGATCTCGAGACCAGCGGCCTGGTGGTCTTCGCCAAAACGGCGTACGCAAACCGGGTGCTGGCCGAAAGGTTCCGTACCCACGATATCGAGCGCGCCTACCTGGCGGTCGTCACGGGCCCATTTCCGGACAGTGTGTCGCGGATTGCGAGCCCGGTGGGAGGCCGGCCGGCCGTGACGCACGTGGCGATCCGGGAGCGCCTGGGTACACTGGCGACGCTGCTGGAATGTCGCCTAGAGACCGGTCGCACGCATCAGATTCGCTTGCACGCAACCGGGCTGGGTCACCCGGTCGTCGGGGATTCCAAGTACGGCGTCCATTTTCGCGGGGCGCCTGCGCCCCGCATGGCGCTCCACGCCACCACCTTGGGGTTCGCGCACCCGCGCAGCGGCGCGCCGTTGTCGTTCGCGAGCCCTTTGCCTGCCGATCTGGCCGGGTGGATCGATCGCGTCCGTCGTCTGTCGATCTGACTAGGCGACGGTTTTGGGGATGGCCGTGCCGACCTTTTCGCGCAGACCGAAGTAGTCCTGGCTGATCGCGAAACGTAGGAGCTCACGCAGCGGCTCGTTCGTCTGCGCCAGGCGCCGGATGTCTTCGGTAGATTGCGCGTCTCCCTCCGGCAGCGCGCCGCTGTCCTTGATCACGATGCGGGCGGCGGTCGCGAGATCGCCACAGAGGACCAGCCCGGTGCGGTTGCCGATCTGGTGGACCACCGCGCGCCAGCGAAGCGAGCTCCAGGAGGTCGTTCCGAGCCCCTGAAACAGCTCCACCAATTGCTTGGAGACCTTGTAGGGGACGTTCTTCTTCAGCTTGGCGGCCTGCTCCGCGGCGGCGTCGCCGGTGGTCGCGCGGCGCTTGGCGTGACGGGGGTGGAAGGCCTTGAGCACGCTGGCGAACAGCGCCGTGAACTGCTTTGGTCGCACGCCGGCGGCCAAGATGTATTCCGGGCGGGTCAGCTCGAGGCCGCGCGCGATATGAAAGCGCACGTCGGCGGCCGGGATCTCCGCGGCCAGGCCGGGGCCCACGATCAGCGCTGGTGGCGCTTGCACCACGATGGTCACGTCGTCGGTCGGGCCGTCGCCCCGCACGTAGAGCGCCGTCTTCTTGTTCCCAAGCGCCTTGGCCACCTGGCCGTAGATCCGGCCGAGATCGAGATCCGCCATGGGCGAGACCTTGTCGCGGGCCGAGACCCCGAAATCATCGAGGCGCTGGCCGATGAGACCCGGGGCGCCCGCCCACAGGCACGAGAAGATCTCCGACATCATGGTCGCTTCGGGAAGCGCAAGGTGTTTCTGTCGGTCGCCGTCGTCGAGGCTGGCGGCGTACGGCTGGTCGGGCTTCATCGCCGCGGCCGGGTGGCTCTCGAGGAAAGCACGCTCCGCCGGCGTCGCCGTGCCGAGCAGCGCCAGCACCTCGTGGCAGCAGCGGGTCCGATCGAGCTCGCCGCGGCGGGCGTAGATCGCGCCGAGCGCGCGGAGCGACGACGAGCGGGTGATGTCGGCATCCAGGAGCCGCCGGTGGTTTTCGATGGCCGCGACGTCGTGGTTGGGGCGATCGCCATAGAGCACCGCCAGCTCTTCGCGCGCCGGGAGCTGATCGGGAACCAGCTCGACCACCTGCTCGAAGGCGGTGATGGCCGCGTCCGGATCGCGCGCCCGGGAGAGCTCGCCGTGTCGCTGCCACAGCCGCGCGCGGCGGGCCCGCGCGGCCGGCTGATCGGCGGCCGGCGGCAAGGCGACCAGCGCGCGCGCCAAACGATCGGCGAGGCCGAACTCCGCCGGCAGCCGATCGGCCAGGTCACAGAGTGCGGCCAGCGCGCCCTCGTCGTTGGGATCCTCGCCGAGCGACTGGTCGAGCAGGGCGGCGGCCTCCCGGTTTTCGCCCTGTTCGGCGAGCAAGACGGCGGCGTCGCGGCGTCGTTCGGCGCGCTCCTTGGGATCCTTGACCAGGTCGATCAGCAGCGCCGAGGTCTGCGCGGCGTTTTCCGATTCGCCGCGCGAGCGCTGGAGCTTGAGGGTTTTTTCGAGCAGCGAGACCTGCTCTTCCGAGGGGGCGCCGGAGGCGCGCCTTGCTTCGCCGTAGGCCCACAGCGCCTGCCCCTCGTCGTCGAGCTCCAGGTACTGATCGCCCAGCTGTTCGAAGGTCTGGGCGCGTTCGACCCGGTCGGAGGACTCTTCGGCGATGCGCCGCAGATAGCTGGCGGCTTTCTCCTTCTCGCCCCGCTCGAGCGCCAAGTCGGCGAGCGCGCGCAGCGAGGCGCGATGCCCCCCGCGCAGCTTGAGGGCCGATTCGTAGAGATCGATGGCGCGCTCGGGCCGACGAAGCTTGGTCTCCGCCTGCGCGGCGTGGGCCAGCGCGTCCGACACTTCATCCGGGTAGAGCGCGGCGTCCGGGTGATCGCCCAGGCTGCCGAGGTGGAGCGCCGCCTCCCGCCACTTGCCGGCTCGGAAGCGGTTCTCGCCCAGCGACAGCTTGGTGAGCAGCTGTCCGGGTCCCATCTTGTCGGCCTCGATGAGCTGCCGGTAGGCCTCGTCGAGCTTCCCAGTCTTCTCGTGAACCTCGGCGAGACGCTGGAAGAGCCGCGCCGCCTGCTGGGGCTGGTGGCGCAGTCGGCGAACGGCCTCGGTGAGGCGCTTTTCCGCCAGCTCCCATTGCCCCTCTTTGTAGTAGATGTCGGCGATGGCCAGGATCGCGGGCAGGTGGTCGGGCACCAACGCCAGAGCCTCGTCGAGATATCGCTGCGCCTCGGCGCCGTCACCGAAACCCTCCCAGGCGATCCGCGCGATGTCGCTGAGCACGGCCGCACGTGGGGTCGGCTCCTGGGTGAGCTCGAGCTGCCGGGTCAGCACCTTGCGCGCCTCGTCCCACTTGGCCTCGGCGGCCAGCACCGCCGCCAGTGAGCGCAGCGCCTCCGCGTTGGCCGGATCCTCGACCAGCGCCGCCTCGAAGCACTCCTGCGCCTTGTCCGGGGCGGCGAGCTGCTCGCGGTAGACGCGCCCCGCGTCGAGCAATGCCTCGATCGCCTCTGGCTGACCCTTGAGCGCGCGGGCTTCGCGGACCCGCGTCGCCGAGTAACCCGTGAAATCGTTCTCCTTGAGATAGAGCCGGGCCAGCGCGGAGAGCGCCGCCGGATTGTCCGGCGAAGCCTGCAGCGCCGATTCGACCTCCTTGCGCGCCGCCGCCGGATCGTTGAGGTCGTCGAGCCTCAGCAGGCTGAGCTCCAGGTTGAGCTCGGTGATGCGCGCCATGTTCGCGTTCTTCTTGCGCGCCCGTTCCATGTCGATCCGCTGGGTGAGCACCCGCGCGGCTTCATGCGCCAGCCCCGCACGGCGCAGGTTGCGGAGAAGGGCGGCCAGTAGGTCGTCGTCGGCGATCGCTTCGGTGCCGAGATCCCGCAGCGCCCCGGCGGCCGCCTCCGGGTTGTTGAGGCGATCCTGCAGGATGCGCGCGCGTCGCCGCACGATCTCGACCCGTTCGGTCCCGGTCGCCGCGGCGGCGCGCCGGCGGAGAATGTCCTGCAGATCGTCGAACCGGCCGTGGGCCTCGGTGAGCCGATCGAGCGCCGCCAGCGCCTCGGCGTCTTCGGGCATCTCGGCCAGCACGGCCTCGTACGCTTCGATCGCCCGATCCGGAAGCGCCAGCTCCTTCTCGTACACCGCGGCGACCTCCAGCCGCAGCGCGCGGGCGCGCGGCCGATCGCGGGTGAGATCGGCCTGGCTCTGCAGGCTCTCGACCACCTTCGCCCAAAGCCCCACCCGCGAATAGAGCCGCGCCAAAGCCTCGTACGCGCCCAGCGTCTCTTCTGCCGAAGGTGAATCGGCGGAATCGGTCGGCTCCCTCGTTCCGCGCTCCTCCTCCGACGATTCCCTGAGCAGCCGCTCGAGCGTGTCGATCGCCTCGTAGGGCCGCTCCAGGCGCTCTTCGTAGAGGGCGGCCAGC
>CAYTTF010000374.1:0-4694 GCA_964440665.1 uncultured Myxococcales bacterium | reverse complement strand
CTACGGCGGCTGCTCGCCGCAATGCAAGCTGGCGCCCCACTGCGGCGACGGGCACGTCGACACCGGCTACGAAGTGTGCGACGACGGCGTCAACAACGGTCCGACGGACGGCTGCTCGACGACCTGCAAGATCAACGTGAGCTGACCGCGCGGCCGGGACTCAGGCGATGAGCTCGGCGGCGAGATCGTATTCGGCGGAGTGCGTGACGTGCGCGGCGCCTCCGGGGCCAACGACAGGTAGACTTGGCCGTCGATCTCCGGGCCTGGCCTTCGTGCCGCCCCATGAGGAGGTACTCGGACTCGTCGGAAGGGCCCTCGACGAGGACGTGCACCCTCTTGCCGCGCATCGCGCGCAGCTTCGAGACCTCGCGCTGAATGCGAAGCAGCTCGTGCCGGCGGGCGTCGACCTCTTTCTGCGGAACGCGCTTCGGAAGAAGAGCCGCGACGGTCCCCTCTTCGCGCGAGAAGTTGAAAACGCCGACGTGGTCCATCTCTGCCTCGCGCACGAAGGCGCAGAGCTTCTGGAAGTCCTCGTCGGTCTCGCCCGGGTGGCCGACGATGAAGTGGTGCGGAAAGTGCGCCGAAGGTCGCTCCGTCTATCGAAGCTGGCTGAGCCGGCCACGTACTAACTGACTGCGTTCTCTTCCGGCGTCTCAAGTACGGATCGATCTTCCACTTCACGATCTTGCAGAGGATCCTGACTGAAATGTCTCGGCGGGGGCGTCATCGCAATCGTATCCTGTCGGCGGGTCACCGCAGATGAAGCTCCAGATCATGTCCGACCTCCACCTGGAGATGCACGCGGACCGCGGCGCAGAGTTCATCCGCGACCTGGATCCGACCGGCGTCGACGTTCTCGTGCTGGCCGGTGACGTCACGATGGCCCGGGACTACGAGGACCTGGAGAACGTGTTCAAACCGCTGGCGCGAAAGTACCGGCACATCCTCTACGTGCCGGGAAACCACGAGTACTACAGGTCATCGCCTAAGCAGGTCACGCTCAACCTGGCCAAGCTCGCGAGGGAGATTCCCGAGGTGGTGATTCCGGAAAACGACGCCGTGCGCCTCGCTGGCCAGAGGTTCGTCGGAGGCACGATGTGGTTTCGCCGCGATCCGATGGGCGAGTTGAACAAGCGCTTCCTGAACGACTTCTCGCTGATCAAGGACTTCGAACCGTGGGTCTACGATCAGAACATCGCATTCGAGAAAGCGCTGGCCACCAAGGTCGAACCAGGTGACATCGTCCTGACCCACCACCTGCCCGCTCCCGAGAGCATCGCGCCGAAGTTCGCGCGCTCGGCGCTCAATGCGTTTTTCCTCTGCGACATGACCTCGTACCTGCGCGATCTCCAGCCGAAGCTCTGGATTCACGGGCACACCCACAACGGGTGCGACTATGTGATCGACAAGACGCGCGTCGTCTCAAATCCCCTTGGGTACCCGAGAGAGTTTGGGAGCCTCGAAGCATTCAAGCCCGCATTTCACGTGGAGATCTGAGCGGGGCCATGCCTCGCGTAACACCGCCGACGTCGCCCCGACCTGTGCTCTCACCGGCCGGGCGGTTCCACGTCGAAGCCTCTACAGAGGAGGGGGTGGAGATCTGGGACCCGAAGGTCGCGGCTCGGATCACCGCGGCGTTCGCGGCGGGTGACGGTCCAGGCGTCCTGCACCTGGGAGCAGTCGAAGTCGATACCGTGGTGCCGGCCACGGCCGCTTGGCTGCGCGAGGTTGGTCGCCTGTTCGTCACGCGCCTGTGCGCCGTGCCCGAGCTGGAGTCGCCGCGTGCCCGGCTCGAAGTGCCGTGCCCGCACGAGGAGCTGGCGACCCTCGCGTCTGCGGCGCCTCCGATTGTCGGGGGTGAGTATCTGACGGGCGACGTCCTCGCGGCCCTCTGGGATCGGATCGGCGAGGCGCTCAGGCAGGAACTCGTCGCTTTCGATGGTCCCATCGACAAGTACCTGCACGGCAAGAACCCGATTTGGAACCGCATGGGTCGGGTCTGCTTCCACCTCGCCGAGAACAAGCGAGACGAGGAGGCTCCGTTCGCGTTCGTTGCGACGTATACGGCGCGTCTCTCGGCCGCCGCGAAGGTCCAGCATCTTCCGCTGGCTGAGGCGCTGCGCGAGTATGCGGGCGCGCGCAACAAGGCCGCGCTGCTTTCGCTGCTCGCCCCGGTGCAGAAGGCGGCCGAGACCAGCGATCTCGCCCGTGAGCTGGTGGACACCGGCGCCATCTACCACCCGCTCCGGTGGACGCCGAAGGAGGCGTACCGGTTTCTCAAGGACACAGGCGCGTTCGAGGCGAGCGGCGTCGTCGTGCGGGTGCCCGACTTCTGGAAAGGCAAGCACCCGCCCCGGCCAGAGGCGCGCCTGACCGTGGGCGGCAACCCGAAGACCGGCCTCGGCGCCGACGCCCTGCTCGACTTCTCGGTCGGCGTAGTGCTCGACGGCGAGACCCTGACACAGGCCGAGGTCCGCGCTCTTCTCGCGGGGTCCGATGGCCTGGCGCTGGTGCGCGGCAAGTGGATCGAAGTGGATCGCGAGAAGCTGGCCCAGGTTCTGGACGGATGGAAGGCGCTGGAGCGGTCACACGCGCGGGATGGGATCTCGTTCGTTGAGGGGCTCCGCCTCCTTGCCGGCGCCCGCATCGACGGCGGCACCGAAGGCGCAGGGCTCGACGAAACTCCGGAGTGGTCGCAGGTCGTGCCCGGTGAGTGGCTCGGGCAGGCGCTCGCGGGCCTGCGGAGCCCCGAGACTCTCGCCGCCACGGACCTCGCCGACGAGTTGCATGCGAAGTTGCGTCCCTACCAAAAGGTCGGCGTCCGCTGGTTGTGGTGGCTGCAGACGCTCGGCCTCGGCGGATGCCTGGCCGACGACATGGGACTCGGAAAGACCATCCAGGTGATCGCCCTGCTGCTGCTGCTCAAACGGCGGAGCGTCAGGCCCAGCGCCGGCCCGAGCTTGCTCTGCGTGCCCGCCTCGCTGATCGCGAATTGGCGCGCCGAGATTGCGCGCTTCGCTCCGTCCATTCGCGTTGTCATCGCGCACACCTCGGAAACGCCAGCGTCCGAGCTCGCCGCGCGCCCGGACCACCACCTGGCCCGGGCCGACCTCGTGATCACGACTTACGGGACGTTGCCTCGGCTGCCCTGGGTGTCGGAAGAGACCTGGGAGCTTGTGATTCTCGACGAGGCGCAGGCCATCAAGAATCCCGACGCCAAGCAGACCCGCGCCGTGAAGAAGCTGCGCGGTCGTGTGCGGTTCGCGCTCACCGGCACGCCGGTCGAGAATCGCCTGGGTGATCTGTGGTCGCTATTCGATTTCCTCAGCCCGGGTCTCCTCGGTTCGCCGAAGACGTTCTCGTCCTTCGTCAAACGTCTGGAGAAGCGAGACCCTCCCTCGTACGCGCCGCTCCGCGAGCTGGTGCGGCCTTACATCCTGCGGCGGCTCAAGACCGACCGGCGCATCATCGATGACCTGCCTGATAAGACCGAGATGCAGGTCTTTTGCGGCCTGACGAAGAAGCAGGCGGCGCTCTACGCTCAGGCGGTCGAGTCGCTGCGCGACGAGCTCGCGCGGGTCGATGGCATCAAGCGGCGCGGTCTGGTCCTGGCCTACCTCGTGCGGCTCAAGCAGATCTGCAACCACCCGACCCAGTGGCTCGGGGACGGCGCCTGGGACCCGGCGGCGAGCGGCAAGTTTGCGCGGCTGGCGGAGATCGCTGAGGAGATCGCGGCGAAGCAGGAGCGGGTCCTGGTGTTCACGCAGTTCCGGGAGGTGACCGAGCCGCTGGCGGCTCACCTCGGGCGCGTGTTCGGGCGAGCGGGTCTGGTCCTCACCGGCGAGACCGCGGTGAAGAAGCGGGCCGCGCTGGTGGCGGGCTTCCAGGCGGACGACGGGCCGCCCTTCTTCGTGCTGTCGTTGAAAGCGGGCGGCACCGGGCTAAATCTCACGGCGGCAACGCACGTCATCCACTTCGATCGCTGGTGGAACCCGGCCGTCGAGAACCAGGCCACCGATCGCGCGTTCCGCATCGGTCAGAAGCGAAACGTTCTGGTTCACAAGTTCGTCTGCCGGGGCACACTGGAGGAGCGGATCGACCAGCTCATCCAGGGCAAGCAGAGCCTGGCGCGCGAAGTCCTGGAGGGCGGCGACGGTGCCTTCCTCACCGAGATGGGAAACGAAGAGCTCCTACGCGTGGTCAGTCTTGACATCCACGCGGCGGTCGCGGAAGCGTAGCCGCCACATGCCCAGGCACGGTGGCTACGACGGCTACGACGGCTACGGTGGCTTCCCTCCTTATGTCCCCGTCGCCGCGCGACGGGCCCGCGCCTTGGCTGCTGCCGCTCGGCTGGTCAAAGCCAAAGGCAAGGGCAAGAAGGGCACCCCGGAACGCCAACTTTTCCCCGTGGTGCCGATCCAGGGCAACAAGATCGCCCGGAGCTTCTGGGGACAGGCCTGGTGCGCCAACCTCGAATCCTACAGCGATTACGCGAATCGCCTGCCCCGCGGTCGAAGCTATGTTCGTCACGGCTGCGTCGCCGACCTCCAGATCGACCGCGGTCGCGTGACCGCGCTGGTTTCGGGCACCGATCTCTACAAGATCGAGATCAGCATCCAGCCGCTGCCAGTTGCGCGATGGGCGACCGTGACCACGAAGTGCGCCGGGCAGATCGACTCGCTGGTCGCGCTCCT
>CAYTTF010000373.1:0-4716 GCA_964440665.1 uncultured Myxococcales bacterium | reverse complement strand
GGCCGCCGGCGCCGACCTGGCCAGCGGCGAGACCGTCGCGGCGCTGGAGGCCGCGGTCGATCGCGGCAAGGAGCCGTTGCGCGACTTCATCCTGAAGCAGACCGCGCGCAGCGACCTCGCGTCGTTCTTCGCGCTCGCGCTCAAGATGCGCGCGCCGGCGGAGCGCGCCGCGGTGAGCGATCGCGACTACGGCGTGATCGTCCCCGCCTTCGTCACCTCCGAGCTGCGGCGCGCGTTTCAGATCGGCTTCCTGCTCTTCATTCCGTTCCTGGTGGTCGACATGGTGATCGCCAACCTGCTGCTGGCGCTCGGGATGCACATGCTGTCGCCGACCACCGTGTCGTTGCCGTTCAAGCTGCTGCTCTTCGTGCTGGCCGACGGCTGGCAGCTGGTCATCCGCGGCCTCCTCGAGAGCTATCTGTGAGCGGCGCCGCCACCGATCTGGTGCTGCGCGCGATTCGCGAGGGCCTCTTGCTGGTGCTGCTGCTCTCCGGGCCGCCGCTGCTCGCCAGCATGGTGGTCGGGTTCGTGATCGGTCTTCTGCAGGCGGCGACGCAGATCCAGGACCAGACGCTGGCCTTCGTGCCCAAGCTGGTCGTCGTGATGGCGGTGCTGGCGGCGATGGGGCCGGTCCTGGGCGCGTCGCTGGTGCGGTTCACCCAGGCGCTGTTCCTGGCCGTCCCGTCGCTGCGCTGACGGTGGGGAGACCCGGGTGAGGCGCGGATGGTGACGCTGGTTCCCGCCGCCGATCTGATGACGCTGGTGCTGGCGCTTGCGCTGGGCGCCGCGCGCGCCACGCCGGTGGTCTGGTTGGTGGCGCCGCTCGGGGGCCCGCGCCTGCCCGCCACCGTGCGGGTCGGCTTCGCGTTGCTCCTGGCGGCGCTGGCCGCACCGATCTTGATGGCCTCGGCCGCGGCCGCCGGGATTGCGGAGGCGGGGGTGCTGCGCTTGGCGCTGCTCTTCGCGCGCGAGGTGGTGGTGGGCCTCTGTCTGGGGCTGGTCGCGGCGGCCGCCTTCCGGGCCGCGGAGATCGCCGGTCGTCTCGCCGATACGCTGCGCGGCGCGAACATCGCCGAGGTGCTGGTCCCCACCGCCGACGAGCGCTCGAGCCCGCTCGGTGCGCTCTACCTGCTGCTGGCGACGGTGGTCTTTCTGCAGATCGGCGGCGTCCCGCGCCTGGTCGACGCGCTCCTGCGCAGCTACCAGGCGCTGCCGATCGGCGGCGTCCTCGGCGGGGGTGCCGCGCATCGGGCGGCCGCGATCGTGACCATTGCGTCGGTAGAATTGATCGCTTCTGGGCTGGCGCTGGCCGCGCCGGTGATCGTGGCGCTCTGGCTGACCGATCTGGCGCTCGGTCTCATCGCGCGCGCCGCGCCGCAGGTACCGGTCTATTTCATCGGGCTGCCGCTCAAGGGCCTGCTCGCGATTGGCGTGGTTCTGGTCGGGCTCGGCGCGCTGGAGGCCGCGCTGGCCGGCGATTTCGGCTGGTGGCTGCGACTCTTCGACCGGACGGCCACCGCGTTCTGACGGTGCTAACATCCCGTCCATGCGACGCACCCGGTGGGCGACGGCGCAGGTGTCGTCGCTCGGCCTCCTCGTCCCCGCGCTCCTGACCCTGGGGGCATGCGGCGGCATCGACGCGGGGAGCACCCCGTTCCCGGGCACCGTCGTCTACGTGGATCCGGCGGGCGCCTACCAGTTTCACCTGCTCGAGCCGCCCTGGATCCCCGCCTCGTTCGACACGGTGACCGTCTTCGCGGTGCCGCCGAGCAATCTGAACGACGTGACCGACCTGTCGGCGGCGCTCTACAGCCTGCACGTCGATACGGTGCTGGGCACGCCCCAGGGGAACCGCGACTCGGAGGCGTCGGGGGTGATCAACACCTCCACGGTCCCGGCCTCGGCGATCCATCTCGACGAGGGCACCTTCCAGACGGTTTCGGGCGCTTCCGGGGACGAGCTGTCCTGGGAGCCGGCCGCCGGTACCTTCGAGCGGGACGCGTTTTTAGCGGGGCCTTCGACCGCCACCTTCCGTCTCCAGTTCGGCGCCAAGGAGCCCATTTCCGACGACGAGATGATCACGCAGATGATCCTGAGCTTCGAGCCTCTCTAGAATGCGCCTCGGTCGACGATGCTTGGCGGGGCGCCGCGCGCTCGCCGGTTTGGTGGCGGTGTGCTGCCTCTGCGCCGCGGCACCGGTGCGCGCGGCAGCCCCCGACGAGGACATCGACGATCCCAAGCTGGCCCGGCGCCTCGGCACCCGCATCGATTGGACATCGCCACCGGGAGCGCCCCCGACACCCCCGGAGGTCGCGACGCCACCCTCGGCAACACCGCCGTCCACGCCGCCCGCGGTCCCGCCGCCGCCCGCCGTTCCGCCGCTGCCGCCCGCGGTGCCGGTCGTTGCGCCGGCGTCCACATCGGCAGCGACCGAAGCCGAATTCGATCCCGTGCTGCCCCGGGTCCAGCTCGCGTTTCGCCGCTTCGATTTCGTTCAGATCGGCGCCTCGGAATTCGCGAGCGCCCTCGCCAAGTCGGAGGCCTTCGACAGCCTGTCGCTCGACGTCTATCCGCTATCGTCCCTGGTCCGCGTCGGCCTCTCGACCGCCTACGGCTGGCAGGAGGGGAAGACCAGCAACGGCGACTATTTCGCGTCGGAGACCGCCTCGCTCGGTGTCCAGCTCAAGGCCGGTCACGTGGTTCCGTTCGCCAAAGGGTTGGCCGGTATCGGCTACATGCGCCGGTTTCAGTTCGAGCACACCATCCCGACCGTCATCTGGCAATTCGGGATCGACGCGGGCGCGGCGCTATATCTGGCGCGGGTCGGGTTCGTCAGCGTCGCGCTCGGCTACCTGCATCCGGTCAACGGCTTCCTCAAGACCACCACCTTCGAGAGCATCTACACCGACACCTGGTCGTTCAAGATCGGCATCGGGCTTTAGGCGCTGTGGGCTTTAGGCGCTCGCCAACGGCGGGCCGCTCGCTTATGCTGCCGCCCATGTCGCCGTCGCCCCGGTTGTCCCCCCGGTCGCTGTTCCTGTTCTTGTTCTTGGCCTTGGCCCCGGCGGTCGCCTCCGCGCAGATGGGCCAGGGGCCGGCCACGCCGATGGTGACCGATCTCGCCAAGGTGCCGTCCGGGAGCTGGGCGCAGTACTCCATGAAGGTGGGGACGATGCCGCCCATGACGATGAAGATGGCGCTGGTGGCAAAGAGCGCCGCGGGCAACGTCATCGAAATGTCGGTCGAAGGGGGACCCACCGCCAAGCTCGGCAAGGTGGTGACGCAGGTGACCCTGCAGGGCGGCGCGGACGGGGTCAGCAAGCCGCAGAAGCTCGTCATCCAGATGGGGCCGAACGATCCGATGGAGATGCAGACCGGCGGGGCGCAGGGTCAGTTCGCCAAGCCCGATCCGAAGACGCTGCTCAAGGAAGAGACGCTCAAGGTCGCGGCCGGCTCGTTCAAGACCAAGCACTACAGGAACAAGACCGCGCAAGGGGACTCGGTAGATTCCTGGGTCGCGGAGAGCGTCGCGCCGATCGGCCTGGTCAAGATGGAGATGACCCAGAAGAGCAACCCGATGGTGACCGGCCCCATCACGATGGAGCTGACCTCCGTGGGTAAGGATGCCAAGCCGTCCATCACCAAGGCCGCCAAGCCTTACGACCAGGCGGCGTTCATGAAGCAGGTGATGGCGGGGGCGGGCACGCCGCCAGCCAAGTAGGCGGGGGCGGCTCGGCCGGATCGTTCTGTGGCCGGATCCGGAGAGCCGACCGAAGAGCCGACGCCGAAGCGCCTCGAGGACGCGCGCGGCCGCGGCGAGATCGCCACCAGCCGCGACCTGACCTCTGCGGCGGCCATGACGGCTGCCATCGCGGCGCTGATCTTCAGCGGCCCGCAAATGACGGCGCGGTTGCTGGCGTACTGGAGATCGGCGCTGGCGGCGGCGCCGGCCGGCGGCGCGCCGTCGGTCGCGCTCGGGGCCGGGCTGGAGGCGATGGCACACGCGCTCGCCGCGCCGCTGGTGGCGGCCGCCACGCTGGCGCTCGGGGTCGGGCTCTTGCAGACGCGGGGACTGCTGGCCCTTGGTGCCATCAAGCCCGACCTGGCGCGGCTGTCGCCGGTGACCGGACTGAAACGCGCCTTCGGCGGGCAGGCGGCGCTGGCCGTCGGCAAGGGCCTTCTGAAGGTGGTGCTGGTGGGCGTGCTGGCCTGGGTCACGGTGCGTCCCGTGCTGGGCGGCGTCACGGCGCTCGCCGGTGCAGCCCCGGGGCGTTTTCTGGGCGCGCTGGGAACGCTGGCTGGGCGGCTGGCCGGGCGGGTGGCGCTGGTCGCGCTAGCGCTGGGCGTGGCCGACTATCTCTTTGCTTTCCGCCGGCATCATCGCGGTCTGCGGATGACCCGGCAGGAGGTCAAGCGCGAGTCCAAGGAGTCGGAGGGAGATCCCAGTCACCGCGCCGAGCGCCAGCGGCTCCACCGCGAGCTTTCGGAGCAACGGATGGTGGCGGAGGTCCGAAAAGCCGACTTCGTGGTGGTCAATCCCGATCACATCGCCGTCGCCTTGCGCTACGACCGGGAGGGGGATGCCGCGCCGGTGGTGATCGCGCGCGGCGAGCGGCTGGTGGCGGAGCGGATCAAGGAGGTGGCGCGCCAAGCTGGGGTGCCGATCTTCCGCGACGTGACGCTGGCGCGATCGCTGCGCGATCTCCCCGAGGGGGA
>CAYTTF010000372.1:0-4755 GCA_964440665.1 uncultured Myxococcales bacterium | reverse complement strand
CGCTTCAACTGCTTGACGCGCCTCGCCAGCTTGCGCTGGAGTTCATCTTCTTCGATCTGGCGTCGTGCGTGCAAAACGTCTACGACATGCCGATCCCGCCGATCATCGTGCCCTGAGTGCTGAGCCGGGCGGGTGGCGCGGACGGCGGCCGCGCCATTGGGCGGCGCTCCGTCACCCGCGAACCAACGCCTCCGGCACCAGCGCGCTCCCCTCGCTGGTCACCACCAGCCACAGCTGGTGCGCGGCGCGGGTCACGCCGATGTGGAAGAGGTGGCGGGATTCGTCGTCGCGGCCGTAGCTGCTGGCGTTCACGTCGAGCATCACGACGTAGTCGAACTCCAGGCCCTTGACCTGGCGGACGTCGGTGACCTCGACGCCGGGCCGGAAGGCGAACTCTTGCGCGCGCACCCGGCGCAAAGCCGGGACCTCGGCGCGCCGCAGCCCCTCGTAGTACCGGTCGGCCTGCTCGGGGTGGCGGGCCAGCAGCGCCACCGTCGCGCGCGGCTCCCGCGCGGCCAGATCGCGTAGCGCTTCCGCCAGGAACGCCACCGCCGCGCCCGCCGCCGGAAAACGAAACGCCTCGACGGGAGCCCCGCTGCGCGGCGCTTCGGGCGGATCCGGATCCGCGAGCGGCCCCATCGCCGCCCGCGCCACCGCCAGGATCTCGCGCGTGGACCGGTAGGCGATGCGCAGCGGCTCGATCGCGACGTGCGCCAGCGCCAGATGACCCAGCACCGCCCGCCAATCGCCGAAGCCGTTATCGAGAAACAGCCGCTGCGACGTGTCGCCCGCCAAGGTGATCGACGGCTTGGGGGTGCGCCCGATCAGCACCGACAGCTTCATGGGCGACAGGTCCTGCGCCTCGTCGACGAACAGGTGCGCGAACGGTTTCTTCACGCCGCGCAGAAGCTGGTTCGCGCGCAGCAGAATCGCGACGTCGTCCAGATCCAGCAGCGGCAGATCGTCCTCGGTGCGCAACCCGTCGATGCCGGTCTCGCCCCGGATGTTCTGATCGTCCTCGGCATCGTCGTTGGGATCGACGTCGCCGCCCTCGACGCGCCGAATCCCCTCGGGCAGATCGCTGTCGACGGTGCGTTGCCCGCCCTTGTGATCGAGCCCCATCGCCGTCCAGTGCATGTCGGGCGGCGGCGCGGATCCGCGCGCGCCGTCGCGGGCGCGCCGCTTGCCTCGCCCCTTGCCGTCCGCCTTGTCTCGCGCGCCGGTCCCCTCGCGCGGATCGCGCGCGACGATCGCCGCCACGCGGTCGGCCATGATCCCGTGCGCCTCGACGATGTCGCGCTCGGAGACCGGCATCTCCGCGGCGCCCCGCAGCAGCGCCATCAGGCGCGGTTGGTCCGTGAGCAGATCGGCCCACAGCTCGACGACCGCGCGCGAGTTGCGTCTGACGCGATTCTTCGCAGCCAGTCGCTCCAGCTCGTGCAGCAGCGCCGGGTGGCTCTTGACGCGTGTCACCGCCGGGACGACGTCGTCGACGATGTCGGCGCGCAGCCAGGGGATCTCCGCGCGCAGCTCGCGCTCGGCCAGCTCGCCGAAGGTCACCACGCGCACGCCCTCGATCCCCAGCGACGGGAGCACCTGGCCGATGTACGCCGCCAGCGCGACGCCGTGGGTGACGACCGCCAGGCGCCGCGGCGGGAACCGGTCCGGGTAGGTGTAGGCCAGGTAGGCGAGGCGGTGGAGGCCGACGGTGGTCTTGCCGCTGCCGGCGCCGCCCTGGATGACCACCACGCCCGCGTCGCGCGCCGTGATGATGTCGAACTGGCGCGGGTCGATGAGCGCGGCGATCTCGGGGAGGTGGCGGTCCAGGACCTGGCGGCCGGCGGGGGCCGCGCCCAGCTTTCCGCGCGCGACCCGCGGAGCCACGACGCGCTCGGGGCGCGTCGCCGTCTGCTCGCCACCGGCGAGCTCGTAGGTTGGTAGATCGGTCCGCTCCCAGACGGCGCCCGGGCCCTCGGGGCCAGCGGCGGTGGCGACGGTCCGTCGCTCCCAGACGCCTTGCGGGCAGGCGACGCGCCGAAGGATCCCGCCGTCGATGGTGAGGATCCGGCGGACGACGATCTCGCCTTCGACGTCGCGATCGCCGAACGTCTCTTCGTAGTCGCTCCCCTCGGCGTAGCGGTAGAAGAGCTGGCTGACCGGCGCGTGCCGCCAGTCGACGACGTGGATCCGATTCGGCGCGTCGACGAAGGTGGCGCGGCCGATCAGGACATCGCGCTCGACGGCGCCGCGGCCGCGCACCTCTTCGCGCAGGCGCAGGTGGCCGAAATAGGGCGCGGCCGGGTCCACCAGGATCGTTTGCAGATCGGCGCGCGTCAGCGCCACCCCCTGCAGCCGCTCCATCTGCGCCACCAGCTGGGGGACGTCTTCCAGGCGCGCCTCGCCGATCTCGTCGCGCAGCGCGACCATCTCGTCGACGTACCCGCGCCGATAGGCGGAGGTCGCGGTGCCCATCGGGCCGGCCGCGGGACGGGGCGCCGCCGCCGCGTGCGCGACCAAGCTCGCGAGCACGCGCGCGAGCAGCCGCTCCTCCTCGGCGGGGATCTCCGGGACGGCGTCCTGCGACCCGGAGGTTGCCGGCGGCGTGAAGTGTTGCGCGGGTTGCGCTGGATGGGTGTCATCCGCCACGCCCCGAGGCTACACGACCGTCGCCCCGATTGGGCCTCCGCGGGCCCCGTCGGTCAGACCGAGACGCTAGAGTCCGTTGGCGCAGGTGCCGCTGGTGGCCCCGGTTCCGTCTGATCGTGATGGCTCGATCCTCCCACGGCCGTCGTAACATCTGGTACGTGTCCCCTCCCCCGCTGCGACGCCGACGTCTCCGAGGGTGGGTCGCCGCCCTGGTGCTCGGCGCGTCGAGCGCTGCCGCCGCCGCGCCGCCGACACCGGCAGCGCCGGCCACCGCCGCCCAGAAGCCGATCGCGTGGCAAGAGATAGGACCTGGCGCGACGCGGGCCACGCTGCTCGCCAGCGACGGCGTCACCCCCATCCTGTTGTTTCGATTTCGCTTCGACCGCTTTCGCGCCGAGGTGGTGGTGGGGACCGGAAGCCCACCGCTCGCCGAGACCGCCACGGATCTCCGTCGCCGGCGTCGCGCGGTCGCCGCGGTGAACGGCGGCTTCTTCGATGAGCGCGGCGCGCCGCTCGGCCTGCGGATCGCGCAAGCTCGGGAGCGCGCGCCGCTGCGCCGAAACGTCGACTGGGGCGTGTTGCTGCTCGACGCGACGGGCGCGCGGATCGTGCACACGCACGATCTCGATCCCCGGGACCCGGCGGTGGGCGCGATCCAGGTAGGTCCGCGGCTCCTGGTCCACGGACAGCCGCTCAAGCTCAAGCCGCAGCGGGCGCGCCGCACGGCCGTCGCGCTCGAGCGCGGCGGAGACGCCCTGACGTTGGTCGTCGTCGACGCACCCATCGACGCCAACGAGCTGGCGGCGCGTCTGGCCGAGGGCGGTTTCGACTCGGCGATCCTCCTCGACGGCGGGCCCTCGACGCAGCTCGCCCTCGACGTCGGAACAACGCACCTCGACCTTCCCGGCGGCTACGCCGTGCCCGACCTGCTCCTCATCGTCGCTAGATCGCGAAAGTAGGACACGGTTATGGCTTGACGGACCCCTGGCGTTGCGGTGACTTCACCGCGTGCGTTGGTCCTCCATCTGCGCCGGCATTTGGCTCGGCGTCCTCCTGACGACCACCGCGCGCGCCGGCGACAATTCGACCGAGTCGACGGCAGGCACGCCGACGGCGGAGCCCCCGTCGACCGGAGCAGGCGCGACGCCGGCCGACGCCCCTCCGGCCGATCCGACGCACGAGACGGTCGTGGTCGCCGCGACGCCGCTGCATGGTTCGTTGTTGCCGAGCGATCGGGTGGCCGCGAACGTCCAGACGGCGACCGGCGAATCCATCGACGCGCACCACAATCTCGACATCTCCGAGTACATGAACGAGTCGCTCGGCAGCGTGACGATCAATCAGGTGCAGGACAATCCGCTAGAGGCCGATCTGCAATATCGGGGGTTCGTCGCCTCCCCGATCCTGGGCGCCTCCGAGGGTTTGTCGGTGTTCTTGAATGGCGTCCGCCTCAACGAGCCGTTCGGCGACATCGTGAACTGGGATCTGCTGCCGCCCGACGCGATCCGCTCGCTGAATCTGATGCCGGGCTCGAACCCGCTGTTCGGTCTCAACACCCTGGGCGGCGCACTGTCGATGGAGACCAAGACCGGCTTCAGCTCGCCCGGTTCCGAGGCCGAGCTGTCGCTCGGATCGTTCGGTCGTCGCATCGTCGAGCTCACCGCCGGCGGCCACGGCGAGCACTGGGGCGCCTTCGGCGCGGGGCGCTTCTTCACCGAAGACGGCTGGCGGCAGCACTCGCCTTCGCGGGCATTCAACGGCTTCTTCTCGACCACCTATCAGGAGGACGGAGCGACGCTGGACCTGTCGCTCGTCGGCGCCAGCACCGCGATGGCCGGGATTGGACCCGCGCCGGTCGAGCTGCTGGCGCAAGACCGCGGCGCGGTCTTCACCTACCCCGACGAAACCCACAATCGGCTGCTAATGGCGATCCTCCGCGGCGATCGGCCGCTGACGTCGACCAGTCATCTTTCGGCCACCGCATTCACCCGTGTGAGCCGCACTCTGACCGCCAACGGCGATCAGGGCGCATGGGGTCGATGCACGGCCGCCGGTCAGACCGCCAACGTTTGCGCCGACGACGGCACGACGGTCATCCTCGATCCGGCC
>CAYTTF010000371.1:0-4766 GCA_964440665.1 uncultured Myxococcales bacterium | reverse complement strand
AGCGCAAGAAGTACGGCCAGCGCGGCGCCCGCGCCCGCTTCCAGTTCAGCAAGCGGTAGACGGCTATGACGGGCTGCGCCCAGCGCGCGGCCGCGAAGGTCGGACCGGCTGCGTTCAGCGTGCAGCCGAGTCTCGCCGAACGCGATCCCAGAGGTCACCGAGGCCGAGCTCGGCTACCCACCGTTCGATGTAAGCCATATCCAGGGTGGCGCCCCGTACCGCGAGGATACCGGCGGCGTCCCGCAGCTGGAGATCGGTTCCCCCACCAGCCTTCGACCACTCGATTTTCGAGATAACCGTATCTTCCGGGCTGGCGACCAGCACGCGGGTGCCGAGGAGATCGCCTTCGATGCTTCGACGCATCTCCTCGATCGAGAAAGGCCGCCGCCTCCGCAGAATGAGATCGGCCTTCCAGGCCGTCGCCATGTCAATGACGTTGAACTGACTCTGACGTCGAAGCGCATCGAGGGCGGCGTCCGCATCGGCGTAGTACTCCTCGACCGGCAAGCTTTCGAGAAATCTCCGCAGCGCTCGCTCGTCGGGATCGATGACCAGATCCAGATCCTGGCTGCTGCGCGGGATCCCGTGAAACGAGCTTGCGAACGAGCCGACGACCATGTGCGGGATGCGGGCCGAAGTCAGCTTGGCCGTCAACCGGGCCAAAAAATCGCCAGCCGCCGCGTCGCTCATGGCATCAGAAGAGGGGCCCTGGGCCACGCCCGACAATAGAGATCGTCACCGAGCCACAAGCGACGGCACGCCAGCTCGACTTCGGCGGCGCCGTACTCCGGATGCCGGAAGCGAATGCCGGCCCGGGTCAGCTCGCGTGTCTGCGCCGAAAGCGCTGCCGCGATCTCGACACGCCGGCTCGGACCGAGTCGTCGGTAGATCTCAAGCTGAGCCGCGTGGCTCTCGAAGGTCGTGTCGGCGGGTCGCACCAATGCCAGGATACCTTTCGACCGGCCCCGTAGATCGCGATTGTTGAAAGTGGCAGCGGCAGATCAGCGCATGGCGCGGCGGGGGCACCGGCGGCACAATGGGCCGGTGGAGGCCCGGCCATCGCGAAGGTTGCTCGTTCGCCTGGTGGCGGGGACGATCGCGCCGACCGTGGCGGCGTTGGGGATGTTCGGTTTCTTCGCGCACGAAGTCGCGCGGCGGGCGCTGGACGACGAGCTCGGGCGGCGGCTGGCGACCGCCGCGGCGGGGACGGCGGCGACCGTGCTGCCGGAGCAGCTGCGCGCGATCGGGCCCGGCGACGAGGGTTCCCTCACCTACGCGAACGTGCGCCGGCGCCTGGAGACCGCGCGTGCGCGTCTGGACGTTCGGCGGGTCCTGGTCGTCACGCCCGATCTGGAGGCGCGCGGCGACACCGCCGGCACGCTGACCCTGGGCGCGCACGCCTACGAGCTCGCCTCGGATCGCGCGGAGCTAGCGCGGGCCGCGGGCGGGACACCGGCCGCTTCGCCCCTCTTCGTCGGTCACGATGGCGTCTCCTACAAACGCGCCTACGCGGCCGTCGGCGAACCGGGAGATCTGGCCGGATTCGTCGCCGTCGAAGGGAGCGCGGACTATCGGACCACCCTGGCCGCGTTCCGGAGATCGCTGTGGCTGGCCGGGCTCGCCGCGCTGGCGGCGGTCCTGGCCCTCACCGCCTGGCTCGCGCGCCGGATCTCCGGTCCGGTGACCCGGCTGGCGGGCGCGGCCGCGCGGCTCGGGCGCGGCGCGCTCGAGACGCCCATTCCCATCGAGACCCGCGACGAGATCGGGGTCCTGGCGCAGACGCTCGAAGAGGCCCGCGTCGCCCTGCAGGCGCGCGACGCGCGAACCCAGATGATGCTGGCCGGGATCGCCCACGAGGTGCGCAATCCGCTGGGCGGACTGGAGCTCTACGCGGGCCTCTTGCGGGAAGCGCTGGCGGCGGAGCCGGAGCGTCTGGAAGAAGTCGGGCGGATCGAGCGCGAGATCGGTCATCTCAAGACCGTCGTGAACGAGTTCCTCGAGTTCGCGCGACGACCGGCGCCGCACCTCGATGCCGTGCCGCTGCGACCACTTCTCGAGGAGATTCGCGACCTCTCCGCAGCACCCGGCGCTGCGGAGATCGTGATCGAGTCCCCAGGCGATCTGCGGGTGCGCGCGGACGCCGGACAGCTGCGCCGTGTGTTCTTGAACCTGGTCCGCAACGCCGCCGCGGCCACGCGCACCGGCCGCGTACAGATCGCCGCGCACTCCGTCGAGACCGGTGTCCGGATCGAGGTGAGCGACGACGGCCCCGGCGTTCCACCCGGGCTGCGCGAACAGATCTTCACCCCATTTTTTACCACCCGAGAGAAAGGAACCGGCCTCGGCCTGGCCTTCGTGCGCGAGATCGTGCGCGCCCACGGCGGCGAGGTATCCGTGCGCGACGCGCCCGGCGGCGGGTGCGTGTTCAGTTTCGATCTCGCCAAAGCGGAGCCCACATGAGTACGCTCGTCCTCACCGATCCGAGGTTTCTCGACCACGATCCTGGTCCCGGCCACGTCGAGTCGCCGGCGCGCCTCGACGCGATCATGGCCGAGCTCGGTCGCGCGCCCCTGGCCGGCGTCACCATCGAGACGCCGCGGGCGGCGACCGACGCCGAGATCGAGGCGGTGCACAGCCCCGGCTACCGCACGAGGCTGGCGAGCCTCGAGGGGCTATATGCGGAGCTCGATCCCGATACGGCGGTGTCGCCGGGAAGCTGGGAAGCGGCCTCGCTGGCTGCGGGCGCCGCCGTCGGTGCCACCCTCGCCGTGATGGGTGGAAAAGCGGACAACGCTTTCGCGCTGGTGCGGCCGCCCGGCCACCACGCCCGGCCCAACCGCGCGATGGGTTTCTGCCTGCTCAACAACGCCGCCATCGCCGCCGAGGCGGCCCGACGCGCCGGCGCCGAGCGGGTGCTGATCCTCGACTGGGACGTCCACCACGGCAACGGCACGCAGGAGATCTTCGAGGCGCGGCAGGACGTCCTCTACATGTCCGTCCATCAATATCCATTCTACCCGGGGACCGGCGCCGCGGCCGAGGTCGGCGTCGACGCGGGGCGCGGCGCCACGGTGAACTGCCCGCTTCCGGGCGGGCAAGCCGACGCCGACTACGGCGTGGTGTTCCACGATCTCTTCCTGCCGGTGGGCCGCGCCTTCGCGCCCGATCTGATCATCGTGTCGGCCGGCTTCGACGCCCACGCGCACGATCCCCTGGCCGAGATGCGCGTCACCGAGCGCGGGTTCGCCGCGATGAGCTCGGCGCTCCACGAGCTGGCCGCCAGCACCTGCGGTGGAAAACTGGTGCTGCTCCTCGAGGGTGGCTATGACCTGGGGGCGCTGGCCAGCTCCGTGCACGCGTCGCTCGAGGCGCTGACCGGGCGTCACGAAGATTTTCCCAAGGGCGCCGGGACGGCAGCCATCGATGCGGTGCTGACGACGCGCGCCGCTCTCCGGTCGGCGGGCCGGATCGTCTCGCCGACATGAAGGCAGTCGGCTGGCCATGGTGGACCTTCGACTCGGGGGCTGCCGTGGGGGCCCTCTTCGCCCGGGTGTTGGCGCTGATTTCTCTGTGCGCCTGGCTGTCGCTGGGCGCGCAGGTCCAGATCCTGATCGGCAGCCGCGGCCTGCTGCCGTTCGGCGAATTCATGCGCGCGGTCCAGGCGGAGCCGGGCGCCTCGATCTTCCAGCTGCCGACAATCTTTTGGTGGTTCCACGGCGACGCCGCGCTCACCGTCGGCGTCGCCCTCGGCTCGGCGCTGTCGATTGCCGCGCTCGGCGGCTTCCGTTCCCGGCTCTGCTTTGCCTTGTCGACGGCGCTGTACCTATCGTTTGCGCTGGTTGGTCGCGATTTCCTGTCCTTCCAGTGGGACAACCTGCTGCTCGAATGCGGCCTGCTGGCCGCGTTTCTCCCCACCGAGGCGCCGGCGCCGCGCGTCCATTTCCTGTTCCGGCTGCTGCTGTTCAAGCTCTACTTCGAATCCGGCGTGGCCAAGTGGCAGTCGCCGATCGACGACTGGCGCGACGGCAGCGCCATGACGTATTACTACCAGACGGCGCCGCTGCCGACCTGGCTGGCCTTCTACGCGCACCACCTTCCGGTCTGGTGGCACCACTTCGAAAGCCGGGCGACGCTGGTGCTCGAGCTGGTGGTCCCCTTCGCGATCTTCGGGCCCCGCCGGGCGCGTCTCGGCGCCGCGATCCTGTTTGCCCTCTTCCAGATCGCCAATGCCGCCACCGCCAACTACGGATTCTTCTGCTACCTGGCGGCGGCGCTCAGCCTGTTCCTCCTCGACGACGCCGATCTGGAACGGGCGCGCGCCCGCCTGGGCCCGCTCGTTCCGGCTGCCCTCGGCCGCATCGCCGACCGATGGCGAGCCGCCCTCGCGTGGGTCACCCCGTCCGCCGACGGAACCGACGCGCCGGCCCCAGAGTCGGGGCGTGCGGGCGCCGGGCATCTGTGGTTGGGCCGCGCGGGCGCCTCGTTGTTCATCGCCGTCTCGCTCATCGGTGGGCTCTATAGTTTCACCGAGCCTGGGCGGCTGCTGACGCTCGCGGGCCCGATCTTCGAGCTCAATGAACGCTTCCGGCTCGTGAACAGCTACCACCTGTTCGCGGCGGTGACCCGCGAGCGGATCGAGCCGGAGCTGCAGACGCTGGCCGACGGAGATCCGGCCGCCCAGGCGGAAAACGGCAACGACGGCGACGGCGCCTGGACGGCCCAAGATCTGTGGCACAAGGCGGGAGATCCGCGACGCGCGCCCGATT
>CAYTTF010000370.1:0-4802 GCA_964440665.1 uncultured Myxococcales bacterium | reverse complement strand
CCATGAACCGCATCGGCGGCAAGAGCAACACCGGCGAAGGCGGCGAGGATCCGGCCCGCTTCGTGCCGGACGCCAACGGCGACTCGCGGCGGAGCGCGATCAAGCAAGTCGCCTCGGGACGCTTCGGCGTGAACAGCCAGTACCTGATCAGCGCCGACGAGATCCAGATCAAGATGGCGCAGGGGGCGAAGCCGGGCGAGGGGGGGCAGCTCCCCGGTTCCAAGGTCTATCCCTGGATCGCCAAGGTCCGCTACTCGACGCCGGGCGTGGGCCTCATCTCGCCGCCACCCCACCACGACATTTATTCGATCGAAGATCTGGCGCAGCTCATTCACGACCTCAAGAACGCCAACCCGCGGGCGCGCATCAGCGTCAAGCTGGTGGCGGAAGTGGGGGTGGGAACCATCGCGGCCGGCGTCGCCAAGGCGCACGCGGATCTGGTCCTCATCAGCGGCCACGACGGGGGCACCGGGGCCTCACCGCTCACCAGTATCAAGCACGCCGGCGTCCCCTGGGAGCTCGGCCTGGCCGAGACGCACCAGGTGCTGGTGCTCAACAACCTGCGCAGCCGGATCGTGGTCGAGACCGACGGCCAGCTCAAGACCGGACGCGACGTGGTGGTGGCGGCGCTGCTCGGCGCCGAGGAGTTCGGCTTCTCGACGGCGCCCCTGGTGGCCGTCGGCTGCATCATGATGCGGGTCTGCCACCTCAACACCTGCCCGGTCGGGGTGGCCACGCAGAACCCGGAGCTGCGCAAGAAGTTCACCGGCAGCCCGGAGCACGCGGTCAACTTCATGAAGTTCGTGGCGCAGGAGGTACGCGAGCTGATGGCCGGGCTCGGCTTCCGCACCGTCAACGAGATGGTCGGCCACACCGAGTGCATCCAGCTCAAGGACGCCGTCGACCACTGGAAGGCGCGCGGGCTGGACTTCTCGCAGATCTTGCATCAGCCCGAAGCCGGGCCCGAGGTGGGGCGCTACCGGACCGAGTCGCAGGACCACGGGCTCGAGAAGTCGCTGGACATGACCACCATCCTGCCGCTCTGCAAGCCGGCCATCGAGCGCGGCGAGAAGGTCGAGGTGTCGCTGCCGATCCGAAACGTCAACCGCGTCGTCGGGACCATCACCGGCAGCGAGGTGACGCGCAAGTACGGCGCCGACGGGCTCCCCGACGACACCATCCGGCTCCACTTCACCGGCTCGGCCGGGCAGAGCTTCGGCGCCTTCGTGCCGCGCGGCATGACGCTGACCCTGGAGGGCGACGCCAACGACTACGTCGGCAAGGGGCTCTCCGGCGGCAAGATCGTGGTCTTCCCCTCGCGGCTCGCGACCTTCGTCGCCGAGGAGAACATCGTCATCGGCAACGTCGCGCTCTATGGCGCGACCAGCGGCGAGGCTTATTTTCGAGGCGTCGCGGGCGAGAGATTCTGCGTCCGCAACAGCGGCGCCAGCGCCGTCGTCGAAGGCGTCGGCGATCACGGCTGTGAGTACATGACCGGTGGCCGGGTCGTGATCATCGGCCCGACCGGCCGTAACTTCGCGGCCGGCATGTCGGGCGGCGTCGCCTATGTCCTCGACGACGAGGGGCGCGGTTTCGCGCGCCGCTGCAACAAGGAGATGGTGAGCCTGGGCAAGCTGGAGACGCCGGAGGAGATCAAGCTGGTGCACGGCCTCATCTCCCGGCACGCGCAGCTGACCGGCAGCAAGCGGGCCGAGGAGATCCTCGCCGCCTGGAATCAGTTGATCCCCTCCTTCGTGCGGGTGATGCCCAACGACTACCGCCGGGTGCTGGAGACGCAGCAGAAGATGCGCGAGACGGGGCTGTCGCCCGAGGAGGCCGAGATGGCCGCCTTCGAGCAGAACTCCCACGACGCCGCCCGGCTGGGCGGGAAGTAACCCCATGGGCAAGCTGACCGGTTTCATGGAGTACGAGCGCCAGGAGCCACCCGGGCGCGATCCGAAGACGCGCGTGCGCGACTGGGTGGAGTTCCACGATCACCTCCCGGACTCGACGCTCAAGGAGCAGGGGGCGCGCTGCATGGACTGCGGCGTCCCCTTCTGTCACACCGGAACGCTGTTGCCCGGCGGCGCCTCGGGCTGTCCGATCAACAACCTCATTCCGGAGTGGAA
Organism: uncultured Myxococcales bacterium; assembly: GCA_964440665.1. Classification (GTDB taxonomy): domain Bacteria; phylum Myxococcota_A; class Polyangia; order Fen-1088; family Fen-1088; genus JADGRB01. Next base: position 2,673 of record CAYTTF010000370.1, on the reverse strand, counting down.
CGATCTCGTCTACCGGGGCCAGTGGCGGGAAGCGCTCGCACGTCTACACAAGACCAACAACTTCCCCGAGTTCACCGGACGCGTCTGCCCGGCTCCCTGTGAAGGATCGTGCGTGCTCGGGATCAACGAGCCCGCGGTCACCATCAAGAGCATCGAGGCGGCGATCATCGACAAGGCCTTTGCCGAGGGCTGGGTGGTCCCGGAACCGCCCGCCCAGCGGACCGGCAAGACGGTCGCCGTGGTCGGCTCGGGGCCGGCGGGCCTGGCCTGCGCGGCGCAGCTCAACAGTGCCGGACACCTGGTGACAGTCTTCGAGCGGGACGATCGGATCGGCGGCCTGCTCATGTACGGCATCCCGCCCATGAAGCTGGAGAAGCACGTCGTCGATCGGCGGGTGAACCTGCTGGCCGAAGAGGGGGTGAAGTTCGTGACCGGCGCCTGGATCGGCAAGAACACCCCGACCGCGAAGCTCCGCGAGTCGTTCGACGCGATCGTCCTCTCCGGCGGCGCGACCGCGGCGCGCGATCTCCCCGTCGAGGGGCGGAACCTCGGCGGCGTCCACTACGCCATGGAGTTCCTGCTCAAGAGCTGCAAGAGCCTGCTCGACAGCAACTTCGCCGACGGCCAGTTCATCAGCGCCAAGGGGAAGAACGTCATCGTGATCGGCGGCGGCGATACCGGGACCGACTGCGTGGGCACGTCGCTGCGCCACGGTTGCAAGAGCCTGGTGCAGTTCGAGATCCTGCAACGGCCGCCCACCCTGCGCGGCGCCGACAACCCCTGGCCGCAGTGGCCGCGCGTTTACAAGCTCGACTACGGTCAAGAAGAAGCGGCCGCGCTATTCGGCGCGGATCCCAGGCAGTACGTGACCGTCACCAAGCGCCTCATCGGCGATGGCGCCGGGCAGGTCAAGGAGCTGCAGACGATCGAAGTGGAGTGGGTGAAGAACGGCGACGGTCGTCTCGCGATGAAGGAAAAGCCCGGCTCCGAGCGGGTCTGGCCCGCGGATCTGGTGCTGCTCGCCATGGGCTTCGTCGGTCCCGAGAAGGAAGGGATGCTGGCCGATCTTGGCGTTCGCCTGGACGGGCGTGGCAACGTCGCGGTCGACGAGAACAAGGCGACCAGCATTCCCGGAATCTTCGCCGCGGGAGACATGGCGCGGGGCCAGTCGCTCATCGTGTGGGCGATCCAGGAAGGTCGAGCCGCCGCGCGGGGCGTCGACCAGTACCTGATGGGCGAGACGCTCCTGCCGTAGCGGCGAGACCGGCGCTGGCCTCCTCGAGCTTCAGCGTCTATCTCGCGCGCTGCACCGACGGAACCCTCTATTGCGGCATCGCGCGGGACGTCAAGGCACGGATCGCGGCGCATGACGCCGGGAAGGGAGCGCGGTACACCCGAGGGCGTGGCCCGCTGGCTGTGCTCGTGGTTCGGCGTTGCCGCGACATGGGGACGGCGCTTCGAATAGAACGCGCCATCAAGAGGCTGCCGCGTTTACGGAAACTCGCGTTGGCCCAAAATCCGGAGCTGCTGGCGAGGCTCGTGCGGGCCGTCGGGCGGCGGAAGCCCTACATGTCGTAGGTCATCCTCCCGATTTGTTTCCAAATGATCATTTATCCATGTCGTGGGAATTTAGGGGAGCTATCGTGCGCGTCATGGCAATGACTCATCGCTTAGTTGTACCTTTTGTTGGGGCGTTGGCAATCGTCGTCGGGGCGGGCTGCGCCGGCGTCAAGCCGAAGGCCGGCGGCCCCGGCTCAGGCGTCGATGGCGGGGGCGTCGACACCGCTCGCACCATCGATGGCGTGTCGATCTCCGACACCATCGGCCTCACCTGCGGCAACGGCGTCCTCGACGGCACCGAGCAGTGCGACGACGGCAACACGATGAGCGGTGACGGTTGCTCCAGGCTCTGCCAGATCGAGGCCGACTGGACCTGTCCGACCGTCGGGGCGCCCTGCGTGAACACCTCCGTTTGCGGCGACGGCATCGCCAGCTCGCAGGAGCTCTGCGACGACGGGAACACGATGAGTGGCGACGGCTGCTCCTCCGACTGCAAGACGATCGAGCCCGGCTACGTGTGCCGCGTGCCGGGGCGAAAGTGCACGCCCAAGTGCGGCGACGGCATGAAGATCGGCGGCGAGCAGTGCGACGACGGCAACACGGCGGACGGCGACGGCTGCTCGTCGAACTGCCTGATCGAGCCGGGCGCGACCTGCACCGGCACGCCCAGTAAGTGCACCGTCTCGGTGTGCGGCGACGGTATGCAGACGGGCAACGAGGCCTGCGATTGCGGCACTAGCAACACGCCGCCCTTCCCGACCGGCTGCAGCGGCCCGAACGGCCTCTTCAACGGCGACGGCACCGGATGCTCCAAGACTTGCACCAAGGAGCCCGTCTGCCGGAGCGCCACGGGCGTCACCCAAGCCTGCGCGACGAGCTGCGGAAACGGCAACGTGGAGAAGAACGAGGCTTGCGACGATGGCAACACCAACGACGGCGACGGCTGCACGCACGACTGCCAGCTCGAAAAGGGCTTCACCTGCACGCCCACCCCGAAGCCCGATACGGCGACGTGCACGCAAGCGGGTGACTCGGGGCAATGCCTAGAGCTGCCCGTGAAGTATCGCGACTTCAAGAACGAGAGCGTGGCCGGCGGGCACCCCGACTTCTTCT
>CAYTTF010000369.1:0-4805 GCA_964440665.1 uncultured Myxococcales bacterium | reverse complement strand
CAGGAAGGCGACGGGCTTCGAGATCATCGACGAGCCGCGATCTGCGTGGAGGGTGGAGGTGGGCCATTTTCGCATGTCATCGCCGCACTCGGCAACCAGGCGCAGCACCGAGTAGGGGCCGAGACCGTGTATCTGGCTGAGATCGGCGCCCAGCAGGGTATAGAGAGATTTGCGAACTTCGAACTTTGGCTCGTTCCGTCCGCGCGCGTGCCGTACGGATGGTAGGGGCGTCTCGGGCGGCGAGCGGTCGTCGTTGAGGTCGTGCAGGACGCGCTCGATCTCGACATCGCACTCAACGACCTTGGCTTGGAGGAAGTCGTACACCTCAAGCGCCTGGCGCAGGGCGAAGACGTGCTCGGGTCGGTAGTTCCCCGTGAGAGCGTCGCGGATCGTGCCCGCGGATTCCTTGCACCGAACATCCCGGTGTTGAGCGAGTACGCTGGGATCGTGTGGTACCGCGTTTCGATCAGCAGGAGCCGCCGGATTGGAGGGCCGCTCAGACGCTGATAGGGAACGCCCACGAAGGGCGTTTCGGCGAGGAGATCGAGCGCCGTTTCAGCCTCGCGTTCGAACAGCTCAGGAGCTGCGAGTCGGTTCTCTCGCCACTAGGCATCGATTCGCTGCAGATGTCCGAGCGCCCGCTTGGTGAGGCGAACACGGAACCTGCTCATTCATGCCGGGCGGCGCGCAAGGTTGCGAGCGCCTCTTGAGCTGATACCGTGGCGCCGCTGGCTGCTTCCGCCCGCGAAAGGTCGATTTCTCGGTGGAGGAGCGCACGATCCTCGTCGTCTAACTCGTCCTCGTTCTCGACGATACGGAGGTGGACTTGAGCTCCGTCGGGAAGATCGACAAGATCCTCCACGATGAGCTTGCCGCCCTGGACCCTGGCCCGAAGGACTGACGACATGCCGTGATGGTAGCAGGAAGGCGACCCGGTTTCGACAAGCGTAGGATGCCGCTGTGGCCCGGCTGACGAAGGCTCGGAAGGCTCAACTCGCGGCGACAACAGCCCTTTGGGACGGCAGATGGAATACGGTCATTCCGAGGGCCCTTGGGGATGCGCTCAAGCCTCTGCAAAACCGAACCTAAGTAACCGAAGTAATTGGGTGAGTGACGGGGATTGAAACCATAAAATCAGAAACCAAAAAAACGAAGCGGTGGCCCGACTTGCACAACGATTCCGCTAGCTTCGGTAGTTTGGGCACGAGTCCGTAGAGGTCGCTTGAGAGCGGGAGAAATCGCCTAAATCCGGGTCATCGTGGTGAGAGCGTGGCGAGAGAATCGGGCGGGGTCGGCCTCAGGCGGCCCGTTTCTTCCGCCGGGCGGCCACGCCTTCGCGTGTTGCCGCTGGTCGTCTGTCCGGCGGTTCGAAGCTGATATTGAGGCTGAGCCCGAGCGCCGAAGCGGCGCGCTGGAGAGAATCGAGCGTGACGCCGGTGCGCGTCGGATCCAGCAGGCGGTAGACCGCCTCTCGGCTCGTGAGCATGCGCCTCGCCATCTCGGCCGGTGAGATCTTCTTGGCCTTCATGGCCTGCTTGATGTCGTGCGCGAGGACCTTCTTCTGTACGCCGGCTCGGAGCTCGTGAAGCTCCCCGAGCTCGTCGAAGAGCTCCTCTAGCTCGTCCCGCGGTGGTCCGATTTTCATGTGCCCTCCTTCATTCGACGCTGGGCCAACGCGATCTCTGCCGGCGGCGTCTTCTGGGTCTTCTTGTGAATGCCGTGAACGAGCACCATGGTGCTGTGAACCACGACGACCTGGTCGCGCTCCACGTAGAAGAACACCCGGTACTCGTTCTTATCGAAGGTCGTGCGCACCTCGCACAATCCGCTCTTGAGCTTGCCGACGAGCGGCCAGCCGAGGGGCCAGCGCTCCTGCACCTGTCCGATGTCCCAGCCGATTTGTCTACGTGCCTCACGCGTCAATCCTCGAAGCCAATCTCGGACCGGTGCCACGCCGGTCCGCGTTCGATAGAACCGGAGCCCGAGGCGGCGTGGCGTCGGCCCGTCCTCACTCACTGCAAGAGTGTACTATGAATAGGACACATCAACCAGGACGTTCGAGCCTGAACGATGAAATGCGGCCTCGGGCCGCGGCACCGCGCCAGCGCAGCGTCACAGCGGGGGTAGGGGAAGACACGTTCCTCGGCGTCGACATCAAAACCGTCCGTGCGTCGCCAGATGTCGTCGGGCCGGCAGTGGGCGAGGACGGTGATAGCGCGCTCGAAGATGCCCGGTTCTCCGCCGGTGAGCGCCGATGTTGCTATCCACCGCTTGCTCGGGTGCCGGCAGGGGTGATTCAATGCGGCAGCGACCTAGGGAACCGACGAAAGGACTCTGATGAAGTGCCCTCAATGCGCCCTTGCCATGCCCGACGGATCGACCTCGTGCCCGAAGTGCGAGTGGAAGAAACCTTCCTCATCCTGGTTCCGAAAGCTCGCGATCGGGCTCGGGAGTCTCATCGCGATCCTGTACGTCATCGGGAAGATCGGCGGCGAGGCCGGATCGTCTTCGTCGACCTCCACCGCCTCGACGGCCTCCGAGCCGGCAGCGGCACCCGCGGCGCCAGCGGCGCCACCCATCGAGATCGGCGCCCGCAAGCTCTGGAAGGAGTACGACGCGAACGAGGTCAGCGCCGACGACGCGTACAAGGGCAAGCGACTGCTAGTGACCGGCACCGTCACCGGCATCGACAAAGACTTGTTCGACCACATCGTCGTGAAGCTGGGCGGCGGTAACGAGTTCCAGTGGGTTGCGGCGACGATGCTACCCAGCGAGAAAAGCACTGCGGCGCGCCTCAGCAAGGGTACGCAGGCGACGGTGGTCTGCACCGGGAACGGCCGCATCATCGGCGATCCCCAGCTCGAAGACTGCGCTTTCGCGCGCTGATCATTTCCCGCGAGCCGCGAGCGCCTCCAGCTGGCGCTCGATCTCCCTCAAGCACTTCAGGCATGTGACGTAGCTGCGCCGGTCGTTCGTCCACATGGCCGACCGCATCATACGTCTGAGGTTTCGAAAAGTCGTCCAGCGCCACAGCTTGGGGCCTGGTTCGACGTCACCACCGCCCGTGTACAGCCCCACGATCGGGCGCGGAGCGCTCAAGGCGGGGCGCAGGTCGATGGTGGCGGCGCGAACTTTGCCGCCCGCTTCCGATCGCGCATCGCGTGGAGCCGCTGCTGATCCGGCTTCGGCCGCGGCCTCGCCCCGGAGATCGCCAACGAGGCAGCCGCCACTCTCGCTCTACATCCTCCTCCCGTCCGTTCGGGACAGCGCCGCTAGCGTAGTTGCGTCCAATGCCACGGGTGTCGCATCTCCAGTGCTGTTGACTTCGCCAAATACATCGCCGGCGCAGCAGTGGTCGCCAATCGCGCAAGTGGCCTCCCTCGCCGCCGCGTTCTTCGTGAACGGTGTTCTCCCCTCCTACAGTGGAGATCCCTTCCTGCGACGCTTGGGCCGTCGCTATCGGCGTCACACCGACCACGCCAGTGCATCCCGATGGGTGCTGCCTGCCAATCGATCCGGTCGTCCTTTTGGGGTGGTCGGAAGAGCAGCACGGGTATTGCCCTCGTCGCGCTTTCGCTTACTCCTGTGCTCCGCCTGTGCGCGCCGCGAATGACGCGGTTCGATTGGCATGAACGTCGTCGGCGAGCGCTCGATGACCCTTGCCCTGGGCACCAGTGATCTCGCGCGCGAGAAGCCGAGCGCGATCGTCGTCGTCAGCTCACGGATCGCTTGGGGCATCGCCATCGCGTTCGCCATCCCACGTCGACGGTCCACGCATCGAGCCTCGATCGAGATGTCGACTCAATTTGACTCCGTCTGGCTTCATCCGTCGTCTCGGCGACCGATCCCAAAGAAGAGTACGCCGACGGAAAAATCGAATATCTGGTCCGACTGCGAAGCGTGAGGGACGAACGCAAGATAAAGGGCCTGATACGCCTTCGTCGTATCTAGGCCCGCTGAAAAAGGAAAACATGATTCCTCGCGAGCCACGCGGTTATCACGCGGACTCTAACGGGCCGCGGGGATTCGGTTTTACCTGATACGCCCGCGCGCCAGTAGGCACGTCTGAGGCCTCGTCACCGACGGTAACGACGATTTCGAGGTCTTTTTCTGTTCGGGTTGCCGAGAAGTCCGGTGAACGAGCGACCCCATGGCGGACGACACCTTCGATTACGAGTTCCTCTTCTGGCCGCAGATCGCCCTCGACGAGGCCACCCAAGCGAGGCGGTCGTGACCTCGGAAGACTTCGACCGCTTGCCCGCTGTCCTGACGTCCAAGGAGGCCGCCAACGCGCTGAGGATGGGTCTCAAGGAGGTTCGTGGCCTCGTCGAGCGCGGTGAGCTGCCCGCGGCTCGCCTGGGCCCCCGGCGGGTGATCAGGATCCGGAAGTCGGCCGTAGTGGCGTTGCTCGATGGTACAGTCGCGCCGTGCAAGTCGGTTCGCCGCTGGAAAGGACGAGCAGTCCAATGAGCGCGTACCGAGACAAGAGGTCGGGCGACCGCTGGCGATACCGCAAGATGATCCGCCTTCCGGACGGATCACGCCTGCGGATCGAAGGCACGCCCAACATCGACACGAAAGAAGCAGCAGAGAGGGCAGAGCGAGAACACATCAGGCGGGAGGAGGAAGCGATCCGGAATCCTCCGCCCGCGAAACCAAAGGAGGTGCCCAGGTTCGCGGCGTTCGCCAAGACGTTCATGGCGACCTACGCGGCGACGAACAACAAACCGAGCGAGGTCGAGTCCAAACGCTCCATCCTCGACAACCACCTGCGCCCCGCCTTCGGTCCGCTGAAGCTGGACGCC
>CAYTTF010000368.1:0-4809 GCA_964440665.1 uncultured Myxococcales bacterium | reverse complement strand
AGCTGAAGGCCGCCGGCGTCGCGGTGGTCCGGATCGATTCGACGCGCACCGCGAAGGAGCGGGCGGCCGATCTGGCGGCGGTGCGCGACGGCAGCATCCGCCTGATGATGATCACCCCGGAGTCGGTGAACTCGCCGGCGGTGCAAGAGGCGTTGGCGGGCGTGAAGTTCTCGCTCTTCTGCGTCGACGAAGCGCACTGCGTGTCGCAGTGGGGCCACGACTTCCGCCCCGCCTACCTGGGGCTCCGCCGGGCGGCCGAGGTCCTGGGACGGCCGCCGATCCTGGGTCTGACCGCGACGGCCACCCCGGCGATCGGCGACGACGTGCAGGTTCAGCTGGGGATGAAGGACGTCAAGATCTGCCGCGTCTCGTTCCACCGCCCGAACCTGGCCTTCGACGTCCGCAAGGTCGCCGGCGAGGCGGACAAGCTGCGCCAGCTGGGCAAGCTGATCGCGCGGCTGCGGCGCCCCGGCATCATCTATTGCGCGACCGTGCGTGCGGTCGAGGAGCTCTACGTCGCGCTCCGCCACGGCAAGATCCCGGTCGAACGCTACAACGGCAAGATGACGACCGAGGAGCGCGAGAAGGCGCAGGCGTCGTTTATGGAGCCGGGGCGCAAGGTGGTGATGATCGCGACCAACGCCTTCGGCCTCGGCATCGACAAGCCGGACATACGCTACATCATCCACTACCAGATGCCCGGCTCGCCGGAGTCGTACGTGCAGGAAGCCGGACGCGCCGGACGCGACGGCAAACCGGCGCGTTGCGTGCTGCTGTTCCAGCCCGACGACATCGCGATCCAGGAATACTTCCTCAAGGAAGCCCACCCGACCAAAACCCAGGCCCGGATGGTCGCCGAGGGGCTCTACGCCTGGAGCGATGAGGGCAAAGAGGTTTCGGTGCGCGATCTGGCGCTCTCGGTGGCGCTCCCGCAGCCGCGGGTGCGCGTCGTCTTGTCGGTGCTGGAGGCGATGGGCGTCGCCGAAGAGGTGAAGGCCGCGCGCTGGAAGGGCGTCGAACCACGACCGACCCGCGAGCAGGTCGACAAGGCGGCGCAGGTGTTCGAGGCGCGGCGCATCTCCGATCGCCGGCGGCTCGAGTCGCTGCTGAAGTACATGAACACGCAGCGCTGCCGGGTGCAGATGTTGCGCGCCTACTTCGGCGAGCCGGAGGGAGAAAAGTGCGGCATCTGTGATTCGGACGCCGGGCTCGACAGCGAGGTGTTCGATCCGGGATCGGCCGACGAGCGTCACAGCCTGCACGCGGCCACCGATTTCCACGCCCGCCCGCGCCGGCGCCGGCGGGGACGCGGCCAGCAGGATCTGCCACCGATCTCGATGCCGTCGGTACCGGCGCAGCCGGCCGCACCGGTGTTCGAGTGGGCGATCCCGAGCGATCTGCTCCCGCCGCTGCCGCTCTACGAAATCCCGGCGGTCGCGGAGAGCGAAAACAGCTTCGACGAAGCGCTCTGGGCCGACGCGGCCAGCCTGGCGAGCGAGCCGCTGTCGGGCGAGGTCGTGATCCAGCCGGACGACGACTGGACGACGTCCGCGGAGCCCGACGCCGCCGAATTACTGGTACTGAATGTCGGGCTGCCCAGCGACGGGATTTCGGGCGACGGAATATCGGGGGTCGGGATTCCGGTCGATGGGACATCGGTCGAGGGCGTTTCTGTCGGCGGGATGTCGGGCGGTATGCCCACCGACGGCGCCGCACCCAGGCCGGAAGGCGTCGGTGTCGCCACCGGCTGGGCGTCGGTGCGCGACGCCAATATTCGCCCCTATCATGAGTGGCGCCCGGCCGTGCCGGTGGCGTTGCCGGTGATGGTCGTTCGACCCGTCGCCAACGTCGCGCAGGGGCAGCAGCAGAACCAGTCGTTTCATGGCGGCGGCGGCGGCGGTGGCGGCACACACTCGGGCCGGCCGGGATACAGCACCAAGGGACAGGGCCCGATGCCCGGCAAGGGACAGCGCCGGCGACGGGGGGGCCGCGACCGGGACCGCGAACGCGAGCGGCCGAAACACGATCAGTCCCGCAACCGCGATCGCGGCCCGCGCCTACCCGGGTTTTACAATCCGGGCGGGGATAGATAACTGTGGGACCCTGGGAGGGTCCCACACCCCCCGCGATGAGCTCGGACGAGCAGAGCTCGTCCTCCCTCGACGCGATCTACGCTCCGCTTAGCCAGTCGACGAAGCGGCGGATGCCCTCATCCATCGAGACGTGGGGAGCGTAGCCGAGGGCGCGGGCGGAGAGGGTGAGATCGGCGAGCGTGCGCTGCATGTCGCCGGGCTGCTCCGGACGCCATTCGACGTGCGGCGTTTTCCCGAGCGCCTTTCCCAGCAAGTCGACCAGCTGCAAGAGCGTGGTCGTGCGCGAGCCGCCGAGGTTGTAGATCCGATAACCCGGCGTCGCGCTGGTTACCTCGTCGACGGCCGCGACCACCCCGTCGATGATGTCGTCGATGAAGGTGTAGTCGCGCGAGCTGCTGCCGTCGCCGTAGAGCTCGATCGGCTGGCCGGCGGCGATGAGCCGCGCGAACTTGTGGATGGCGAGATCCGGCCGCTGCCGCGGGCCGAACACCGTGAAGAAGCGCAAGCAGGTGACGTGGAGCGCGTTCAGGTGGTGGGCGGTGAAGAGCAGCAGCTCGCCGGCGCGCTTGGTCGACGCGTAGGGCGAGACCGGTTTGAGACAGGGATCGGATTCTTTGAACGGCGGCTGGCTGTCGAGCCCGTACACCGACGAAGACGACGCGAAGACCAGCCGCCGCACGCCGTGCGCGGTGGCGGCATCGATCACCCGCTGGGTACCGGTGACGTTCACGTCGGCGAAGCGGGCCGGATCGGCCAGCGACGGGCGCACGCCGGCCAGCGCAGCCAGGTGCACCACCAGGTCCGGCCGCCGCCTCGCGAACGCCCGCTCGAACGCCGCCGCGTCGCGAATGTCCCCCTCGACCAGCGAGAACCGCGCCCCGCGCCGCAGGGCCGCCAGGTTCGCCTCTTTGACCGTCCGCCCGTAGAACGGATCGAAGTTGTCGATGCCGACCACCTCGTCGCCGCGCGCGCAGAGTCTTTCGGCCAGGTGCGATCCGATGAAACCCGCCGCGCCGGTGATCAGGATGAGCATCGTGTCGGGTCGGAGAATACCAGCGTGGGAGAGATCCGCGCGATCTAGACGACCGGTCGGGCGACGCGTAGGTGGAGCAAGAATTCGACGTTCCCCTTGCCGCCGGTGATGGGCGAGACGGTGTCGCCGCGCACCTCGAAGCCGCGCGCCGCGGCCGACGAGCGCACCTCACCGAGGGCCCGCGCGCGCGCCGCCTCGTCGCGCACGATGCCGCCCTTGCCCACGTCGGCGCGCCCGACCTCGAACTGCGGCTTGACGAGCGCGACCAGGTCCGCTCCCGGCTTCGCGAGCGGCGGCAGCGCCGGCAGCACCAGCCGCAGCGAGATGAACGAGACGTCGACGACGATCAGATCCACCGGCTCGGTCAGCAGATCCGGCGGCGCCAATCGGATGTTCACCCGATCGAGCACCCGCACGCGCGGGTCGGAGGCGATCTTCCAGTCCAGCTGCCCGTGCCCGACGTCGACGCAGGTGACGCGCGCGGCGCCCCGCTGGAGCAAGCAGTCGGTGAACCCGCCGGTCGAAGCCCCGACGTCCAGCGCCACCCGATCGCGCACCTCCACACCGAACACATCCAGACCGTGCGCGAGCTTGAGTCCGCCACGAGACACGAACGGCATCGGCGCCGAGCGAAGCCTCAGCTCCGCCCTCCCGTCGACGAGCTCGCCCGCCTTGTCGATGGGCCGATCGCCCGCCAGAACCTCCCCCGCCAGGATCAGCGCCCGCGCCTTCTCGCGCGAGGGCGCAAGACCCTGCTCGACCAGCGCCAGATCCGCGCGGATCCGCTTGGGCGCTCCGCCCCGCTCGCCGCTCGGTCCCATGGCCGGCGATCATACCGCCGCGCGGGTGGTCCCGTCGGATTCGCCCTGCCGATCTAGCCTTCTGCCGATCTAGCCTTCTTTCGAAGCGAACCAAGGTCGACGAGGCCTTCGACTGTCAGCAGGTCTGCACGCGCTACCGCGACTGCTACGACAGCGCCTACGACGTCTCCGGATGCGAGAGCCGCTGTCGAACCAACGCCGCCGACGCCTGCGACAACTGCATCGGCGACATGTCGTGCCTCTCGGCCACGTTCAACTGCAGCAGCAGCTGCGGCGCCATCGTCCCCTGAGGCCGGCGTCCCCTGTCGGAGCCCATAGCGCGGTCGCAGACAGCGGCCCGCGAACCGCGGTTGCAAAGCGACCGCCGCTGCGTAGAATGTCGCCGCGCTCGACCTCGGTCGAGCGTGTTGGGGATGTAGCTCAGCTGGGAGAGCGCCTGAATCGCACTCAGGAGGCCGACGGTTCGATCCCGTTCATCTCCACGATTTTCTTACTGTTTTCCAGGCAGAAGCGGACAAAAACGGGGTTGGGAAACGATTGGGAAACGGTTGCTCCCGGGTTTCCCATCGTTCAGGCGCTCAGTTACGCCCCCCCGCCAGCACCCTGAGGACCTGCCGTTGCTGCGCGTTCGCGACGGCGCCCGGCTGAACGTAGCTTCCAGCCGTCGTCTTCTCGAACGACTCGTGACCCAGCGCCGCCGCCACCGCGTGACCGGTGATCCCGCTGTCCACGGCCAGGGTCGAATGCAGCCCCCTCATCCCGTGCGCGGTGATCTCCGGAACCCCTGCCTCGCGACAAATTCGCTGCACCCATTCCCGCGGCCAGTCCCTCCATTGGCACCCGAACAGCAGGTCTTGAGGCC
>CAYTTF010000367.1:0-4835 GCA_964440665.1 uncultured Myxococcales bacterium | reverse complement strand
ATGATTCTGACTCGCCTCATGCAGCCGCCGTTGTGCGTGATCGCCTATCGCTGGATCGAGCAACGGCGGAGCCGCAGGGCCCTGATGGAGCGGACCTGATGAGGCTTCGGGGCATGACGACGGTGGCGTTGCTCTCCGGAGTCCTTTCGCTCGCGGGGCGGCGCGCGTCGGGCGCCGAGGCGGTGCCGGCGGCGGTCGACCTCCCGTCGTCTCTCGGTCTCGAAGAGGCGCTTCGAATCTGGCGCGTGCACGGGCTCGACGTGCTCCTCGCCGATGCGGCCGTGAAGACGTCGGAAGGGGCCGTGACCATCGCCGGCGCGATCCAGAACCCAGTGGTGAGCGCGAGTGTGTTGAACGCGTTCACCTACCAATGGACCAAGGCCAGCGATGCCGATTGCAACAAGAACGGCGCCGTGTGCACTCCCTGGGGTTACACCTTCGGAATCACCGATTCTGCCGCGATCGAGGATTCGCTCTCCGGGAAGCGGGATCTCAGGTTGAAGGTGGCCCGAAACGCACTTGCCGCCGCCAAGATGTCGCGGGTCGACGCGACCAGGACGGTCGGGTTTCAGGTGAAGTCGACGTACGTGCAGGTCGCGCAGGCGCAGCTGGCCGACCGGTTCGCCAAGGACGTCGCCCTCACCCAGGCCACGACGCTGAAGAAGTTCCAGGACCGCTACAAGGTGGGCGCCATCAGCGAAGGGGATCTCGAACGCATCGAGGTCACGCGGCTGGAAGCGGATCAAGCCGTCGACAGCGCGGAGGCCACCTTGCGTCAAGCGCGCGCGGCGTTGGCCTTCCTCCTCGGAGTCCGCGGCAACGTGCCGGAGTTCGACGTCGACACGAAGGTCCTCGACTACGCGGAGCCCCCTGGAGTCCGCGGGATCAACTCCGTCGGGCTGTTCCAAATTGCGTTCGATCGTCGTCCGGATCTCCGGTCGTCGGGCTACACGCGGGTCTCCGCAGATGCGCAGCTCCAGCTGGTGCAACGACAGAAGTTTCCCGACATCACGTTGGGGCTCAACTACCAATGGGGTGGAACCGCTGGCTGGTCGGTCGACAACGCCATCGTCACGCCGGCTCTGACGCTCTCGCTCTCCGCGCCAATCCCATTCTTCTATCAGCTGCAAGGGGAAGAACGTCAGGCGCAGGCGCAGCGCGAGAGCGCGGCCCTGCAGCAGGCGAAGAGCACCGCCCAGGTCGCGAACGACGTCGCCACGGGCCTCGCGGCGCTCGACGCGTCGAAGAAGCTCGTCGAGCGGATGGAGGGACCCCGTCGGCCGGGCGGCGGGCTCCTGGAGAGCGCCAGGGGAGCGTTCGACATCGCCGCGGCCCAGTACGACAAGGGCGTGGCCAGCCTGACCGACTATCTGGACGCGCTTCGAACCTACATCGCCACGAAGAACGAGTACTTCGGCGACCTTGCCAGCTATTGGACCTCGGTGTTCCAACTCGAAGCCGCCGTGGCGACGGACCTGCGATGAAGACGTTCGAGCGCCTGTTGTTCCTCTCCATCCTGACGGTTGCGCTCTTCGCCCCCGCCTGCGAGAGCGTGAGCGTTCCGCCGTGGCCGTACGTCCGGGAGGCCCAGGAGGCTGGGGCCGCGACCGACGGAGCGGCCAGCGATGGCGCAATCGATGGGGTCGAGAACCCGCCTTCGAAGGGCACGCCGCTCGCTTGCGACGGCGCGCTCTGTGACACCACCAACTATTCCGCCTGCAACGTCGCCAACAATCCCGCCGAAAGCAGAGACGCGTGGCCGATCTCGTTGGAACTAATCGTCTCCGGGCTCACCCTCGCGCGGATCCGAACCCGCCGAAAGACGGAGAGCGCGCGATGAGAAGGCCGCGTCTGCCAAACGGAGTCATCGCGACCGTTGCCTTCCTCGCGGTCTCGACCGCCACGCGCGCGACCCTGGCGCAGGCGCCCGCCGCGGCGGCGCCGTCGCTGTCGCCCTCGGCGGAGGAGACGTGGCCGGTGACGCCGGCCGGGACCGTGGACGTCGTGCTCCCCGACTCCCCCCCGCCGCGCCGATTTCTGGCGCTCGAGTTCAATCCCCTCGCGGCGGCCGCCCTGGACAGGTGGGGCGCCAACATCATCTTTGCGCCGGTCGAGCACCATGCGCTCATCCTGAACCCGTTTCACGCCTACGCGCGGACCTACCCGATCAACCTCTTCGACGACGGCGGCAATCCTCTCCAGCTTCCCGTTCAAACGTTCACCGGGTGGGGGGCCGAGCTCGGCTATCGGTACTACACCGGTCGCGGCGGCCCGCGCGGCCTCTTCCTGGGCCCCTCACTCATCGCCGATTGGATGACCGCAAAAGCTCAAAACGGGTCCCGAACCAGCTACGTCTACTACGGCGTCGCGGCCGATGTCGGCTACCAGGCCCTCATCGGCGACCGGGTCTCCCTCAGCGTCGGCGCCGGGCTTCAGTACGCGAAGCCCGACGAGGACATCCCGAAGCAGGGCTTCATGGCGAAGTACTACGCGAACGCCACGGTTCTTCCGCGGCTCCTCGTGTCGATCGGGTGGGCGCTGTGAAAAGGCGGCTTTGGTCGATGATCCTCGTGGCCGCGTCCACGCGGGTCGCGGCGTGCGCGAGCGAGACCGTGGCGATGCCCCCGGTGGCCCCCACGCACTGGCAAGCAGCCGGGTCCAAGGCGGCCAGCCCCATCGTGCCGACGCAACGCGAGCGCGCCGTCGCGGAGGCCTACGCCGCGGCGATCGCCGATACCTCGCTCGCGAAGCTCGGTCCCATGCTCAGCGACGACGTACACTTTCTGTTCGACGAGCGCGACACACGCGGGCGTGAGCGGGTCGTCAAGAGCCACCACGACCTCTTCGGCGCGTTCGACAATCGGCAGCTCACCATCACCCGCGTCTGGTTGACCGATAGCACCCAGCTCGTCAACTCTCAGGCGATCGAGTGGACGATGACGGGCACCCAGTCCCGCGGGTGGATGGGCCTCGCGGCGACCGGCAAGCCTGCCGTCATTCACGGGTTGGCGCTGCTCTGGACCGACGACGACGGCGTCATCTCCGAGATCCATCTCTATTTCGACGAGAAGGCGGTCGAGGCGGAGCTCTCCGGCGGCCAGCCGGCACCACCGGTCGCTCCGAGCGCGCCGCAAGTCTTCGAGCACCAGGGGACAGCGGAGGAGGCGGCCAACGTCGCGGTCGCGCGCGGCGTGCTGCAAGCGCTCGAGGACGACAACGAGTCAGGCTTCGTGTCGTCGATGGCCGACGACCTGGAGGTCGTCATGCCCGGGAAACTGGAAGCGGTACATGGCAAGAGCGGCGCGCGCGGATACTTCAAGTCCACGCGAAAGGGCATTCGGCAGCTCGACACCATCGTCCAGAACGCCTGGGGGGTCGGATCGTTCGTCGTCGTGGAGTACGCGCTGGCCGGTTTGCAAACTGCATCGTCCCATGGACCTGGCAGATCGGCCGACGGCGCACTTCACCCGCTGCAAGTGCACAGCGTCGACATCGTTGAGCTTCGCGGGGGAACGATCTCGCGGATTTGGAGATATGCGGATCGCGGTCCGGTTGGGGCGTCATGAATTGGGAACACGAAACGACTCGGCACAGCCGTTGCAGCATCGTAACCAGAAGCGGAAGGAACGAAGCAATGAAGACGCAATCAGTGGTGGCATTGGCGCTCGTGGCGGGTGGCTGTATCTCGCGAGCACCCGCGGCTCAAACCTCCGGACAGGCGCCCCCCGGCGAAGTGTGGCTGACGCCCCAGCAAGTCAAGAACGCGGGCATGGAGATCGAGCCCATCGCCGATCGACCGGTCGGAGGCACGATTCGGGTCGCGGGTCGGGTCACGTTCGACGACCTCCGCGTCGCCCACGTCTTCTCGCCGGTCACCGGTCGAATCACCAAGATCCTGGCCCAGCCCGGTCAGCGCGTGAAGAAAGGGGAGAAGCTCTGCGTGATTCAATCTCCCGACCTCGGCAGCGCCGTGTCGGACATGGCCAAGGCGCAAGCGGCGCTCTTTCAAGCGGAGCGGGACTGGAAACGGCAGAAAGAGCTGCTCGAGCTGCACGCCGCCCCACAACGCGACTACGAGGCGGCCGAGGGAACGTATCTCAACGCCAAAGCCGAGCTCGAGCGGGCGCAGAAGAAGGCTCGTCTGCTGCGCAGCTCGGGCCTCGATTCCATCACCCAGGAGTACGCTCTGCCGTCTCCCATCGACGGCGAGGTCATCATGCGGGGCGCGAACCCAGGCCTCGAGGTGCAGGGGCAGTACACCGGTGGCGCGACCGTCGAGCTCTATACGATCGGCGAGCTCGATCGGGTATGGGTCCTCGCTGACGTGTTCGAAATGGATCTTCCGCACGTCAAGCAGGGGGCCGACGTCAAGGTGACCGTCCTCTCGTATCCCGAGGAGTCGTTCGATGGAGTCGTGGAGTGGATCTCGAGCGCGCTCGATCCGATCTCGCGAACGGCCAAGGTGCGCTGCTCCATCGACAACAAAGCCAGAAAGCTTCGCCCGGAGATGTTCGGGACCGCGGCGATCGGCGTCGATCCCGATACCAAGCTGGCGATCCGTCGGTCGGCCTTGCTGCTCCTCGGTCGCCAGACGGTGGCGTTCGTCGAGACCGGAACCACACCGGAGGGTCTGCTTCGCTTCGAGCGGCTACCGATCGCGGTCGACGAGCTGAACGGCGGTCAATATGTGCCGCTCAGGGGCGGCGTCGAACGCGACGAAAGGGTCGTGGTCAAAGGCGAAGTCCTGTTGCTCGGGGAGCTCTGAGCGACCGGGGTGGCCCGCCGGGACCTGTCAGGGCTTCACGAACCGATAGGCGAAGCGATCGGTCTCGCCC
>CAYTTF010000366.1:0-4857 GCA_964440665.1 uncultured Myxococcales bacterium | reverse complement strand
ACGGCGACCGGGTATGGCACCATCGTCGCCGAGGGGAAGGAGACCCGCGACTTCGACGGCCGCCCCTACGTGCTGGAACGGGCGCTCACGGCCGACTTCGCGCTGGTCAAGGCCTGGAAGGGCGACCGGTTCGGCAACCTGGTCTATCGAAAGACCACCCGCAACTTCAACCCGATGATGGCGGCGGCGGCCAACGTGACCATCGCCGAGGTGGAGCAGCTGGTGGCGCCCGGCCAGATCGATCCGGATCAGATCCATTCGCCCGGTATCTACGTGCAGCGGATCGTCCAGGGGGCGAAGTTCGAGAAGCCGATCGAACAGAGAACCGTGCGCAAGAGGAGTGCCTAGCATGCCGCCGCTGACGCGCGATCAGGTTGCCCAGCGTGGCGCGCGCGAGCTGCGCGACGGGATGTACGTCAACCTCGGGATCGGGATGCCGACGCTGGTGGCGAACTTCATCCCGGCCGACACCAACATCGTCCTGCAATCCGAAAACGGCATGCTGGGGATCGGGCCCTTCCCCTTCGAGGGGGACGAGGACCCGGACCTCATCAACGCGGGCAAGCAGACCATCACCGCGCTGCCGGGCGCGGCGTATTTCTCGTCGGCCGAATCCTTTGCCATGATTCGTGGCGGGCACATCGACTGCGCGATCCTGGGCGCCATGCAGGTGGCGGAGAACGGCGATCTCGCCAACTGGATGATCCCCGGCAAGATGATCAAAGGGATGGGCGGCGCCATGGATCTGGTGGCCGCCGCCAAGCGGGTGATCGTGATGATGGAGCACGTGGCCAAGGGAAAGGCCGCCCCCGGGGCGACGGCGTCCGAGGAGAAGAAGATCCTCAAGCGTTGCTCGCTGCCGCTGACGGCGGTGCGCGCCGTTCACCGGATCATCACCGACCTGGCGGTGCTCGATGTGACGCCCGCGGGCCTGGTGCTGCGCGAGAGGGCGCCCGGCGTCTCGATCGAGGAGATCCAGGCCAAAACCGAGCCGACGCTGATCATCGAGGGTGGCGTCCCCGAGATCGTCGTCGGCTGACGGCATGGGCGCGCGCGACCGCTTCGAGACCAGCGCCGGCATTCCGCTCGACGAGGTCTACGACGCCGAGACGCTGGCCGCGCGGAATCCGCCCTTCGATCCGGCGCGCGATCTGGGCCGCCCGGGTGAGTATCCGTTCACGCGCGGCATTCACCCCCGCATGTACCGCGAGCGCCCCTGGACCATGCGGCAATACGCCGGCTTCGGCTCCGCGATCGAATCCAACCGCCGCTACAAGTTCCTGCTCGCCTCGGGGCAGACGGGGCTCTCGGTCGCCTTCGATCTGCCGACCCAGATGGGGCGCGACGCCGACCACCCGCTCGCGCGGGGCGAGGTCGGCCGCGCCGGCGTCTCGATCTCCTCCATCGACGACATGCACGCGCTCCTGGACGGGCTTCCCCTCGACCGCGTGTCGACCTCGATGACCATCAACGCCACCGCGGCCACCCTGCTTTGCCTCTACATCGCCGTCGCCGACGAGCGCGGCATCTCGCGCGCCGCCCTCTCGGGCACCGTGCAGAACGACATCCTCAAGGAGTACATCGCCCGCGGCACGTACATCTACCCGCCCGCCCCCTCGCTGCGCCTGTGCGCCGATCTCTTCGCTTTCTGCGCCGGCGAGGTCCCACGCTGGAACACCATCAGCGTCAGCGGCTACCACATCCGCGAGGCGGGAAGCGACGCGGTCCAGGAGGTCGCGTTCACGCTGGCCGACGCGATCGCCTACGTCGGGGCGGCGCGCGCCGCCGGCCTGGCGGTCGACGCCTTCGGGCCCCGCCTGTCGTTCTTCTTCAACGCCCATTCGAACCTGCTCGAGGAGGTGGCGAAGTTCCGGGCGGCGCGGCGCCTCTGGGCTGGGATCATGCGGGATCGATTCGGCGCCAAAGATCCCAAGGCGCAGATGCTGCGCTTTCACGCCCAGACCGCCGGCTCGACGCTGACCGCCGCCGATCCGCTCAACAACGTGGCGCGCACCACCGTCGAAGCGCTGGCGGCGATCCTGGGGGGCGCGCAATCGATCCACACCAACGGCTACGACGAAGCGCTCGCCCTGCCCACCGAGGCGTCGGCGCGCGTCGCGCTGCGCACGCAGCAGATCCTGGCGCACGAGAGCGGCGTCGCCGACGTCGTCGATCCGCTGGGGGGCGCCTACGCGATCGAATCGTTGACCTGCCAGATCGAAACCCGCGCGGCCGCGCTCATCGCCGAGATCGATCGCAAGGGTGGGATGGTGGCCGCGATCGCCGACGGATTTCCCCAGCGCGAGATCGAGCGGCGCGCGCTCGATCACCAGCGCGCGGTCGAGAGTGGCGCGCGCGTGATCGTGGGCGTCAATCGATTCACCGATGGCGCAAGTGAGGCACCGGCGCTGCACCGCCTCGACCCGGCGCTGGCGGCCGCCCAGAACGCGACCCTGGCCCGCTTGCGCGAGGCGCGCGACGGTGCCCAATTGCGCGGCGCGCTAGATCATCTGCAAGAAACCGCGCGCGGAGTCGACAATCTCTTGCCGGCCATCCTGAACGCCGTCAAAGCGCGTGCCACCTTGGGCGAGATCGCCGACGTTTTCCGCGGCGTTTTCGGGGAATATCGACCCGCGTAGTCTGTTTCCCCAGCTGCGAGGTTTTGGATTGCGCGGCGGATGGGAAAGGGGTTACCGTTATGTGTTGCTCACATCTTGGGCTCGCCGACGCAGAGACGGCGCGCTCGGAAGTGACCGGGGGATGACGGGACGATGACGAAGTCGGATCTCATCGACGTGTTGTGCGAGACGCAGAAGGTTCCGAAGGGGCGGGCCGAGCTCCTCGTGCACGTCATCTTCGACTCGATGGAGGCGTCTCTCAAGCGGGGCGAGCGGATCGAGATTCGGGGCTTCGGCAGCTTCGAGATTCGAAATTACCGGCCCTACGAAGGGCGCAATCCGCGGACCGGCGTGACGGTGAGCGTTCGGCCCAAGCGCCTCCCCTTCTTCAAGGTCGGCAAGGAGCTGAAGGAGCGGGTCAACGCGGGCGCCGAGGCGGCCGCGGTGAAATCCGCCGAACGGGCCGCGGCGAAACGCGCCCCCGCGCCGGCGCCCAGCGGCGACGGCACACCGAAGGCGGCGCCCGTGACCAAGACCGGCCCCGTGTCCGAAGCCGATTCCGACGCCAGCGAGAGCGCGCCGAGCGGCGCCTCGCGCGCGACGGCTTAGCCGCCCCGAACGGCGCCTCGCCCGGATCCGGCGCGGCTATCCCAGCCTCAGCATCGCCAGGCGAGCCGGCGCCGCGAACGCGTGGCGGCCGAGCGCGCCGAGCAGCGCCGTCTTTCGGTCGGCCAGGATCTCCGATCCCGAGACCCGCGCGGCGTAGAGCTCCTGCATGCGGCGATCGAAGAGCATCAGCGACAGCCACACGCGAAAGCCGTGCCGCGCGTAGAGCAGCGCGGCCAACCGATCGTCGAGCGCCAACTCGCGCCCGACCACGGCCCGGCGGACGGCCGCGGCGTAGCCGGCGAAGGCGAAGTCGCCCGAATTCAGCGCGGCGGCGATCGCGGCGGCGGCGATCGGTCCCTGCTCGAGCCCGACGGCAATCCCCTCGCCGGTGAGCGCGTCGATGCCGGCCGCGTCGCCGACGCACAGCAGGTGCGGCGCCGAGATCGCGCCGCCCGACCGGTATCGCCAGGCCGGCCAGCCGCGCGCGCCGTCGGCCAGTGTGACGCCATAGGGCCGGAGGCCCTCGCGGAGCAATCCTTCGATCTGGGCGCCCGACACCTTGCGGGTCGGCGTGTGCATCGCGCCGACGTTGATTCGACCGTCCGGCGCGGGGAACAGCCACAGGTAGCCGCGCAGCCCGCGCGCCATCGGCGAGAAATCGTAGATCATGCGTCCGGCGATTGTCGACGCCAGCTCGGCCGGCGCGTCGACCTCGGCCTGAAAAAGGCGCAGGGGTGGACGATGGTCGACGGCGAGCGCGCGGCGGATCCGACTGCCGGCCCCATCGGCGCCGACCAGCACACGCGTCGTCAGCCGGCGCCCGGTGCTGGTCACGATTCGCACCAGGCCCGCGCGCGCGTCGACCTCGAACGACGCGACGCCCTCACCGGCCGCGATCTCGATGCCGCGGACGCGCGCCTGCTCGACCAGATCGGCGTCGAATTCGCGGCGGCGCACGATGTCGACCGGGCGGCCGAGCGCGACGTCGCGCGTCCGTTGGCGATAAACGATCCGCCCTTCCCCGCAGGCCATGCGCGGCACCCGGATCGTGAGGCCCAGCGCCGCGAGCGCGGCGTGCGCGTGCCCGGTCAACCCGCCGCCGCACGGCTTGTCGCGCGGGAAGCGGGCCTTGTCGAGGCAGAGGATCCGGGAGGTCAGCCCCGGCTGCTGCAAAGCGAGCGCGACCGCCGTCGCGATCCCCGCCGGCCCCGCGCCGGCGACGATCACCTCGCGATCGACGGCCGGGCTCACGACGTCAGAGGTGCGCGGCGACGGTGACGGTGACGGTGATGGTGACGTGACCGTTCGGGATCGGCGTTCCGGACGGGATGACGACCGTGGTCGACGCGATGAAGTTGAACGGCGTCGAAAGATTTCCCGCGTAGACCTCGAACGCATGATCGGCGCCGGGATCCTTCTGCACCGTGCCAGTCGGGTTGGATCCGGCAGCGATTGCGGGAATCGTGCCGAATAGCATCGCCCCATTCTTTGGATCGGTCACCCCGTCCGGCGCTAGGTAGATGGCCACCGCGGGCAGATCGACGTTCAACGAGTTGTCCGAAACGGCGTAGGCGATGCTGTCGATCGAAATATTACCCGCCGGAAAGCTACTGAGCCCCGCGCCACTGAG